>CAJBSZ010000517.1 GCA_903958395.1 uncultured bacterium | reverse complement strand
CGGCCCAGTTGGCCGTCCGCATCACCAACCCCAATGGCAACTTTTGGTGGAATGACACAAAAGCTGAGCCGTGGGGACGCTACAAGATTCCCGTGAGTCACGGCTTTGGCGGGATCACGGGCCGGGTGCGACTGATTGTCTGTGACCCGATCTACATTGACGACCTTTATCTGCAAAACACACCGGCGATGCGCGAGGCGAATGCCTTGGTGAGCGTTCGCAACACGACCGGCGCAGCCGCAAAGCGTGACCTGCAGATTCGCGTCTTCGAGAAGCGGAACCCCGCCGTGGAAGTTTTCCGTGAGGAACGCAAGGATCTCACAGTTCCGGTTGGTGGTTCCACATTTTCACTCAAAGTGGTCGCTCCGGAGGCCAAGCTTTGGGAGTTGGAGAATCCCGAGCTCTATGTCGCCGAGGTGAGTTTGAAGACAGGCGGCGCGACCATCGACTCGACCGCCAAGACGTTCGGGTTCCGCTGGTTCGCGCCGGAAGGCCAGGGCGAGAACGCCCTCTTCCGTCTCAACGGCAAGCGGATCGTCCTGCGCACGGCCATTAGCTGGGGGTTCTGGCCGATCAACGGCATCTATCCCACGGCCGAATGGGCCGAGCGCGAGGTCCGTCTCGCCAAGGCGATGGGACTCAATATGCTAAACTTCCACCGCGCCATCGGACACCCGAGCATACTGGAGAAAGCTGACGAACTGGGGCTGCTCTTCTATGAGGAACCCGGCGGCCATGTCAGCGCCGGGAAGGACCCCTTCGCGCAAGCCCTGGCCCGGGAGAAACTATTGAGAATGGTCAAGCGCGACCGCAGCCATCCGAGTCTGGTCCTCTACAACCTGATCAACGAACAATGGTACATCTACGGGGCGAAAGAGGACGAGGCGCTTTTTTCCCAGCACATGGGGGATCTCAAGGCCGCCCATAACCTCGATCCCAGCCGGACCATCACCTACGCCTCGGCGTGGTGCAAGAGCATTGACAGTGAAGAAAAAGACAAACTGCACCTGCGCCCCTTCGACGACAAAGCCTACCAACTGGGCTGGTGGGACTTTCATCGGGCCCTCGGCGACGAATGCTGGCGAGAGGATTTCTACCGTGGCCCGGCCAACCATTATGGCCTCACGACCAACCGGGCGGAGATCGTCTTCCGCGGCGAGGAAGGGGCGGTCTCGGCGCCGCCGCGCTTAGGCTTGATCAAAAAAGAAATGGAGAGCTTGCCCACCGGCTGGGATGGCGCCATCTACCGGCAGATGGTTGAAGCTTTTGATTCCTTTTTCACGCGTAAAAAACTTGCAAGTTCCTTCCCTACGCTGGACGATCTCTGCCAGGCGATGGGGGCCATCAGCCTGGAACATCAAGGCCGCAAGATCGAAGACCACCGAATCTGCGATGCCAACGACGCCTATGCCATCAATGGTTGGGAAGAGCATGCCATGGGCAATTACTCCGGAATAGTCGATTGCTTCCGCAATCCCAAGGCTGACCCGGGGTTGATGGCCTATTACAATCAACCGCTCTACGTCGCGGTGAAGACACGCAACCAGGTGGTGCATGTGGGGGAAGCCGTCACCGTGGATTTCTACGCCATCAATGAGAAAAACCTCAAGGGCCCGCATCGCTTGAAAATGAAAGCCCTTGATCCGAGCGGGCGGGAGGTGTTTGCTAAGGAGGCGAGCGTAACGCTCCAGGGCGGAGATCTCTATGGCCAGCTACTATGCGAAGGGGTGACGATCCCCATCACCGGCAGCGGCGGCTTTTTCCAGATCACCGCGAGTCTAGCGGATGCCACCGGAAAGGAACAAGCCGCCGGGCGTGAGCAGGTCTTCGGGGTCGACTGGAAAAGTCGTCCCCTGGCGGGGAAAGGGGCCGTACTGGAGGTCGATGGCAAAATCCAGGACTTCTTGAAGACGCAAAAGAATCTGGAGGTCCCGCCTCTCGATGAAAAATTAGGGCCCTTGGATTGGGTCATCGTGGCTCGGCCCCTGAAGCCGGAGCCGGCGGTTATTCCTACCGCCTGTTTACGCACGCCGACAGGGGAAAAGCAAGGACTCAGGGCCACTTTCTCCAGTCGCTTTGATTTTAAAGACACGCTGCTCGAGCGGATCGATGCGAAGGTGGATTTCCAGATGGAACCGCAGGTCCAGGACCCGGCCTTGAAGTCGCGGAAGAAGCTATTCGTGCGCTGGGAGGGAACACTGCTCCCGCCCAAGGATGGCGAATACCTCTTCGATACCCTCAGTAACGACGGCGTCCGTCTCTGGGTCGATGGCCGAGAGGTGATCGATGCCTGGAAGAACGGCCCGCACACCTTCCCCAGTAATGGCAAGGCGATTTTGGAAGCGGGCAAACCCGTCCCCATCCGCCTGGAGTATTTCCAGGTCGCCGACGCCATGAAGGGGCACAAGACGGTTGGCGATGACGAAACGGCGGAAATCCACCTGCGCTGGCTTCTTCCCGAGCCCGAGCCCGTGGATCCGCAACCGCTCTTGGAACGGGCCCGGCGGGATGGCAGTACAATCATCATTATTGACGACCCCGACAGTTGGATGGCGTCCATCCAGAAGGGCAGTGGCATCACCTACTCCGGCACTTTCCCGATCGGCTTGCTTTGGGCCGGGGGACAGTATTTTGTCCGGGAGCACCCGCTTTTCAAGGACCTTCCCGTCAACGTCGGCATGAACTGGCCCTATCAGAACCTCGTGACTGGCCGGCGCCTTGGCCTGAAGCTGGAAGGGGAAGAGCTGGTGGCGGGTTGCTATGACAGTCGCCAAATGCCTTTCCAACTGGGGACTGCGGTGGGAGTGATTCCTTTTGGCAAGGGGCAGATCGTCGTCTCCACTCTGAATATTATGGCAAATCTGGAGAATCCACAGGGGCCGGCGCACGTGGCCGCCAAACTGCTCTGCAACTTTGTCGAATACGCCACCAGCCGTAAGCCAATGGGAGAGCCGGGCACCTCCAAAGGGGCGAAGCCATAAGGATCATTCAAGGAGTCTATGAACATGAAAACATCACGAGTCATTTCAATCATCATGGCCATGCTGGCATTGACGGAGGCCCTGTACGCCGCCGATGCGCCGGCGAAACCCAATATTCTGCTGATCACGACCGACCAGCAACATGCCGGCATGCTGAGCTGCACCGGCAATCCGTGGGTGAAAACCCCCGCCTTGGATCGCCTCGCGGCCAATGGCATGCGTTTTGAACGCGCTTATTGCGCCAATCCAGTCTGCGTGCCGTCGCGCTTCAGCATGTTTTCCGGACTGATGCCATCGGCCATCGGCCTCGGCGGAAACGGAATGCTCGAACAGCCGTTGCCAGAGGCGGTGGCGAAAAACACCATGGGCACTGTCTTCCGTCGGGCCGGTTACCGGACAGCCTACGGCGGCAAAGTGCATTTGCCCGGGACCAGGGGAGGCACCGTCAAGGAAGGCCATGCCGGAATCGAGAACTACGGGTTCGAGGAATATCTGACCGCCGACGAACGCGACGACCTGAGCGCGGCTTGTGTTCGCTTTTTGCAGCAAAAACACGAGCGCCCGTTCCTGTTGGTTGCCTCCTTCATCAATCCTCACGATATCTGCGGGATCGCCAAAAAAGTCAAGCTGCGCACGGGAAAACCTGCCGACATCTCTGAGCAGGAGTTCATTGCGAAGCACTGCCCGACCTTGCCGGTTAATTCAGGAATTCCGGAGAATGAACCTGATTTGCTCGATGCCAGCCTTTTCCAAGGCGCACACAAGGACCGCGGAGAAAAGCGCCATGGCTATAGAGATGACGACTGGCGCGTTTATCGCTGGCACTATGCCCGCCTGGTCGAGGACGTCGATCGCCAGATTGGCCTCGTACTGGATGCGCTGGAAAAAAGCGGCTTGGCGGACAACACGTGGGTGGTCTTCACCAGCGACCACGGCGACATGGACGGCGCCCACCGGATGGGACACAAGATGGTTCCCTATGAGGAAGCCATCCGGGTCCCATTCCTGATTGCGGGCAATGGCGTCGTGAAAAAGGGCGCGGTCGAGCGCAAGCATCTCGTCTCAACCGGCATAGATCTGATCCCGACCCTCTGCGACTTTGCCGGCTTGGCTATCCCGCGAGAACTACCGGGAAAGAGCGTGCGCGGACTGACCGAAGGAGGCGCGGTCACGGACTGGCGCGACACACTGGTGGTGGAAAGCGGGATTGCCTGCACGGTGCTGATGCCGCGCTACAAATACACCTTGTTTTATGGAGGCAAACAACGGGAGCAATTGATCGATTTGGAGAAAGATCCCGGAGAGATGAAAAATCTGGCCGTCGATCCGGTTTTCCAAAGTCAACTTGAAGAGGGACGTCGGCAACTGACGCAATGGTACAAGGCCCGCGGAATGGTTCTCCCCAAGGGAGTTGAAAAAGGGATGCCTCATCATGACGGGTAAAAGCTCATCCTCTTCTCATCTCGTTTCCGCCCTTATTCCGCTTGTGCTTTCCGCCGCGGCCATCAACGCTGCCGCCGCGCCGGTGCAAACCGAAAAACCCAACATCATCATGGTGTTGCTCGATGATGTCGGCACCGGCTGGATTCCGCCGTACGCCGAGAGGTTGACCCCGGAGCAGTTGGAGCCGGAGATCCTCGCCGACTACGCCAAGCAGCGAACCGATGGTGTGCCGGTCAGTCGGGAAAAACATTTGGACGCAGCCCGCCGTTGCATGCCGTTTTTATCCAGTTTGGCGCGCGACGGGGCAGTTTTCGGCAATTGCTTTGCCACCGCCTCGTTGTGTGCGCCGAGCCGCGCTGGACTGTTGACCGGCACCTTTCAGCAACGTTGGGGCGCTTACTCGAATATGGATGTGGATCGCAACGGCGTTCCGGCCAGCCGGGTCATGCTGGCCGAATCGTTGTCGGCTGCCGGATACCGCTGCGGCATCATCGGCAAGTGGCATGTCGCCATGAAAGATCCGGCGCTACGGCAGCACACCTTGGCATATCAAACATCTTCCCACCCCGGTCAGCATCCGCTTGACCGCGGCTTCGGCTACTACTTCGGGTTCAATAATTCCGCCAGCAGCTATTATGAGGCGAAGGGGTTGTGGGAAAATCGCTCGCCAGTTCCCCTGAGACCCAAAGGCGAATTCCTCACCGACCTGTTCAACCGGAAGGCCTGTGAGTTCGTGGAAACCGCCTTGAAAGCGAAGCAGCCACTCTTCCTCTATTACGCGCCCATGACGCTGCACGACCCAATCGTGGCGCCGCCGGAACGGTATGTTCGGCCATTCGACACCGGAGTGAAATTTAGCGACGAGTACGCCGGTCACCTGTTGGCCTTGGATGAGGGAATTCGAAAGCTTTTTGCGCTCCTGACGCACTACGGGCAGCAGACCAACACACTCTTCATTTTAAGTTCGGATAATGGTTGTGCCCAGTACTCCGTCCCCCCTCACAATGCACCGAACCGCGGCGGCAAAGGCACCGGCTGGCTCGGCGGCCTCAATGTGCCGCTCATCGTTTGGCAGCCCGGTGTTGTCAAGCCGGGCCGTCCTGAGGGGATTGTCAGCCTGGCCGATCTGATGCCGACGGTGCTGGCCTCCGCCGGAGTAGCCGTTCCGGCGAACATCGATGGGAAGAACCTGCTACCGTTCTTGCGAGGAGAAACCGCTCGGGCGCCCCGCGACTCGCTGGGATCGTGCGGGGTGCATGGCTGGCGCTGGTCCTATTTCTACGAGGCTCCTGACAAGACCAACCGGAGTAACACTTCGACTCCCCCCTTGTATGCTTGGTGGCTCGAGGGGGACAGGTTGCTGCTGGAAATCACTCCGCTACAGCCCAACACCATTGCCGGTCTCCCCAATGGATTGCCACCCCGCACACTTCTCTACAATCTTGCTGCGGACCGGCAGCAGCGCCATGACTGCCATGAGAAAGAACAGGAGTTGACTCGGGCGCTGAGGAAAAACATTCAAGGCTGGCTGCGCGAAATGGCCGAACCAAGATCAGCCGCAAAAGAGGATTACCGCCTGTTGCGGGATGGCCAAGGAGAATCAAGGCACAAATGAATCAATCGCCAATTCTAGTGCTCACCCTGCTGCTCGCGCCGATTACCGCCCGAGCCGATGCCGAAGCGCCAACGCCGCGCCCGAATATCATTTTCATCATGTCCGATGATCATGCCGCGCAGGCGATTGGCGCCTATGGCGGACGCCTGGCGAAGCTTAATCCGACACCGACTATCGACCGGCTGGCGAAGGAGGGGATGCTTTTCGAGAACTGCTTTGCCGGCAACTCTATCTGCACCCCGAGCCGCGCGACGATCCTGACCGGCCAATACAACCACATCAACAAAGTCTATGATCTCGACGGACGCCTCGATCCGGCGCATCAATTCTTGCCGATCGAGCTCAAGAAAGCCGGCTACCAGACCGCTGTCATTGGCAAGTGGCACCTCAAATCAGAGCCGGCTGCCTTTGATCATTACTGCGTCCTTTCAGAACAGGGCGAGTACTTCGATCCCACCTTCATCGTGCGCGGTGAGAAGCCGTGGCCCCAAAACAGCTTCAAGCGCGACGGCGAGCACGTGACAGATGCGATTACCGATCTCGCGATCCAGTGGCTCAGGGGGCAGCGCGATCCATCGAAGCCGTTCTTCTTGATGTACCACCACAAAGCGCCGCATGACATGTTCGAGTACGCCCCGCGCTACAAGGACTACCTCGAGAACGTCGCTATCCCCGAACCGGAAAGCCTTTGGAATCAGCCCCAGTTCGGCTCGATCGGCACGCGCGGCGTTAAGGACGAGCTTTGGCCTTATATCGGCACCTCGATCGGCGAGCGCAACGCGCATCGCAATTACGTGAAGACCTTCAATCACACCGGCCTCCCGACGCCAGAGCAGCGCAAACGCGCCGCCTATCAAGACTACATGAAGCGTTATCTGCGTTGCGTGAAAGGAATTGATGACAGCTTGGCGACCTTCTTTGACTATTTGCGTTCCGCCGGCTTCATGGAGAACACGCTCATCGTTTACACGAGCGACCAGGGGATGATGCTGGGCGAACACGACTACCAGGATAAACGGTGGATGTACGAGGAGTCCGCGCGCATGCCGCTAATTATTCGTTACCCGAAAATGATTAAGCACGGCATGCGCACGGATGCCATCATTGAGAATGCCGATTTTGCGCCCACGCTATTGGACTTCGCCGGAGTGAAGAGGCCCGATGTCATGCAGGGACGGAGCGTTAAGGCGATCTGCGAGACCGGCCGGGAACCGGCCGATTGGAGGAAATCCGCATACTACCGGTACTGGATGCATATGGCGCATCACGACAATCCGGCCCACCTCGGCTTGCGCACCAAAGACTATAAACTCATCTATTACTATGGTGTTCCGCGTGAAGGCAACTCGCCGCACACGCCACCGGCCTGGGAGCTTTACGACCTGAAAAAAGATCCGCACGAGTTGGTCAATGTCTATGACGATCCCGCCTATGCCAGAGTCGTAGTGGAACTAAAATACGGGCTGGCAGAACGGCGTCGGCAAATCGGTGACGACGGCAGAGATTATCCTGCAGTGGAAGCTGTAGTGCAGGAGTTCTGGAACTATGACGCTGCCGCCCGCGCGAAGGCTGAGCAGATCTCCCACGAGTGTCTGGCAAGGTACAAAGCCCAGTCCGTTTCGTCATCCAGGCAAAAAACTGAACAAAAACCAGGAAGAGAATAGTGATGAAACTCACCTCCGCTTTCCTCATCGCCCTGTTGACGGTGCCGTTCGCCTCGACGCACGCTGCGCAACCCAACGTCATCGTCATTCTCGCCGACGACATGGGTTACGGCGATGTGCAGTGTTACAACCTGGAACGCGGCAAGATTCCGACGCCGCACCTTGACCGGCTCGCCGCGCAGGGAATGCGGTTTACCGACGGACACTCGTCGTCCGGGATCTGTTCGCCGTCGCGGTACACGTTGCTCACGGGCCGCTATCACTGGCGGACGCGTTTGCAGGGCGGTATCGTCGGTGTGTTCGGCGCGCCGTTGATTGCGCCGGACCGGATGACGATCGGCACACTCGCAAAGCAGCAGGGCTACGCGGCGGCATGCATCGGCAAGTGGCATCTCGGCTGGGATTGGCCCATTCCGGCGGAGAAACGCGAGCTGCTCCTCCAGAAACCGCAAGGACGCGATGACGAGGCCAGGGTACCAGCCGATCAACTTGAACTTTGGCGCAACGTATTCTCAAAACCTATTGCCGGCGGGCCTACCACGCGCGGGTTCGATGAATATTTTGGCACCGATGTCCCGAACTGGCCGCCGTATTGCTTTATCGAAAACGACCGGACGGTGGGAATTCCGATCGAGTTTCTACCGAAGCGATTGCGCGGGGGGCATCTGGCGTCCATGCATGGCCCGGCATTGAAAGACTGGAGCCTCGAAGCCATCCTGCCGACGCTGGGCGACCGCGCCGCCGATTTCATTGCGCGTCAGACGAAAGAGGGTCGTCCGTTCCTGCTCTACCTGCCGTTGACCGCGCCGCACACGCCGATTGCCATCACTGACGACTGGAAAGGCAAAAGCAAGCTGCACTATTACGCCGATTTCGTGATGGAGACCGATGCGGTTATTGGCCGTGTGCTCGAAGCGCTCGAACAGTCGGGTGCGGCTGCGAACACACTGGTGCTGTTCACCAGCGACAATGGCAAGGCGGAAGGTACCGACGCGAAGGAACTGGAAAAACTCGGCCACTTCGCCAGCGGCCCACTGCGTGGCTATAAAAGGTCCGTGTATGAAGGCGGTCACCGCGAGCCATTCATCGTCCGCTGGCCTGGCGTCGTCCGGCCCGGCAGCGTTTGTCATCAACTCGTGCATCACGCCGACGTGCTCGCGACTCTGGCGGAAATCTGGAACGTGAAGTTGCCGGACAATACGGGCGAGGACAGCTTTAGCTTCCTGCCGTTGCTCAAAGGCGCCGATCATCCGGTCCGCGAGACTGCCGTGAGCTGCGCGGGAGGCGGTATTCCGGGCCTTCGCCAGGGAGCATGGAAGCTTGTCTTCGTGGGGGATCGGCAGGCGAAAACGCAGCAGCAGCTCTACAATCTCGGTGACGACATCGGCGAGACGAAGAACCTCGCCGCCGACCAACCCGAGCGCGTCGCCCAAATGCGAGCCCTGATGGAGCGGCTCATCATTGACGGCAGAAGCACCCCGGGCGTGAAACAGAAGAATGATGTTGAAGTCCACCGGTTTTCCAATAGGGATGCCGCCAAACCAAGAAAGGAATGAACATGAACGGATTCAGGTCGAAATGTAAAAGAGGTTTAACAATGATGGCTCTGTCCTTGGCGGCAGCCGCCGCACATGGCGTCAGCTATGATCCGAACGTGCTGCCCAAGGGGGAGGAGTATTTCAAATTGCGGGAGGGATTGCAGAACTGCCGGGCAAAGTTCGAGAACGAGAAGAGCGGACGTGTCGCCTTCCTCGGGGGTTCCATCACCGCCATGTCCGGCTGGCGCGAGCAGCTCATGGCCTATTTGAGGCAGAAGTTTCCGGGGACCCAGTTCGAGTTCATCGGCGCGGGAATCGGTTCACTCGGGTCCGTCGCGCATGCGTTCCGGCTCGAGCAGGACGTGCTCTCTAAAGGTCCGATCGATTTGCTTTTCGTCGAGGCCGCTGTCAACGACACCGCCAACACCGGCAAGGAGCCGGAGCGGATGCTCCGCGGCATGGAAGGTGTTGTCCGTCATGCGCGGAGAGTGAACCCCATGACCGACATTGTGCAGATGCATTTTGCCATGCCGCCTCACTTTGCCGAGTTCAAGGCCGGCCGGGTTCCCGTGGCCATCGCGCAGCACGAAAAAGTGGCGGAGGCCTATGGCAACCCGTCGCTCAATCTGTCGCGCGAAGTGTACGACCGCATCGCCGCCGGGGAATTCGAGTGGGAGAAGGATTTCGTCAATCTTCACCCCTCGCCTTTCGGTCACAAGCTTTATGTGAACAGCATGGCGCGGATGCTCGATGCCGCCTGGGCGAAGCCGGCGGCGCCGAAACGCCATCCGCTTCCGGAACAACCCTTGGATTCGCGGAGTTACTCCAATGGACGCTATGGCGCCCTTGAGACGGCAAAGCTGCTGAAGGGGTTCACCCTTGTCAAGGATTGGCAACCGACCCTCCCCGCCAAGATTCACCCCAAGATCGCTCATCTTCCCGCCTTGACCGCTCGCGAGCCCGGCGCGGAATTCGAGTTCTCTTTCGAGGGCCAAGGTGTGGGCCTTCTGCTCTCCGCGGGCCCCGATGCCGGTGTCATCGAGGCCGCCTGGGATGGCGGCCCATGGAACAAGGTGGACACCTTCAAGGTGGCGGGAATCTATTTGCCGAGAGCCATCATTCTCGATGACACGCTCGAACCCGGACCCCATGTGGTGAAGATTCGTTTAACGGCGGAGCGCAACGCGAATAGCATAGGCACGGCACTGCATGTGTTGAAGTTGCTGGAAAACTGAATCTTCGAGGAGTATGACAATGACGGAACTTAAGACAACCCTGCTCCGGACCGGCACGACGTGGGCATTGACCCTGGTGGCGATCGGAACATTTCAAACACCGAGCGTCGCGAAAGAAACGACGGTTCCCGGTCGTTATGTCCGCCTTGAGATTCCCGCGCTGCCCGCCATCGGCGAGGACAAGCGCGATTTCTATCGGTTGATCGAAATCGAGGTGTTCAGCAATGGAGTCAATGTGGCGCCGAAAGCCGGAATACTGGCGTCGCAGTCCGGCGGCCCGGGCGGCGGCAACCTGAACCGCCTGATTGATGGCAACAACCTCGACTTCATCAATTCCGCGTGCTCGCTGCCGCCCCAGATAAATCCTTGGATCGAACTCGACCTGGGGACGGAAATGCCGATCGACGCAGTGCGGATTTACGGCCGCGGCAGCCTGATGCCCAGCACCAAAGTTTGGCTCTTAAGCACGCTCGACGCCGGGCGCAGGCTCACCTGGTACCGCCGGTTTGAGTTCTCCCGCGTTCCCACGGGCGATACCCTCGAGCCGAAGCCGTTCACGGGCCGCTACACCGGCCTCAAACTGGCCCCGAAGTGCGGGAGTTGGTACCGCCTGGACGGCGAACAGGAAGCGGAACGGAGACTCAAAGTGGTGAACGTGGATTTTGGCCCCGTTCCCAATTTCAGCGCCCGCCAGGCCGCCTTTCTAGAACGCGATTCCGAGGCGGGGGTGACGGAACTGTGCCGGCGCTTCGCCGCCGCCCTTGATTCGGAAGCGAAAGGCCTGGAGAAGTTCCGAAGTCTGGTCGCCAAGGGTCGCTATCAGGCAGCGCTCGACGCCTACCGGGAGTTCTTCTTTGGGCGCCTGGCCAATCCGGAAAAAATCGGCATTCCTGTCGACTTCGAATTGTTCCAGGGTGCCGATCTCTCCGACATGACGGTGAACGCCGACGCCGTGGCGGCGGCCATGGCCGGCCGGCGCATTGTGTACCAAGGGGGAGAGCAGTTGATCGGCACGGTGGGTGAACCGGGCGCCACCCGCTGGACGCCAACCCTGGCGGCTGGGCGCGAGGTCTCGAAGCAGGAAGAAGAGTTCTTCTATATGCCGCAGCACAACGCCGCCTTTTTCGTCATGTTTAGCGACCTTTTAAAGTCCTACATTGCAAGGGGGGACAAGAAGCATCTGTCGCGGTGGATGGACTATGTCGACGACTGGTGCCTTTACGGGCGGGAGGAGTTTCTGAACTGTCCACTGCCGTTAACGCAAGCCACGGAAGTTTCGCATATGGGGCTGATCAGCGAGCATTGGCGCTGGCGCCGTTTCCTGGCGACGCGCCCGGAGTTTGCCCGAGAGCTGCGCTCGACAACGCTCGTGCGCTGGCTGCTCGCCGCGACTGAAGACGCCGCCCCGTTCAGCATTCGTGCGCGGCGCACCGAGCTGGCCAACCACGGTGCCATCGGCCTGCGCGGCATGGGGAGCCTCGGGATCCTGTTTCCCGAATTCCAGGCCATGCGCGAGTACTCCCGCGAGGCGGTGCGCCTGAGCATGAGCACCTTTATCCAGCACCGCACCCTCGACGGCGAGAACATCGAGGCCTCCGACGAAGGGCACCGCTTCAGCGACATCGGGGCGCGTGAAACCATCGGCGTCGCCTCCCTGATGCCGCTCGATCCACGCCTGGGCGTGCTCGATCCCCTTTCCAGGCAGCTCGCCGCCGACCAGTTTTTCCCCGCCTACCGCAACTACCTGACCCGCCTGACCCCGGACGGCTATGACCTGCCCTGCTGGGCCGGGACCTCGACCCTGCGCCCGGCCATGGACGTCGAGAGCCGGCGCTACCGCATCAACCACACCGCCGCCAACATTCTCGGCGAGCGGCGCAAACTGGCGCCGGGCCAAGGCATTCCCGACCTGGTGGATCTGGTGGAGAAGGAACCCGAGGCGGCCGCCCGCATCGCCGCGGTCATGGGCTATCCGGCGTCGCTCTGGACAAAGCTGATCCGCGAGGGCGCCCTGCCGGAGGCCAATAATGAGACCAAGGCGCAGATCGCCGCGGCCCAGGAGAGGGTGAAAGCCGATCCCGCCGCCTTGGGGCGCCGCCCGGAGCGGCTCTCCGACGCCGCGCCCTATGCCGGCATGTATTTTCTGCGCGACCGATGGCAGCCCGGCGCCGAGACCTTCATGCTTTTCGTCTCCCCTGAGCGCAGCCAGGATCATGACCTCTTCGTCGTCCCCAAAGAAGGCACCTTCCTCGGCTACGGCGCCATGCGTTACGACCTGATGAAGGACGGCCGGCTGCTGGTCTCCTCGGAGTGCGTCATCATCGACAAAAAGGCGCCGAATATGATGCACGAGGCCATCCCGACCGGCGGTAAGACCGACTATTGCGCCATGGCCGGGCGCCATGTCAGCGACACCCGCTTCCACACGTCAACGCTCTTCGACCTGGCCGAGGCCCGCCGCGCCAATCCTTATTCCCGTCCGGAAGTGGTGCGCGGGGACTGGTACAACATTTGGCGCCGCCACCCGGAGATCGACAACACTCCGCTCTTCGGGATCACGGCCTGGCGGCAAGTATTCCACGTCCGAGGGGAAGGGATTTGGATCGTCGCTGACCGGATTGAGAACCCGACCACCGGCGAGCACGAATTCAGCACGTTCTGGACCTACCCGGTCTGGATCAGGCCCCAAACGATGGCCAAGGCGGTTCCCGAGTTGGCCACCGCGAATTATCCGCTCGTAGAGGAAAGCCAGGGCCGTGTGCGCACCGCCATCCCCGAAGCAGCTAATCTTTCGAGCTACATCTTTGGCCCGGCCTTCGAGATGATCAACTGGCTGAACCCGGATGGCACCTACGCCAAGGGCCAGCAAAGCGCGCTGTCCGTGCTCGCGGCGGCGGTGAAAAAGAATCCGGCCGAAGCCGCCAAAATGCAGTTGAACGGCGATCCCACCAAGGTGCCCTTCCTGCGCCGGGCGGGGGTATTATGGAAAGGCACGGGCAACCAGACGTTGGTGACGCTCCATGCCACCCGCGAAGCCGAGGTCGCCGGCGCTGAGCCTTTTGCCAATGATCTGCGCCAAGTCGAAGAGCTTAAAGGCACGGGCGGCGTCGCCGGTTTTCGCGCCCGCACTCGCGCGGGCACGGAACTCTTCTTCCAGTCCGGCCCGCAACGCCGCAACGCGCTGGTCACCGGCCCGGTTGCCGCCGAGGCGGAGGCGCTCTTGGTGGTAAAAAAGGCTGGTGAACTTAGCGGCATCGCTTTGGGTTGTACGAAACTCAGCATCAACGGCCGTGCGTGCGCCATTCCCGGCGCCGATTTCGAGTACACCCTGAGTGCGGAGAACCGCTTTGCCGCCATGCCTATCCACGGCATGATCGACACGGTGAAAATCCTGCCCGAGGCCAGCGTCTTCACCGACACGGTGGATGTCTCGTTCACTATTCCCACCCAGAACATAAACGGCATCGAGTTCCGCTACACCCTCGACGGGTCCGACCCGAGCCTGAATGCCTCACTTTACCAAGGGCCAATCACCCTGACGGAGGACACCTATGTCAAAGTGCGCCCCTTCCGCAAGGGGTTGACCGCCGCAACGCCGTGGAACATTCCCGACGAACGCGCCGGCAAGACTGTGGGCGCGATCTTCCGCAAACAGGCGCCGCGGCCGGCGGTGACGGAACCGATCGAGACCGGATCGGGGCTCTGCTGCGACTATCTGGAGGGCGCCTGGCCGGCACTCTTCGCCCACGCGGCCTATCCCGGGGTTCTGCCGGTGAAAGCACAACAGATCGCCACCGGACTGCTGGAGCCGGACGAGGTAAAAACGTTTCGCGCCACCGATAAGGCGTATGCCTTGCGCTACAGCGGATTCCTGAAGGTTCCCGCCACCGGGGTCTACACCTTCTTTGCGCCGGAGCATCTGTTGACCCCGACGATGGACGCCGGCTTCGATCTGCGGGTCGTTGTCGACGGCGAGGAATGGTTCCCGGCGCCGACCCTGCACGGGGAGAACAACTGGAGCCTCGCCCTGGCCGAAGGCCTGCACCGGCTCGAGGTCACCTTTGTCGACTTCCGCTGGAAACAGTTCAAGAACGATTACATGCTGATAGGGCGCCAGGGGGCGGGACCCGATTGGTTTGCCTGGAAGGAAGGACAGATGTGGCAGGGCATCCCGAAACTCGAAATCGCAGGGCCCGAGGGAAAACGACAACCGGTTCCAGCCGAGTGGCTGCGCCGGGAGGGGAATTGAGTGATTCTTTGATCAGCCATTCTCAAATCCGATTGGAGGACGGAGCTTGCGACGCCGCGAAGCCCCTATCCATACGGGCTCGCAGGCTCGCCCCTCCAACCGTGGCAGGCTGCCACTTGAGATAACGAAGGAGATTATTGTGAAAAAAGAACCCAACGCCGAACAAGCGTTCAGATCGATCATCGGGACCCAGATCTCGATGCTCTTGCTCTTGGGCATCACTCGGCTCAGCGCAGGGGTCGAAGCTCAACCAACCCCGCCCCAAGGCGTATCCGCCGCTCGGCCCAATGTGCTCATTGTGCTTGCCGATGACCAGGGCTATGGCGACTTCGCCTGTCATGGAAATCCGGTTCTCAAAACACCGTCGCTCGACAAATTCCATGCCGAGTCCGTGCGCTTCACATCGTTTCATGTGGCGCCGGTCTGCACCCCGACCCGGGGCCAGCTCCTGACGGGAATGGATGCCTTGCGAAATGGCGCATGGTCCTGGGCCTACGGCAACGAGATGATGCGCCGGGACGTCACGACCATGCCGCAAATATTCAGGATGAACGGCTATCAAACGGGACATTTCGGCAAATGGCATTTGGGCGAAGGCTATCCCCATCGGCCTCAGGACAGGGGCTTTGATGAATCGGTCACCTTCGGCGGCGGGGCTACGCACCAGACCCCCGACTATTGGCAAAACGACAATGTCGATGATTTTAACCTCGATGCCGACGGGCAATGGCGCCAACGCAAGGGCTATCGCCCCGACGGATGGTATGACCTCGCCATTGCGTTCATGAAGCGATCCAAAAGCAAAGGAGAACCGTTTCTTTGCTATCTCGCCGATAATCTGGCCCATTCGCCTTATTACGTCGACCCGAGCTATACCTCGCGCTATTCGGAGGATCCAAAGGGATACAAACCGGAGTTTTTTGGGATGATCGCGAAAATCGACGAAAACATGGGACGATTGGATCGTGCCTTGAAGGACTCCGGCCTTTATGAAAACACGATCGTGCTCTATATAACCGACAACGGCGGCACCTGCGGGGTGGAGCTATTCAACGCGGGAATGCGGGGGAAGAAGGGGAGCTACTATGAAGGGGGCCATCGCGGAGTTTGCTTCATCCGGTGGCCCAACGGGGGATTTGCAAAGCCACGGGACATCGACGCGCTTGCGCAGGCGCAGGATATCCTTCCCACGCTGCTCGACCTTTGCGGGCTAACCTGCGATTCCTCAACCCACTTTGATGGAATGAGTTTGGCGGGGCTGCTGCGAGGCACTTCACCGTCATTGCCCGACCGCAAGTTGGTGGTGCAATGGTCTCGTGAAGAGGCGCCTGCCTATGGAGAGTGTGCCGTGCTGTGGCGTAAGTGGCGGCTCGTGAATGACCGGGAGCTCTATGACTTAACGGCTGATCCGGCTCAGACAAACGACCTGGCCAGGCTGCAACCGGAGATCGTCAATCAAATGAAAGCGCACTATGCGCAGTGGTGGAAGGGCGTTCAGCCTTTGAAACGGGAACGCATCGTCATCGGGGGTGCCCAAGACCCGGTGCCGCTGACGCTCTTCGATTGGCGCAAACGCTCCAACGACCTGAATGTGACCGAACAGTCTACGGTTTGGCTTGGCTATGGCGTCAATGGCGAATGGACGCTTGAGGCGGCTGAGGCCGGCGCCTATTCCTTCGAACTGCGCCGCTATCCGAAGGAAGCGGACATGGCGATCTGCGCCGCTTACCCGAGAGCGGCTCGCGAGTTCAGGACCTTTGATCCGTGCAAGGCTTTGCCGATCGCCCAGGCCCGATTGAAAATCGGAGACGTCGAACAGTCGGCGCCGGTTGCTTCCGCGGATAAATCCGTCCTCTTTAGAGTCGTTCTGCCCAAAGGGCCGCACGAACTGAAGACCTGGTTCCTGGAGGCGGCGGGCCAGGAGCTTTGCGGCGCTTACTATGTAACCGTGAGCAGAGTGAAATAAGTCGGCGGGGAAAGGACTGAGGAAAACATTACCGATGAATTCAAGAGAAAAGATCAGAAAGATTTTTGAACGAAACTCGAGCGGCGAGACCGGCTTTTGGACCGGCAGTCCCCATCCCGAAACGGTTGAACTCTATAAGAAGCAACTGCATGTTGCCGATCAGGAAGGGATCTTCCAATATCTGAATGATGACTGTCGCCACGTTCCGGCCAACGCTGTGTATCTGCATCCGGAGGGAAGGCCGCCGTTTGACACCACGGCAGGAAAACCGAGGCTCTCGCACTCGCAGCCCGGCTGCTTCGCCGAATGTACCGATCTCGGCGAGGTGGCGAAGTTCCCCTGGCCCAATCCCGAATATCTCGACTTCGACGGGCTCTTGAAAGAGATCGGCAACCACCCGGATAAATACATCCTCTCGGGCTTGTGGAGCCCCTTTTTTCATCGGGTGTCGGATTTCTTCGGAATGGAGAACTATTTCACGAAGATGTACACTGATCCGGAGATCGTCGAAGCGGTCACTGACCGGGTGGTCGATTTCTTTGTTGTGGCCAATGATCGCCTTTTTGCCCAGGCTGGAGACAAGGTCGATGCGTTCTTCTTCGGGAATGACTTCGGTTCGCAGCTCGACCTGCTGATCTCCCCGGAGATGTTCGAAAAGTTCGTCCTGCCGGGCTTCCGGCGCCTGATCGCGGTCGCCAAGCGGCATGAGAAGAAGGTGCTGCTCCATTCGTGCGGTTCAATCTACAAAGTGATTCCGGACCTGATCGAAGCGGGAATAGACGCGCTGCACCCGCTCCAGGCGAAGGCCGCCAACATGGATGCCGTGACCCTCGCGCGGGAGTTCAAGAACGACATCGCCTTCGTGGGCGGCGTCGACACCCAGGCTCTGCTGGTCCATGCGACGCCGGAGGAAGTCAAAGAGGAAGTCGGGCGGTTGCGGGGATTGCTCGGCCCCAATTGGGTCGTCAGCCCAAGCCACGAGGCGCTGCTTCCCAACGTGCCGCTTGCGAATGTGATCGCCATGGCCCAAGCGGCGCGTGAATAGGAAACGGAAATGAAGAAAAACGCAAATCGCATAGGAGCTTTTCTGATGAAACATGCCCTGCTGACCTTCATAGCGCTCTTGCCGGCGTTGCCGGCAGCCGAAACCGTCACTTCCAAACCAAGTGAGAAGCCCAACATCGTCATCATCTTCATGGACGATATGGGCTACGGCGACATCGGGCCATTTGGCGCGACGAGACAGAAGACGCCGCAATTGGACCGGATGGCGCGGGAAGGGGTCAAGTTCACCAGCTTCTACGCCGCCCCGGTTTGTTCGGCGTCGCGGGCGCAGTTGCTGACCGGGTGCTACAGCGCCCGGGTTTCGGTGACCGGTGCCTATTCTCCGGGCAACAAGAACGGGTTGCACCCGCAAGAGTTCACCATTGCGGAGCGGTTGAAGGAGCGCGGCTACGCCACGATGTGCATCGGCAAATGGCATCTGGGCGACGCGCCGGAGTTCCTGCCGACCCGACAAGGCTTCGACCATTACTTCGGCATTCCGTACTCCAATGACATGCAGCGCAAATCCACCCAGACCGGCGAAAATGTGATCCCGCTCGTGCGCGACGACACGGTGCTCGAACTGCTCAACGACAACGCCCAGAGCGGGATCGTCGAGCGCTACACCGCCGAGGCGGTTCAGTTCATCCGCGACAACAAGGCGAAACCGTTTTTCCTCTATCTGCCGCATAACGTCGTCCACGGGCCCTACCATCCCGGCGCGGCGTTCGACGGTAAATCCGGCAACGGGCGTTATGGCGACTGGATCGAGGAGGCTGACTGGAGCACCGGGCGCATCCTCGAGACGCTCCACGAACTGGAACTTGACCAGCGCACGCTCGTCATTTTCACCAGCGACAACGGCCCGGTGATGAGCAAGAGCGCCAGTGCCGGAGCGTTGCGCGGTGGCAAGCGCAGTACCTGGGAAGGCGGCATCCGTGTCCCGACACTGGCGTGGTGGCCCGGCAAGATCGCGCCCGGCAGCGTGTGCGACGCCGTCGCCGGAACGATTGATTTGCTCCCAACGTGCGTCGCGCTTGCCGGCGGCTCGGTACCGGCGGAGCCGCTCATTGATGGGCGGGACATCTCGCCGTTGTTGTTCGGCAAGTCGAAGCAATCGCCGCGCGAGGCGCACTATTACTTCTCCGGCTACAAACTCCAGGCCATCCGGCAGGGCCCGTGGAAACTCGCCATCACGAAACAAAAGGACGTTACGGAAAAAGGTCCGCGACTCTACAATCTCGACGCCGAAATCGGCGAGAAAACCAATCTCGCCGACAAACATCCCGACATCGTCGCGAAGCTCCAGGCGCTCGCCGAGAAGATGGACGCCGAGATCACCGCAAACCGTCGTCCCGCCGGCGAGGCCGCGAATCCGCAAACGCTTTATCCGAGCGGGCCAAAACAATGAAACCAACCACTCTCCACTCTCCACTCTCCAGTCAGCGCCGATTCCGGTTTGAGATTTCGGGTTTGGTGCTTGGGGTTTTCCTATATGGCATTGGTTGTTTCGCTGCCGAGCGCCCGAACATCCTGTGGATCAGTTGCGAGGACATCAGCCCGGATTTGGGTTGTTACGGCGACCCGTATGCCACGACGCCGAACCTCGACCAACTCGCTGCGCAGGGCTGCCGGTTCACACACGCTTACGTTGCGTTTCCCGTCTGCGCGCCAAGCCGCTCGGCGATCATTACCGGCGTGCATCCCGGCACACTCGGCACGATGCACATGCGCACCGGCAACAAGAAATACGAAGCGGTGCCGCCGTCCGAGGTGAAAGTCTTCACCGAATCCCTTCGCGCAGCCGGCTATTACTGTTCCAATCACACGAAGACCGATTACCAATTCGCCGTGCCGGTCAACGCGACGCCAGTGATTGAACGAACCGATGACGGGACGGTCACGATCACCTGTGCCACACCCGGCGCGTCCATCGGTTACCGGCAGGGCGACGGCGAGCGCTGGCACATCTACACCGGTCCGTTTGCCAGCAAGGCTGCCGTTCATGCCAAAGCAATCCGTATCGGTTACCAAACCAGCAAGGAGACAACGAAATGAAATGGTTACTTGTGATGAATGGGGTTCTTGCGGCATGCGCCGGCCAACTCCTGGCGGCGGCGCCCAAGCCGCCGGCCCAGCCGAATATCATCCTGATCCTGGCCGATGATTTGGGATACGAATGCATCGGCGCCAATGGCGGAACGTCCTACAAGACGCCGGTGCTCGACAAGCTCGCGAAAACCGGCATTCGGTTCGAACACTGTTACGCCCAACCCCTCTGCACGCCGTCCAGGGTGCAACTGATGACCGGGATGTACAATGTCCGCAATTACGTGGCTTTTGGCCGTCTTGAGCGAACGCAGACGACGTTTGCGCAGCTGCTGAAGAAACAGGGCTACGCCACCTGCGTGGCCGGCAAGTGGCAGCTGGGCAAAGAAGCGGATTCGCCGCGCCATTTCGGTTTTGACGAAGCCTGCCTCTGGCAGCACATGCGAAGCAAAAGCCGTACTCGCCCCGGCGGCGGGCGACAGGACACCCGTTATGCGAATCCCGCCTTGGAGATCAATGGGAAAGAGGTGGACTACTCCAAAGGTGAATATGGCCCGGACTTAGTCAGTGATTTCATTTGTCAATTTATCGAGCGCAACAAGGACAAGTCCTTCTTTGCCTATTACCCGATGATCCTGACGCATAGCCCGTTTGTGCCGACGCCTGATTCGGAAGACTGGGACCCGAAGCGAGCCGGCAGGGCAAGTACGGAACACTTTGGTGATATGGTGACGTATATGGACAAAATGGTCGGCAAAATCATAGCCAAACTGGAGGCCTTGGGACTGCGGGAGAACACACTGGTTATCTTCACGGGCGACAACGGCACCGCCCCCACCATCGTCTCGATGATCAACGGCAAACCCATAAAGGGGGGTAAGGGGGAAATGACCGATGCCGGCACGCGGGTGCCGTTGATAGCGAACTGGCCGGGCATCACGCCGAATGGCCTGGTGAGCCAGGATTTGGTGGATTTCAGCGATTTTCTGCCGACGTTCTGCGAGGTGGCGGGAATGGCCGTGCCGGCGGAATTAAAAATAGACGGGCGCAGTTTTCTTCCTCAACTGCGTGGCGAACGCGGCCAGCCCCGGGATTGGATCTATTCCTGGTACAAAGCCGGCGGTCCTAACGGCAAGGAATGGGCTAGAAATCAGCGCTACAAGCTGTATGCAACCGGCCGGTTCTATGACATCAGCAAGGATGTTTTGGAAAGGCAACCCATCACCGAACCTTCCTTGGAAGAAGCCAAGATTCGGAGCCTGTTGCAGCAAGCTCTGAATCAGAACCGGGACGCGCGTCACTGAGACATTCAGGCAGCACTCTACAGCGCAATCGCCAGAGTGTTCACGTACGCGCTCGGCATCCGCTCGGGCAGTTTCACCGAGAGCACGCCGAACGCCTGCTGGAATTGGCACTCGCCATGCCCGAGCAGTTTGACCGACTTCACCTTCTCGCTCGGGCTGAGGCTCTTAATGACGGCGACCCGGTTTTCAGGCGCGCGGAACTGGAACGCATAGAGAGTGCTTCCTTTCTGCACAAAGCGGAAATCGGAGCTGTTCCAGGCGACCTCCTCCTCCTTGAACCCTTCCATCAGAACCCGGCTGTCGCCCTCGTTTGAAAGCCGCCAGGGACGGCTGCCGTGGACGGCTTCGCCGCAGATCGCGAACCAGCCGGCCAGTTCATCAAGCAGGTAGCGCGTCTCCTCATCAATCGAGCCGTCCGGTTTCTGAAGGATGTTGAGAAGCATGCAGCCGTTCTTCGAGATGATATCGGCCAGCATCTCGATCACGTGGCCGGGTTTTTTGAATTTCTGGCGCACGTCGTAGAACCAGTTACCGATGCAGGTGTCGGTTTGCCACGGGTCCGGGTTGATGCCCGGGAGCTGGCTTTTCTCGATATCGAGCACCCCGACCCGGTAGATCTCGGGCCTGCGGTCCTTCTGGTTGTAGACGGCGCGGTTTTCGCCATGCTTGCGGATCGAGGTGTTATAGAGGTGCGCCACCGCCGCCAGCCCTTCGGCAAAATCGGCGCTCTGCGCACCCGACTGGTCAAGGGTCCCGAACGGCAGGGCGCCGTCGGAATAGAGGAGATCCGGCTCGTAGAGGTCGATCACCTCCCGCATCACCTTCAGCCAATACTCGCGGAACCCCTTGTTGGGCGTATACCAGGGGCGCGCCTCCGTGTCTCGGCGGTCCTCGCCCTCCTTCACGTGCTCGTAGTTGTCGAGATAGAAATCGCGGTACTCGGGATCATTCCCGTCATAGGGAACCCCGGCCAGGGGTCCATGCGAGTCGCACCATTTGTTCGTGCGCCACCAGGAAAAAGTCGCTCCCAGATGTTCGGTCAGTCCGAAGGGCAGCCCCTGCTTCCGGGCCGCTGCCTTCCAGAGCCCGCAGATATCCTTTCTTGGTCCCATCGCAACCGAGTTGAACCGGTTGAGCTGCGAGGGATAGTTGAAAAAGTGATCGTGATGCATCGCCTGCGCGACGAAATAGCGCGCACCGGCTTTCTTGTAAAGCGCCATCAGCCCCTCGGGGTCGAAGTTCTCGGCCTTCCACAACTTGCAGATATCCTTGTAGCCGAATTTCGACGGATGCCCATAATGGCGGAGATGATAAAGGTACTGGGGATGATCCTGGACATACATGTGGCGCGCATACCAGTCGCCGTACATCGGCACCGACTGCGGCCCCCAATGGCTCCAGATGCCGAACTTGGCGTCCCTGAACCACGACGGACACGCATAGTTCAACAACGACTCGAATGATGGTTTGAATGGACTGCTCATCATGCCCTTTCTTCGGGTTCGTTTGGCCGTCCGTCCTTGCCTTCGCGCGTGAACGACCCGTCGCCCCGAGTGGCCAGCATTCATGCCGTATCGCCGGGGGACAGGCAAGTGTTTTGTTCGATACCCGGAACCGGACACCGGCCCCGAAACAGGGCCAAGCCCCATCCATCAAGGCCGGAACATGTAAAGCCATTTTAACCTTCCGTGCTCAGTTTGCGATTGCCCCAAGGTCGCGGTTGGCTCAATAATACTATCAGAAGAAAAAAGCAGTGGAACCACAGCGCAACATAAGAGGAGCAAGACCATGACCTTGAAATACGCCTTTAGCCTTTTGATCATTTGGGGTCTCATCAGGGCATTGCCGGCAGCGCAGGCGGCGACCTGGCAGACGGCCGCGGACGGCAACTGGGACGAGGCCGCAAACTGGGATGCGCTTCCCGTCGCAGGGAGTCCGGCCAACCTAACCCCGAATGCCGTCTCCTACACGGTCACCTATCGACAGGACGATGGGATCGCCGCGCTGGGAACCTTGCTTGTCACCAACGCCGCAAACAAAACCACCACCTTGAACGTCAGTGCTGCAGGATTGGCCGTGGGCGCTATAGTCATCACAAATGCCGCCATAAACATCAGCTCAGGCGGCGTGATGACCAACTCGGGAGGAGCGAGCGGTTCCGGGAGCTTTACGATCAATGGTGGATCTTATTCTCAAGGAGGCGGAAGTTTCAACAATGTCGCTTCGGGCGGCATCACCCTGAATATGAACAGCGGATCATTCAGTATCGGCGGCGCTGGGAATTTAAGACCACTAATCAATATGACGGGAGGCTCGGTTACCGTGGCAGCCACTGTCAGTGAATTACTTCAAACGACGGCGATTAGTGGCGGAACCTATACCAATTTAGGAACTGGTGATTTTCGAGGCTCTTCATACACAATCAGCGGCACGGCCGACGTCAGGTATGATAAGTTTTCGATTTTGGGAAACATGCAGACCATGCGTGTTGACGGGGGGAATTTCACCATCGCAAACGATTCTTTTGTATTGGGTGTTAATGGCTTAACAGGGACTAAAACCTTGTCCTTTATCCAAACCGCTGGTGCTGTCAGCATGGCTCACGCCAATGGCCTGATTATTGGCAAAGCAACCCAAAATGGGGCCGATTCGCTTTACAAGTACGATCTGAGCGGGGGCACGCTCAATCTGGAAAAGATCACGCTGGCGGCCGCCACCCACACGGGCCTCGGCACCAATGCCTTCATCATGAGCGGCGGCACGCTGAACCTGGGCAGCGGAGGCATCATAACCGGCGGAGGCGCGGGCACCAAATACGTGGAACTTTCCGGCGGCACCATCGGTGCCCAGGCCGACTGGTCGAGCACGCTTCCCATGGTGCTGAACTCGGGCACCACGACCTTTCGCGCGGCCCATACGGACACAACCGCCCACAACATCACGCTGAACGGCGTCCTTTCGGGCAGCGGGGCATTAACGAAGACCGGGACGGGCACGCTGACGCTCTCAGGCGCGAGCGCCTATGGCGGTGGAACGACGGTCAGCAATGGAACCCTGATCGTCAACGGTTCGATCACGGGCGCGGTGACGGTGGCCACGGGCGTTCTTGGCGGCACGGGCGTCCTGGCGGGATCGGTGACGAACTCGGCGCAGGGGATCATCACGGCGGCGGCTACCAACTCCATCGGGACGCTCACCGTGACGAACCTGGTCGTGCAGGAGAACTCGAATTATCTCTGTAACTTCTATGATGCCACTTCGAATGACCTCATCAACGTTTCGGGCGTCTTGACATTGCCGAATGTGGCGACGGTGACGGTAAGCCGGATCACGGGTTCGACGGCGGCGATCCCGGGCACGGTCACCCTGTTCACGGCGCCCGCGATCAGCAACGCGACGGCCGGAAGCAGTTGGGTCGTCTATGGCGCCTATTCCACGTCCCGTGTGAAGGTGGTGGGCAATCAGGTTAATCTTGTTGCGCCCTCGGGTTGGGTCATGTCCGTACAGTAATGATTCTAACCAAAAAAAGGGGGGATCATGAAAGTGTTCACAGTTTGGTCAGGCCGGGTCAGGATAGGGTGGGTGGCCATCATCTGGCTAAGTACGATGGCGTTGCTCCCGCCCGCCGTGGCAGGGTTCTTCGCCGAGGACTTTGAAGCGTATACGTTGCCGACCAATGTCATGGAAATCGGTAATGGGTGGAGCGCTTCGAGCAACACGGTCGCCGTGCGAAGCGTAGCATCCACGAATGAAGGCGAGAATACACACGCGGCGGACATTACGGCGGGCGAGTTCATGGCGAACCAGGTGTCCACGAATGCATCACGGATCTGGACCGAGGCGTGGTTGAACGGGACGAATTTCCTGACGCCGGACACCACGCCGCCGGTGAATACGGCGGCGGTATTCATGGTGGGAGTGTCGACGAACGGCTGCCTCACCTTCTGTAATCCGACGTCGCTGGTCTGGGATGTGTGCGCGACGGATGCCACCAACGGTCCCCCCGAAATCATCCAGACGGGAATCTGGGCCCGCGTCAGCGTATTCCAGAACTATGGCAACCACAAGGTGGCGATATTCCTGAAAGACCACCTGATCGTGAAGGAGTTGCCGTTCATCAATACCAATAACGGCAACTATGCCACGCTTCGGTTCGACTCTGCCCGTGAGGGGAACGTCCATGTGGACAATGTCGTTGTCGGGACGAATACGCCGCCGGGGCTGGTTTCCGATAGTGATGGTGATGGCCGGTTCGATGCGGAAGAATTCACCCTGTTGGGAACGTTGACGAACTGGGAAGGGTCGGTGATCACGGCGGTGGTGAGCAATGGCGTCACCGTCACCGGCACGGGTACAGTGTCGCAGGCCATTGCGGCGCCGACCCCCTTGGGCCGGGTGCACTGGCAGGGCCAGACCACGTGTTCGATGACGGGGGCGATTGCCTGCGCGGTTGACCGGGTCTGGACGAACGGCGACTTGGCGCAGACCTACAGCAATAAGACGGCCCAGTTCGCCTGGACGAACATCACGACAGATGGAACGCTGGTGGCGCTGTTTTATTACGACGGCATCCGTTATGTGTCCGTGTCCGGTGACTATTCCTCGATTACGGATGCCGTTGCGGCAGCCAGGTCAGGGGATCGGATCATTATTGATAACGGCCTCCGAAGCGAAACGGTCTCCATAAGCAGTAATTTGACGCTGGCGGGGACGAACCTCACGGGGTTGACGGGGTTAATGGTGCGAACCGGGGCGACCGTGACGGTGTCGGGGTTCTCGAATTTTTCCGTTTCGGGTGTGGTTCAGGTGGACACCAATGGGGTGTTGGTGGTGTCGAATGGCGTGGCGGATCTTGGGACACTCGTGTTGCAGGAGGGAGCGACTGTGCGGGGCTACAACAGCACGGCGACGGTGAACGGCGTGCTGTATTCGGGCAATTTCATCCTCAGCAACAATTGGGAGGTTGCCATCCGGCCGCAGGCGCTGAACCTGTCGGACGGGTTCGAGAACTATGCAACCAACTCGCGCCTTGACCGACTTGTGTATTATGGGTGGGGTGCCTCGGATTCCAATGTCACGGTGGTGGCCAATCCGGATGTGGCGGGAAACACATCGGCCCATGCGGCCGGGGTTCCGCCCGGAAGGCTGGTTTCCAATTGGGTGGATGGGGTGCAGGCCGGGCTTAGCAATATCTGGACCGATGTACTCATCCGGGGTTCCAAGGTCGAATTGCCCGAGCAGATTGACACGAACGGAGCCGCGCCGGTGATGTTCTTCGTCAACACCAGCGGCTATCTCACGGTGCTGACGCCCGCCGGGTGGGTCGTGTGCAGTCAGGATGTATCGGGGGCGCAGGCGCCGACGATCGCCGTTGGTGAGTGGGCCAGTGTGTCATGGCACATGGATTTCGGCAGCACGACAGCCGCCTATTTTGTGAAGGGGCGGCTCGTGCGGCAACTGGCGCCGTTCGCCAAGTCGGCGGCCAATTACCATGGGTTGCGCTTGAATGCGAATGCGGACGCCGCATGGCTTGACGCGGTGAACATCCAGACCAACGTTCCGGCGGGCTTGACGAATAATGGGGCCATCGGCGATTCGGATAGTGACGGGATTTCCGACGCTCAGGAGATCCAGTTGTGCGGCAATACCCTCGCCTTTCCCAGAGGCTCGGTGTTCAAGATCAGGTGAAAGGTCAACGAAGGAATCAGGGACAGGAATGAATGGCACTTTTCCCCGAACATAATGGCGGAGCGCGTGCATAACCCGTTTAGCACTGGATGTTTTGAAGGTGGACGCTGCGATCATGCCATCCAAAAACATCTCCGCTGGCCAATGGGAATTGCTGCGCCTGGCTCCCGCACCGCGAGATGACCTGTCCCCAAGGCCATTCCTGAGACGCCTGAAGGAGAAGCGATGACGCGGCGTCATCGGTGTCTGGTAAGGAATATGAAAGAGGTGTTTTACAACTTATGAATTCCAGGGAAAGGGTGCTTTCGGCGTTTAATCACGAAGAACCGGACCGCGTGCCGATGTGGTGCGGTGCTTCGGTTGAATTCTGGGACAAGTGCAGGCGCGAGTTGATGCTTGATGATGAGGCTCTGCGGATCCGCTTCCACGACGACTTCAGGCGTGTTTACGCCGAATACGCGGGCCCGGCTTCTCCTCTCTCGGAAGGCGCGACCTGTAGGACGGTGTTTGGTGTGGAACGGCACGGCTTGGGATGTGGCCAGCCCCTGGCGCATCCGTTGGCCAATGCAACGCTCAAGGAGGTGCATGATTATCCCTGGCCGGATCCCAAATGGATGGATGTCTCGAAAATCAGGGCGGCTGCGGCGAGGTACCGGCGGGAATATGCCATTTTGGGGGGGGACTGGTCTCCCTTCTGGCACGATGCCATTGACATGATCGGCATGGAAAATCTTTGCACGAAGATGTACGACGAGCCTGAACTCATAGATGCGTTGATGAAATATATTGTCGATTTCTATGCCGAAGTGAGCAGGCGGATCTTCGATGAAGCCGGCAGGGAGTTGGATATATTCTTTATCGGCAACGATTTTGGAAGCCAGACGGGGCCTTTGCTGGGGCCGGAAATGTTCGGGAAGTTTGTCCTTCCCCATCTAAGAAGGCTGATCGATCTCGGGAATGCGTATAACCTGAAGGTGCAGATGCATTGTTGCGGCGGGATTGCCCCGCTTATCCAGATGCTTGTCGATGCCGGGCTGGATGGTCTTCATGCGGTCCAAACATCATGTAGGGGAATGGAGTTGGCGGAACTAAAGAGCCAGTTTGGAAAGAAAATCCTTTTCAATGGCGGCATTGATTCGCATCACGTGCTGCTCGACGGTGACAAGCGGACTGTTATTGCGCAGACGAAGAGGGTGCTGGAGATCATGATGCCCGGCGGCGGCTATGTCGCCGGTGCCAGCCATGACACTATTCTGGAAGAAACCCCTGTCGAAAATATTATGGCCATGTTCGATGCAGTAATGG
>CAJBSZ010000516.1 GCA_903958395.1 uncultured bacterium | reverse complement strand
CCGTATGCCGCTGACTACGTTCGCGTTCCAACCAACGATGCTCACTGGAAACCGGTAAAAGCCTATGTCGAAGAAACGCCACTGGAGGAATACCGTCAAGCTCCGGAAACTGCGCGGGAGGCGTTTCGTAACCTGAAATACGGAGTGCGGATTCATTGGGGCCTGTATGCAGCGGCTGACCCACAGACAGGGGAAGTGAGCTGGCCGTTGCTTGCCATGTCTCCGGCCGAACGCCAGCGCTACCAGGAACTCTACCGCAGTTTTAACCCTGTTGATTTCAACGCGGACGCTTGGATGAGGCTGTTTCGCGAGGCCGAGTGCAAGGTGTTCGCCTTCACCACCAAGCACCATGACGGCTTCTCCATGTATGACACGCATGCCCGTGTCAAGCAGCGTGTCAACTGGACTGCGGCTGGCGGGCCGCGATTCGAGGACTGTGACGTGGCGTATAGCATAATGGAAACACCTTTCAAACGTGACATCGTGCAAGAGCTATGCGAGTCCGCACGGCGCACGGGCATCAAGGTGGACCTCTATTACTCGCACCCAGATTGGTACGACGCGGATTTTCGTCCGTATGTCCGTCATCCGGTCCAAGTACCGACTTCGCCTGATTTACGAAAAAACACCAACCAGGTGTTGATGGCAGACGCTCGGACGACGGAAGAAACCGCGCGCATGATGGCGCGCCATCGAACGCAATTGACCGAGTTGTTAAGCCGATACGGCAAGGTGGACATGTTGTGCCTTGACATGTGGTTGGGTGCCGATGTCTGGCCACAATTGCGTGAGACGATTATGCACCTGCGACAGATGCAACCTAATGTGATGCTACGGGCGCGAGGGATTGGAAACTATGGTGATTATTACACCCCCGAGGGTTTTGTGCCCGGCGCCAAGGAGAACACCGCGATGCCCTGGATGGTGATCTATCCGCTGGCAGGAGGCACTGGCGGAAGAGGCAAATGGGGCTATACGTCCGATGCCGCCCGGTATCAGGACGCGGGCTGGATTGTGAGTAACCTCGTGGACACCGTCGCTAAAGGCGGGAATTTCATGGTCGGGATCGGTCCGGACGCCCGTGGAAGCTTTCATCCCCGCGCCGTTGCGGCGCTGCGCGAGACTGGTGCGTGGCTGCGCATCAACGGGGAAGGAATTTTCGCCACACGACCTCGGCCTGGGGCGTGCTGGGGGGAGGGCTCTGACATTCGCTATACACAGAGCAAGGATCATCGCTATGTTTTTGCGTTCTCTCTCAAGTGGCCCGGCCAACAGTTGACACTTCATTCGGTTCAAGCCAAGCCCGGTTCCAAGATCACGATGTTTGGCACATCAACGCCACTAGCATGGCAGGACGATCCTAACAGAGGGCTGACTATCAGCCTGCCGGCAAACTTGCAGGACTGTGCCCAGCGTCCGTGTCAATGGGCATGGGGATTCAAGATCGAAACCGCAGCGCCCGATCCTTCAAAATGAAACTTCATCCGCTCCCTATAACGCTGCTGACGTCTCTCTGGCGCATGCCAAAGTAGGCACGAATGAAACGAAGGCAAAAGCAACAGCACCGGCGGTATTGTTCGCAGGCGAGGAGAAGTAGTGGCGACTCGTTAAGGCGCTGGTAGCCAGGCTTGAACAATGGCGACAGGGATGATAGAGTAAAGCCCATTCATATTATGGGGGGGG
>CAJBSZ010000515.1 GCA_903958395.1 uncultured bacterium | reverse complement strand
CCTCCGGCGTCTCCCACGGGAAAAGGGCGAACTCAGGGGCGATGGGCAGCAGCCGGTCGGCGTTCCCCTTCTCCAACTCTCCCGGGATCTGCAGCATCGGCCGTCCATCCCTCGGGAAGACGGGGAAGATCTTCTCGGGCCTATTCCACCAGAGGTCAAGCGACTTGAAGCATCAGTTACTCTCCACCGAATCGTCTGGCAAGAGCCAAACGAGTTGTCGCACGTGTTCAACAATCGCCGTCAAGGAGCAAGCCATAGCGTCGTCGCTGACCCCATAAAGACTTGCAATGTCGCTCACTCCATAACCTTGCAGAAATAACTCAAGGAGTCTTTGTGAATCGGCGTTCAGTCGCCTCTTCGCGGTTGTCAGCCTTGAAGGGCTCTGCGATCGCCACCAAAACGGTGCTTCCCTGTGGTTCATACTGATCCCCGGCTAGGACTCTGACGAGAGGCAGCCGCCTCTGCATTTCACTAATGCGAAACCCAGCACCAAAAGGGCTCATACGAAATTTGTGAGCCGTTTCCCGCGTGGCTCTCGCATGCCTGGATAGTCCTTTTCTGCGGATATCATTGGGGTTCTGACCCCCGTGCCATCGCAGGAAGCGGAAAATGCCCGTCGGCTCCGACACCCAGTTGCAGGGTCTTTTAGACCTCGTGCGACGGGGTGACCCGCGAGCCAAGTCCCTCCTCCTGGATCATGCCCGTGACCGCCTGTTACGGCTCACCCGCAGGATGTTCAGGAACTACCCGACGCTCCGGCGATGGGAGGCGACCGACGACGTCCTTCAGAAGAGCCTCGTTCGTCTCAGCCGAGCCTTGGATGCAGTGGAGATTGAGTCTGTCCGCCACTTCTTTAACCTGGCCAGCACTCAGATCCGTCGGGAACTTCTTGATCTCAAGAGGCACTACTTCGGGGCTTGCGGTCAGGGGCGACACCACCACACCGACAAGCAGGCTCCCGAAGAGGCCGGTGGCTCGCTCCACCGCCGTACTGATGAGCCCGAAGATCTTTCGCAGTGGGAGAACTTTCACAGCCAAGTGGAGAGCCTCCCGGAAGATCTGAAGGAGGTCGTCAACCTGCTGTTCTACAAGGGCTTGAGCCAGGAGGAAGCGGCGGACGTGCTTGGCGTTTCCCAATCCACCATCAAGCGTCGCTGGCACGAAGCACGAGTTCGCCTTCACGAGACACTCCGTGACCGATCAGGATGAAGACCTGCTGGCCCGACTGCTCATCCACTGGGATGAACTAGCGGAGCGTGGGCAGGAGCCGTCGCCGAACGAACTCGCGAAGGATCGTCCTGAACTCATGGACGAACTGGCCAGAAGGATTCGGGCACTGAAGGCGACGTCGTGGTTGACGGAGCCCCTGGAGGAAGACCCGCCGTTCGGCGAACGGGGCGATCCTGATTACGACCCCGACTCATCCACTCCATCAAGGCCGTTAGGCCGTCGCTACCGCCTTGACGCTCTGGTGGGAGAAGGTGGTTTCGCCCAGGTGTACCGAGCCTACGACCTCGGCCTCCACCGCACGGTGGCGGTCAAGATCCCGAAGCCCTCTCGCAACGAACTCGCCGGCACGTTCCTTGCAGAGGCACGGCGGATCGCACATCTCAAGCACGACAACATCGTTGCTGTCTACGACGTCGGGGTAGAGGACAAAAACTTCTTCATCGTCAGCGAGTTCATGGAGGGGGAGAGCCTCGCCCAAAGGCTCGCCAAGGGGACGCTTCGCGAGGAAGAGACGATCTCTTGGATCACCGGTATCGCGGATGCCCTGCAATACGCCCACTCCCGGAATGTCGTGCATCGTGACGTCAAGCCCGCGAACATCCTCGTTGACCATCACGGCAAGGCGAAACTCACCGACTTCGGGATCGCGAGTCTGAGAGGGGGAAGCGAGTCGTCACCGAACCACTTCGGCACCCTGAACTACATGAGCCCCGAGCGGGTCGGAGGTAGTGAGGGCGACGCCCGCTCGGACATCTATGGTCTCGCGGTGGTTATGTACGAGGCCCTCACGGGCAGACCTCCACCCACATCGCCCGCCCGTGGAAGAGACTGGCTCACGGGTGTTCCCAAAGGACTTCGGCGTGCCTGCGAAAAGGCACTGAGCCATGATCCTGCCGACCGACAGCAAACGGCAGGCGAGTTTGCTGAAGACCTGCGACGAGTCGGGAGAAGGCGTCGGGCAACAAGGGCGGCCACGTGGGTTGCCAGCCTATGTGGTGTCGCTCTGGCCGACGGCCTCCTCGTCGCCCCCGGCTCACGGCAGGCTCTGGCCATGTGGTGGAAGAGCCTGAAGGGTGATCCTGACGCCCACATCACGGTCGCAGGCTTTGGGGATCGGCACATCCTCTCTGGCACGCTCCCCATCGCCTGGGCAAAGGAAGGGGTTCTCGCGGAAATCAAGGAACCGGGAATCGTTGAGTTTGAACCGCTCCACGAATCCTCGTTCGTGCTGGACATGGATGTGGAGGTGCGGAACCACAGGGGTCGGGTCGTCATTTCCGTGGGCGAACCGAATGCGACGACGGAAGTGTCCCTCGGGAGGCGAGTGCCACCGGATGAACTGGAGCCACGGATCGCGTGCAGGCTCGTGCGGTCACACGCGTTTGGTGGGCGATGGTTTCAAGATCAGCTCTTGCCAGCAGGCAAACGAGTGACGTTGCAACTCGTGGTGGTTGACGACCTGAAGTTTCTCCTCTGCGACGGCAGGGTCATCTGCGACATGACGGGAGATGCGACCGACTGCCGTATGCGGATCGTGGCTGAAAGACAACTGGACGCGACGATCTACGGGCTCAGCGTTCGTCCGCTCACACCCGATGATGCACGCCTGGTCGGATGTGAGTTTCCGGTGCGTGACATGGCGTGTGATGTACCGCAGACGTTGCACCGACTGGCAGACCAGGCCGACAAGTCCGCTGGCCGAGCCCCCGTGATCGGTGAGAGTTATGTCCTCAATGATCCGTGGCTCGCGATGAAGTGGATTGATGGCGCCGAATACGTGATGGGATCCCCGACACAACCGCTGAAACAGCAAGGCTCGGGATCAGAACGGGTGTCGTTCTCGCACGGCTACTGGATTGGCCGTTACGAGGTGACGCAGGAGCAGTGGGAGAGCGTCATGGACTCCAATCCGAGCCGAATCAAAGGCTCGCCGTATCTGCCCGTCAACTTCGTCTCGTGGTCGGACGCGTGTGAGTTCTGCAAACGTCTGACGGAGCATGAACGTGTGGCCGGCCGTTGCCCAGAGGGCTATGAATACCGCCTGCCAACCGAGGCGGAATGGGAGTATGCCTGTCGTGCCGCGGACGACACCCCGGTCAGCGAGACCAGGATCAGCGACTTGGAGCAGTCGCAGACGCATCTCAAGGAGGTTGGCTCGTCACCTCCGAACGCGTTAGGACTCTACGAGATGGCATCAGTGCTACCCAAGGACACAAGTAATGTTTCCGAGTGGTGCCTGGACAAATGGCAGGAGTACCCAAAAGCACGAACGGAGGCGACACGAGATCGCTTCCACCCCGGCACTCCAGGGATAGATCAGTTCGTCGTCCGCGGTGGACGAGATGGACGGGAGGAACTGTACCCAAACCGGCACACTCGCCTGCTCCGCGATGACATGAGAGGCGGATTCAGAGGATTCCGGTTAGTCCTCGGGCCTGAAGTAAAGCCGTCTGAAGCTGAGTCCACAAAGTGAACTGCGGACGAGACCTCGCCGTGCTCATGCTGTAGGAGTCATTGTTTTCGCCCAGCAGCCGTCCGTCGTCCGAGCCCTCCTTGAGAGAAGCACAACGCCGTTCGGAGAATGGATCGAGCTGAAGCCTTTCCACTACAACCCCCGCTCTCCCAGGCTACCCAGGAGCATGCCGAGTGGATGGCGATGGAGCGGGATAATGGGGGAAAGCTCGTTGCCGGTGGCGGATGCCGTCGGTCAGGTCAGCACAAGCCCAGTACGACCATAGTTTGGGGAAGCGATCGCACGGCATCTATGGGACTTGGACCGACTGCTGATCCCGACGATTGCCGAGATATCTGTGGACTGCGGGATCAATCGCGTAATCCAAATAGCGAACCGACCCATCGCACAAGGCCACGCCAAAGCCACCGCTATGGTTGCTCCCGAACCGATAGTAGTCGGTGAAGCCCTGTCTGTCCTGCAACGGAGGCTCGCTCGTCCACGCGTGCATGTCCAAGTCATCACCAATCAAGCAACTGTGGTCATCGCCAAGGTCACGGCCCGAAGCGTATCCCTCGGGGTTGAGGTACTTCTCCCCGACCAAATAGGTTTTTGACAACCCGTCCGAGATCTGGCTCGCCCGTACTGATGAACGCTGATGCGAGATTCCATTTGATGATGCCATACTGACGAATCCCTGGCCCGAAAAACCGTTGCTGACATCGGGGCCCTCGCCCCACTGGACAACCACATCACCACCATTGGCAACATAGTCGGCACGGCTCACCATCGGAACTGGATCGGCGTTGTACGCGTGACCACCAGGAACACTAGCAACAATTGCCCTCGGATATAGCGTTTGCGATCGTCGTGATGGGCAGTTCACACCAGGAATGACGATCTGTGTGGCCTTTGCGGTGTTGGATTTCTGCAAGGTGGAAATAGCCTCGGGTTGGCCATCACTACACATGTCAAAAACGTTCTTGAGTTCCATCTGAGGCAGTATGGAAAAAATCCAACTCCCGGGTTGCCTGACGCCGAATCCCCTATCCGCATCGCCCATCCAGTACCAACCCCATCCACCACTTGGAAAAGCACCTTTCCCATCGTGGTAGTAGTGGAGTGCCAAACCGAGTTGTTTGAGATTGTTCCCGCAGGCAATTCTTCGTGCTGCTTCACGTGCAGACTGCACAGCGGGCAGAAGCAATCCAATGAGCGTCGCAATGATTGCGATCACGACAAGCAGTTCAACCAAGGTGAAGGCTCGTCTTACGGGTAAGGTCATACGGCATCTCCTGCTT
>CAJBSZ010000514.1 GCA_903958395.1 uncultured bacterium | reverse complement strand
CCCCTCCTTGTTCTCGACACTGATCCGGAAGTCATCATAGCGGCGGATATCGGTATTTCCTGTTTTGAAAGTCCGGTTGAGCTTTGACACCCGGGCCACCAGGCAATTCTTTTGCGGATCGAACACGACGGGGAAATTCTGCGTCTGCTCGTAGGAAACATGGATCGACGAGGCCGCTACCGGCGGGGGACCGCCGGCTCCAGGGCTTGCTTGGGCCGAATTGGAGCCGGCCATCCTTGGCCGGTGGTTGATGGTCAGTTCCTTAACCTCATCCACATTCCAGTTTCCCGCGACTGTCTTCTCCGTCACGCATTCGACTTCCTTGCCTCTAAGTCCGAGTCTGAACTTTGCGTCGCGCCATAAGACCGATGCAGGAGAAATCCTGCCGGTCAAGGTCAAGGAGCCGGGCCAGGCGACCAGATCCAGGCAGGCGTTGCAGGGCAACAGGACTCCCTCAGCGTCCCTGAATTCAAGGTCGAGAAAGTCGTAGTGCTGAACAAAGCGACCCGACTCCCACAGCCGGACTGACTTGAAACGCTTGTTTCCAGTCCCGAGCCCGGCCTTGCCATTCACGGCCCGATAGATTTTTCCAGCAAGTTCGATTTCAAAAACAAGGGCGGCGGCCGGCAGCTCACGCAGCCAGTCGGTTCCGAAAGCAAGACTCCCGGCATAATCAGGCACCGGGTCTTTCCTCGGGCCAAAGCCGCCCTTGCGGAAGTCGCCAAGATCCAGCGTGAACCCATACCGGCTTGTCTCAATGGCAAATAGCGTCGGAGTCGTGTCCGACTTGGTTTTCCGTAACCCATTCAACCAGCAGGAGTGGGTGTAAGCGCTTTCGCGTAATGGGAGATTCTCATCTGGACTTGCACAAACGCATGACGCGGCAATCAGGCAACTGATAAGCAGACTTGAGAAAACTCGTTTGGAGTGCGGTGGCTTGACGCCGCTTTGTCGTGGTCCGGCCAGTCCTGAGCCATGTCGAAGGACTTGACGGGCCACAACCCAGGGACACAGGCGCGTCAAGCCGCGCCGTTCAAAAGCGGCGTCAAGCCGCCGCACTCCAAATTTCACGTTATCGGCAAAAATGCGCATGCCTTCACTGTACACGGGTCATAACCATACTCTCCAGACTGGAATCATCGCGATCACCGTCCACAAGAGCCACATCAATCTTACGGGCGCCGGCTTTCCTGATTTCAAACACACCCATGGGATAGGCCTGGTATTGCGAGGTCGCCGCCTGCTGGTTTTGGATCACCGCGCCCTCATCGGTGATGATCTTCCAAATAGCCCGGCCTTTCCCCCGATATTTCAGTGATACTTTATAAGCACCCGGTTCCAACACATTGACCGTCCACCTGGCGCGGCCATCCTGGGCCCAATGGGATATCTGGTTGGCATGTTTCCATTCGCCGAACTTCTCCATCCAGCTCACTTTCTTCTTTTCCGCGCCCGTGGCCTCCGCAAAATGGGCCAGCAGGGTGTTCGGAAGGTTCGGATGGAGCGCCAGTATCGTGTCAACCTCAGGCTTGCCCGCAAGCTCAACCCGGATCACGCTTGCCAGACCTACGGCGGCTTCCGCGGGCAGCTTCAGCCGATACCCCGACCCAAACACTTCCGGCATGATTGCACCAGAGGGGTCAAGATTACGGGACGAGGACGTCCCGGCTCCAGAAATCCATGTGGCTGATTTGACCCGGGTGGTCAACCCAGGAAGATAAATGATCCCATCGCGGGGCGGATCGAAAACAACCAGATGCAACGTCTTGTCGCCCTGCATCGTCACATCGCCCCACGACATGGCGTGGTTCCACGGCGAAGGGCCGGCGCCAGTGATAACGCCCGGATTGGCCTTAATCCAGCAT
>CAJBSZ010000513.1 GCA_903958395.1 uncultured bacterium | reverse complement strand
TCATGCTGAAAATCACCAGCGACAAAACCATCATGGGCGCCCACGTCAACAGCCGGGGCTTCAACATCGTCGCCTGGTCCGGTGCCATCATCACCGCCTCCATCAGCATCATCATGGTCGTCATGACCCTGATTCAGTAAGACACCAGGAAACCAACACCAGAAACACGGACGGTCATCAGTTCACATCCTTGTGTTCCACCATATCAAGACGCACCACCGAGGCGACTGGATCAGGGGATTTCATCGGTAAGGACAGGATGATGCCATCGGCCGTATGACGGAATTCAACCGCCTTGTCCGGAGCCGCAAGGAGCGTGGCTTTGACAATCTTGCTTTGCAGTCCTGTAATCTCGAACTTTCCATCCGCGGGCCATTGCAGGATGTGAATGAAGAGTTTCCCAGACTTACGGGTACACCGCCAGACCCAGCTCGGATTGAAAACGGGCTTGCCATTCTTTTCTTTCTTCACCGGATCAAAGGAACCGGCTTCCGCCCCGAATGGAGTGGCGGTCGTGCCATAAATCGCCTCACCGTTCACGCGCATCCACTTGCCGATTTCAACTAAACGCTCGACACTTTCCTGCGGAATGACTCCGTCGGCCGTTGGCCCGACATTCAACAGGTAATTGCCGCCCTTGCTGGCGATGTCGATGAGATTGCGAAGGAGCGTCTCGGTGGATTTCCAGTTATGATCGTCCTTCTTGAACCCCCACGTGTTGTTCATCGTCATGCAGGTTTCCCAGTCGCGCCCGGGATAGCCCCCGGGGGGGATATGCTGCTCGGGTGTCTCGGTATCGCCCTTGAATCCCCCACCGAGCCGGTTATTGACGACGAGATCGGGATAATCTTTAAGCACCTCCGCAATGTGCTGGGCACGCGCCGGAGTCATCCCCTGGATGCCTTTGGCCATAGGCGAGGAACCGAGCGCCTGGGGGGTGTCGAACCAGAGCACGGAAATCTTGCCGTAATTGCTTAGCAATTCCCGGATCTGCGGGACTGCGATCTTCTCAATATACTGATCCATTTCGCCGACCTGGGCCTCATCCCAGGGGCCATGCCAGGAGTTTCCGCCGGGATGGTGCCAGTCCTGCGATTGAGAATAGTACACGCCGAAGCGGATCCCTTTCGCGGCGCAGGCTTCCGCCAGTTCCCGGACGACATCGCGCTTGAACGGCGTGGCCTCCATGATAGTGAACGTCGATGCCGCGCTTTTGAACATCGCAAATCCATCGTGATGCTTGGCCGTGATGACCAAGTACTTCATGCCGGCATCGGCAGCTAGTTGCACCCACCGGGCGGCGTCAAACTGTTGCGGATTGAACTGTTTCGCATAGTCGGCGTATTCGGCCACGGGAATCTTGCCACGATTCTGAATCCATTCGCCGGGCTGGGCCTGCTTTCCCTTGTAGACCCCGGCCGGCACCGCATAGAGTCCCCAATGAATGAACATTCCGAACTTCGCCTCGCGCCACCAGGCCATCCGGGCATCGCGCTGCTCCTTGGTTTCAACCGGATTCGGCGCGGCAGCCACCACCCCTGCATTCGCCTGACCCATCATACCGGCCACCAGCATTACAACCAAAAACCATGCGTTTGTTTGTTTTCTATTCATCGTATCACCTCCCTATTAACCGTCTCATTATTGACCTGCAATGTCCCCCTGGTAGGGCGGCCAGGGCTCCCCTGAGCAGCGTCAAAGGGCTCTTGGCCGCCGCGGCGCGCAAGGGCCTGCGCGCCCTACCCAATCCCACATCCCACATTCCGCATTTGGCATTTCGGTAGGGCGGCCAGGCTCTTGGCCGCCGCAGCGGCGCGCAAGGGTGGTTCGACACAGCTCACCACAGGCCTGCGCGCCCTACCTGAGGCTACCCACGGTTACCGCCGCCGGGTGCAAGCCTTCCGCCTCTGCCTTTAACACTAGTGCCCCGGCATCCCGTGTCCCTCGCAACACCACGAGCGCCCTGCCGTGAAACACATGACATTGCGTCCCTGTATAGGGCTCCTCACTCTTGAGGTCCGCGTTGCCCAGCCCCGCAATAGTTCCCGGCCCACTTAACGTCAACCGGACAAGCTGCCCCGCATTGGGCTGCAAACGTCCCTTCCCGTCCACGACCTCAATGTCGACAAAGGACAGATCCTGCCCGTCGGCCCGAATGACGGCCCGGTCGGGCGTCAGCCTTAACCCGACCGCCTCGCCGACGGTTTCCAGCTTCCGTTCCTCCACCTCGCGGCCATTCTCAACGCCCACGGCCCTGAGCGTGCCTGGCTCATAAGCGACCTCGATCAACACTTCATAGTTCGGGGGCGGGCCCACCCGCCTTTCGGCGACGAGTTTATCGTTGAGGTAGAGCCGCACCGTGTCGTAGCGCGAATGAATCTCCACGGTCAGAGTCTTGCCCTCCAGGCTGGGCCAGGTCCAACTCTCCCAAGCCGGGAACCACCCCCAAGGCGTCACGACCACCTTCTTTTCATTCTCAGGCTGGCGCACCGCCAGGGCCAATTTCTCCTGGTTCCAGACAACATTACGCCAATGTGCGGCGGGCTTCATCGTGCCAAGTAAATCGAGAATACCGCAGTTCACCCCGCGCCAGGGATAGAGCTTTGAGGGTCGCCCCGCCTTCTCCACGGGATCATCCTCGAAGTGCCAGCGTCCAACGCCACGCTCTCCCAGATAGTCCTGCGCCGCCCAGACGAAGTCCCCGACAACGAAGGAATTCCCCAGCACCTGGGCAGCCACCCCGTAGGGCGCGATTCGCGACTCCGTGCTCACGAGGACGCGCTGAGGATACCGGCCGTGCTCGGCAATATGATCGCGCACTGTATAGTTCGAACCGATGATGTCCTGCGAGTCCCAGTGCGCGTCAGCAAACCGGCGCCTGTCGGCATCCTCCGGCTTCGGATTCTTGGGATCAACAGGCCAACCCACGATGCCGTTGCACACCGGGCGGCTCCGGTCAAGTGCGCGGACGAAATCCGCCAAACGGATACCCCACTCGGCGTTCATGGCCGAATAGGCGTCCGGGATCTCATTGCCAATGCTCCACAACACCACGGAAGGATGGTTGCGGTCGCGAAGGACCATGGCGGAGAGGTCCCGCTGCCACCAGTCGCTGAAGAACTGGCTGTAGTCATGCGGGTTCTTGCCTTTGACCCAGCAGTCAAAGGCCTCATCCATCACCAGCATCCCGAGCCGGTCGCAGGCCTCGAGCAGGGCGGGCGAAGGAGGGTTATGGGCCG
>CAJBSZ010000512.1 GCA_903958395.1 uncultured bacterium | reverse complement strand
GCAGAATTTTCCGAAGGACTCGGTCCCATGAACGCGGTGCCCCTTGAAAACTCCCGTTCGCGCTCGTTGCGATGGCGCATCCTGTTACCCTTGGCCGGTCTGACGGTGATCTTCGCCGGCATCGGCTTTTTCCTGTTGCGCACGCTGTCCGTGGAGGATTATTGCTCGGAAATCGCCAAGCGTGCCTCCACGATCGCCGACTCCATCGTATACGCCGCCGAAACGGCCTCCTCCTTCGATGATGTCCAGCGATTTGTCGCAGCTACCGGCGGCAGCCCTGACGTCGGGATGATCCTGGTGGCGGCTGGGAATCCCGCCCGTATCATGGCCTCCACGCGTCATGAGTGGATCGCTCTGCCCGTGGCCGAGCTTCCTGCCGCCGGGATCAAGAAAATCATTGAGAAGGCTCTTCAACGCAAGAGCGGGCTCGCCCGAGTGGCCGGCGAGTCCAGTTCATTCCGTTATGTAGTGCCCCTGCGAACCGGCCTGACATTGACGGTGCCCGGCCATCTCCAGCAAGGAGCTGTCTATTTGGAATTTGATGATCGCCCCTATCTGCAGGAGCGTCAGAAAATGCTCAAGGTAATGGGGGGGCTGCTGGGCCTGTGCGTCGCCGGTATTGCGATGGGTGCCTGGTTACTGATCTGGTATTATATCCTGCACCCCCTCGCCAACGTACGGTCCAGCATGTTTATACGTAGCATGGGGAATTCAAGGGTGTACGCCCCGTTCATGATGGAGGGTGAAGTGGGTGATCTCGCTAGAACCTACAATGAGATGCTTGTTACTTATCATGAAGGCGAGGATCGCCTGAAGGCCGCACGCGACAACTTCACATCCTTTTTCAACCTTTCGGTTGACTTCCTTTGTGTTCTGGATGGCTCAGGGGCCTTCCAAGTGGCCAATCACACCCTGTTGACACGACTGGGTTACTCGATGGACGAATTGAGAGGCCAGTCGGTGCTTCTAATCCATCCCCCCGCGCGCCATGCCGAGGCCGGGCGTATCGTTCAGGAAATGCTGGCGGGGATGGCTGATGTGTGCCGCGTACCGCTCCAAACCAGGGATGGCCGCCTGATCCCGGTGGAGACCCGCATCGTTAAGGGAGTCTGGGATGGAAAGCCCGCCCTGTTCGGGATCAGCCGGGATATTTCCGAACTGGTGCTCTCCGAGGAGCGGTTTTCCAAGGCCTTCCATACCGGGGCCGTCATGATGGCCATCTCCACCTTGCGGGACGGCCGTTTCATCGATGTCAACCAGGCCTTCCTGACGGGGCTCGGGTTTTCCCGCGAAGAAGTTATCGGCCACACCTCAAGTGAGCTTGGCCTGTTCCCTTCCACGGAGGTACGCGCAGCGATGCTGAAAAAAATCGGAACGACAGGCCGGATCTTCAACGAGGAGATTGACTTCCAGTCCCGGGGCGGTGAAGTCCGGCACGGCTTATTCTCGATGGATTCGGTGGAGATGGGCGAGGAGGCCTGTATCTTGTCATCCATGACCGACATCACGAAGCGCAAGCAGGACGAGCGGGAACTCCAGGAGTATCACCGGTTGCTGGAGGAGCGGGTCGAGGACCGGACGATCGCCCTGCGCGAGAGTGAGCGCATCTCCCGCACCTTATTCGCGCACATGGCGCAGGGCGTTGTATATCAGGATTCCGACGGCCGCATCACCATGGCTAATTCCGCCGCGGAGCGAATCCTGGGGCTGACCCTGGACCAGATGAAGGGGCGCGAATCCCTGGATTCGCGGTGGGAGGCTATTCGCGAGAACGGCACTCTCATTCCCCCAGAGGAATATCCATCCCTGCTGGCCCTGAAAACCGGCCGGCGTGTGCCCTCCACTGTCATGGGGGTGAAGCATCCCGAGACTGGGGCCCTGCACTGGATTCTTGTGGATGCTGTTCCGGAGTTCCGACCGGATGAGGCGAAGCCCTGCCGGGTGTTTACAACATTTACTGATATGACCGAACGTAAACATATCGAATCTCAGCTTATCCAGGCGCAGAAGATGGAGTCGATCGGGCGCCTGGCCGGGGGCGTTGCCCACGACTTTAACAACAGCCTTTACTGTGTGCTGGGATTTTCGGAGCTTATCCTTGAAAAACTCGAAGCGAACTCCCCGCTCCGTTCCGATGCCGAGCAGATCCAGCAGGCGGCAAATCAGGCGGCGGACGTAACGAAGCAGTTGCTGGCTTTCAGCCGGAAGCAGGTTCTCCAGCCGCGACCGACGGATTTGGACGACCTGATTCTCAACCAGCAGAAGATGCTTCGCCGCATTATCGGTGAGGATATCCGGATACAATTGGACCTCAAGGGGAATTCAGCGATGGCCATTGTGGATCCCTCACAATTCCAGCAGGTCCTGATGAACCTCTGCGTGAACGCCCGTGACGCCATGCCCCAGGGAGGGCCGCTGGCGATTGCCTCGCGGGTGGTCAAGGCTCCGCCGGGGGTGGATTCAACGGTGGTCAAGGCGGGTGCGTCCGTCATCAAGGTCTCCATCACCGATAAAGGCATTGGAATGCAGCCCGAGGTTATCGACCGGATCTTCGAGCCCTTCTTTACCACCAAGGAATCGGGGAAGGGGACCGGCCTGGGGCTTTCCGTTGTGCTGGGGATCGTCAAGCAGCACGGGGGATGGGTTGAGGTCGCCAGCAAACCCGGCGCAGGTACCCGTTTTGACATCTTCCTGCCCTGCGATGAGGTGATGCCCATCGCCGAACACGAGGACCATACGCCCCCGCCAAGGGGTAATGGCGAGTGCATCCTGCTGGTCGAAGACGATCCGGTTGTGAGACAGATCGGAACGACCCGGCTCCAAAAGCTCGGATACAGGGTGATAGAGGCCGACAGCGTGGAGCGTGGCTGGCAAAGATATCAAACGGCACCGGACCCTGTCCGTGTACTCCTGAGTGATGTGGTCCTGCCCGATGGGAGCGGGGTGACGCTGGCGGAACGGATTGCTGCGGCCGACCCCTCGGTACGCATCGCGTTTTCCAGCGGCTATGCCGACGAGCGATCCCGCATCATGGAAATCAGCGCGCGCCACTGGCCCTTCCTGACCAAGCCCTACAGCGCGTTGGTCATGGCCAAGTTGATAGATTCCCTGCTCAAAGGAGGGACCGGTTGATGTCAGTCGCCAGGACAGTGATCATAGAGGACGAAATTCTTGTCGCGAACATGCTGGAGGGGAGTCTTGGGCGGCTGCCGGAGGTGCAGATTGTCGGGGTCGCCCACAGCGGGAAGAGCGGAGTGAAATTATGCCAGGAAACCAAACCACACCTGGTGTTGCTTGATATCGAAATGCCGAGCCAGAACGGGCTGGATGTGGCCCGGAAACTGAGGAATGAACTCCCCCAAACGCACATTATCGTTGTGTCAGCCCATTGCGAACCCTATGCGGTTCATGAACTGAGCCGGTTGAATGTGGAGAGTTTCGTGGATAAGGGGGACCCGCTCGCCACGCTCTATGAAGCCATCCGGATGGTTCTGGCGGGCAAACCCTTTTATTCCAAGACATTTTCCGCGGTGAGGCTGGACTTGAGCCTTCAGGCCGAATCCTACCAGAAAATCCTCTCCTCCCGTGAGATTGAGGTGCTCATCATGGTAGCCGAAGGGCGGGACGACAAGGATATTGCCAGACGATTAGGCGTCTCGCCCATCACCATCTCCACCCATCGGCGCAACATTCGCATGAAACTTAGGGCCCATAATGACCGGGATATGACGAACTATGCCCGTAAGGTCGGCTTGGGTCCCCTTACATGAAACAAATAGGCGCCCGGAGGCGTCATGCGCTGAATGACCGGCAATTATGAGCACATCTACACATCCCACGTCTTTTTGTAGTCGGCGTAAATCGCTCTCCCTTTCGCGCCGGGGTGCGTGGGGGCAGATGCTGGTGGCGGCGATGCTGATCACCGTTCTGCCGGCGATGATCCTGGTTTGGATCTGGAATGGTCGTCTCGATGGCGCTGCCGTGCCGCCGGGTACGGTTTGGAGTGCCGCAATCGCCAGCCTCCTCTTTATCGTGCTGGGCTACGCCATTCTCATAAAGTATCCCGTCAGCGTCGTGCGGCTCCGCCGCTATTTGAGCACCCTCGCCGATGGCGACATACCCGCTGAGGTGAGCCTCACGGAAGAGGAGGATGACCTGGCCGCCCTCCAACGTCACATGGAGCGCATTGTCAAACTGGCGGAAGACCGGATTTATATGCTGGAACGCCGCCATGCCGTTGACTTGGAGGCGGAACGCCAGCGAGTCATGATCGAAAGCATGGGCGCGATGTGCCACCATCTCGGGCAACCTTCCACCATACTGGGCATGTGTATTTTCCGCCTCAAGAATCAGCCCCACCCAGAGGAAATTCCCGAGATAATGAAGGATATGGAAGAAGCATTTGAAGACATGAGCCGTCTTCTGGAAGACTTCAGGAATCTCGCCAGTTATGCTTCAGAGCCATACCTTACCTCGTCTTCAGCTCAGCAGGGCAATCCTGCAACCAGGATCATCAAGATCTGACGGCTGACCACTCCGCGGAGGCAACACTACTGTCGGCCTGTTACAAAGTCCCGGCGCCACCGGTGACTTCGCCCTTGCTTGAAATTCCCCGCCTATTGACAGGGCAAAGCCTTGCCACCCCCCCCATGCGTTCGCCGGGCCGTCGAACGCCACCTCGGTGAACGGTCGCAAAGCACACTGACGTATCCGTCCAGGTGGCAGTGCCGATGCGAACATGTAGCTGGAGTGGCGGGATGAACATGCGGAGGGGGGGCGGGCCCGCGTGCGGAGCCCGGCCGCCGGGTTGGTCAGTCTTCCTTTCTTTCACGCATACGATAGGACGGTCCGTCAATGACGACGGCCCCGGCGTGGTGGAGCACGCGATCGAGAACGGCGGCGGTCATAGTGACATCGCCATTAAAGATGTCGGGCCATTTCTTGAAGGGTTTATTGGTGATGATGGCGGCAGACATTCCCCGCGCATGGCGGGGGTTGGAAAGTCCTCGCCCGAGGCGGCAGCACCAATGGTGTCGATTTTGGTTTCAATGCCGCGCCGTTTCCTCCCCAGCCGATCTACGGCAACATTGGTACCAACCCGGACGACGGGAGCTTCTCCTTCAATCTGAGTACGAGTAATCCGCGCTACCGTGTTGACACCTCCGAGGATCTTGTCACCTGGACGGCCAACCGTGTGATCACCACCAGCAACGGTATCCCCGTCTTCAAGGATGGTGAGGCCCGCGCCTACTCGAACCGCTTCTACCGCGCGGTCCCGTTCTGATCCGGGGCGCTTATCCGGATGGGCAGGTCCGGCTGAGCGTGCGGGTAAGGCCTGCCTGGGTGATCTTTATGATCTCTAGCATAGAAAGTGGCTTACGCAGCGGCGGTTATGTAGGCATTGGCTTACGCAAATATCAGTATGCGAGATTAGTGACAATTCTTTTTAAAATGCAACACTATTTGAGGCTTTTATTGGAGCAAACAAACCAGTGTTAAAAAAGGAGGGTCTCATGTTTCTTGTTAGAAGAATTATTATTCAGTATGCGCAGATGACAAAGCTTGTCTCGAAAAATATCACGGTTAAGAAAATGCGCGTGGCGAAGTGGCTGGTTGTTCTGTTGCTGGCAGGGGCCGCTCAGGTTCCGGTTGTTGCAGAATCGCCCGCAGCGAAGCCCAACGTCAAATGCTTGAGTGAAATTGAGGCAATCTATCAGAAGGGATTGGCGGCAAGAGCCACTGGTCAGATAACAGCGGACCAGGCTCGTGATGCACTGGCAAAGGAGGAAGCCAGCATGAAGGCGGCTATCGCAAGTGGGGATAAGAAAAAAATCAAAACGGCGGAAGGGGCGTTGCTGATTGCTAAAGGCGTAGTTCTTAAAACGAGTGAAGCGCTAAATAGGCTGGTTGCCCTTGTTGATCGCTTGAACGTGCTCAATGACAAGGCTAAAATCCTATCGAAAGAGGGTGATCTCGAGAAATTGGAGAATCTGTTAAAAAAGGCATCCACGGTGTGGAACTTTATCCGTGAACCCTCAAAGCCCTGTTTGCCGATCATTATTGTGGTGCCGCCACCCTGCACCACCACCACCACACAACCCAGTCCCACACCGGTAGGGCGCCGAGGGTAGTCGATAGGACACAGACTGTAGTGCATTGACTATATGATTTATTCAGAAAATTCTATTCGAATTACAGGCATGGGAAATAATTCCCATATCGCATGGGCAATATTCACCGAATTTAGCCGATGAGCCATAGGAGGCGCGCAAATAATAGTTTGTATCATGTTGTCCGCCAGATGCTAGCATCTCGAATACAGTATGTTGGCACGGCGATTGCTGAGTACTTCTTTGAGTTTACAGTATTAAATTTAAAAGAACACAAGGGAGGATCAATAGTGAGCAAATATACGATCGGGATGAAATTATGTCTGGGCGTGGTGTTGATGGCTTTGGGGAGTGCGGCGGCTTTTGGAGCGCAAGCCCAACATCGCGAACGCAGGCCTGATACAGTGACTTATAAGTGGAAGGCGCAGATGACCACGCAAGAGCGCAGGGCGTTGGGGGTCGTGCTGGCAGACAATAATCTCGCGCTGGACAAGAAGATTGCCGGCGGCGGAATTATACGGGTAAAGGCGAAGCGGGGTGCGGGTGTCTCGGAGGAAGCGCTGGCGGCGGCCCTCATGCAGAGCGGTGGGGTGGAATGGGCCGAACCAGACTATGTGGTGGAGGCCGTTGTTATTCCAAACGATCTGTATTTTTTCAACCAGTGGTGGCACCAGAACATCGCCTCTGCTGGTGCCTGGGACATCACCACCGGAGTCACGCAGATTGTCGTCGCCGTATGCGACACAGGGGTCGACTTGACCCACTCTGATCTTGCCCGGAATCTACTTCTGCCTGGTTGGAACACTTATCTCAATAATACAAACTGTGTGGATACTTATGGGCATGGAACCGCCGTTGCCGGTTGTGCTGCCGCCATAGGGAACAATAGCATTGGGATGGCGGGCATGGCTTGGAACGTGAAAATCCTGCCTATCCGTATCACATACCAGGACGGGATTGGCAGTGCCTACATCACCGATATCGCCGACGGCATTGCCTATGGGGCGGACCGCAGCGCCAAGGTGGTCAATGTGAGCTTCGGCGGGTTCGCCTACTCCACGATCATCGCCGCAGCTGATTACGCGCGCAGCAAAGGGGCGCTCGTGGTATTCGCCGCCGGGAATGACGGAGTGGACCTTACGGGGAGCGCTGATCCTGCCAGCATTCTGCTCGTTGGGGCGACATCTTCCTTTGATTCGCGTGCCAGCTTTTCGAACTACGGAGCCCCCGTTGATGTGGTGGCGCCAGGAGAAAGCATACTGACGTGCGTCATGGGCGGAACCTATGGCTACTGGAGCGGCACCTCCTTCTCGGCACCCATCACCGCCGGACTCGCGGCACTGATATTTTCCATCAATCCGAGTTTCACGCCAGCGCAGGTTGAAACGTTAATCACCTCTTCCTGCAAGGATCTTGGCGTGATTGGCGAAGACAGCGTGTACGGGTTCGGCCTCATCCAAGCCGCTGGCGCCGTTGTTAAGGCTAAAGCTACGGTCGGTAATCTGCTGCCGGTGGCCAAGGCTACTGCCACTCCGACTAGTGGCAGCCTGCCTTTGGTGGTGGCGCTTGATGGCAGCCAGTCGAGTGATTCCGACGGTATCATTGCCTCTTATGTCTGGAGCTTCGGGGACGGAAGCGCGTCCGCCACGGGAAAGACGATCAGCCATATTTATTCAACCGCTGGCAGCTTCATGGCAGTGCTCACAGTGACGGACGACAAGGGTGCCACCAGCACCTCCTCTGTCGCGATCACCGTGACCGATCCTGCAGTTCTCCTGGCGCCCTCCGCGCTGGCTGTAACCGTTGTCAGCCGCACCGTTACATTGAAATGGGTGGATAACTCCAGTAATGAGACGGGCTTCTACATCGAGCGCGCCGTGAAGACCAGAACCGGTATCGGTCCTTATTCGCGTGTGGGAACGGTCGGAGCAAACATCCGGGCCTACAGCGAAACTGTCCTGGCGAATACCTACTACTACCGCGTTCAGGCGTTCAACGCGACCCGCCTTTCGACCTACTCGAATGTGATCTCAGTGCGGGTCAAGTAGGGTGGCGAAGATTTAGGGGGAAACTTTGGATATGTTTGAGCAGATAGGGATTTCTCTCCTGAATAGGCTGACGGTTATTTATGTGGCGACGATCCTCCTGCTGACGGGCGGATCGTTGTTCGCCGGGACGCTTTCCGGCAAGGTGACGAGCACGAACGGGCAAGCCCTTGCCAACGTCTTCATAGACATGTACGACGACACGGGTGAGTATTTTGACTATACGGTTACCGATACCTCCGGAGCCTACAAGTTCAGCAATCTCGGCGCCGGTGGCTTCTACGTTCATACGGATACCTTGGGCGAATACGTAGAGGAATGGTACAGCAATGTTCCGGGTTCCTCCGAGGACGCCTTTTACGATCCCCTTGTGGCCGGTGCCACCTGCGTGGCGGTCGGTTCCCTCGATACTGTTGCCGGGATCAATCTGGCCCTTGACCGGGCGGGTTCCATCTCGGGACGCATCACGGACACCAGAGGCGTAGGGCTTTCTCGCATCTACGTGGATGTCTATCTGCCGGACGGCAAGCGGTTCCAGTATGACCTGACAGATACAAACGGGTACTATGTTGTGGCCGGGTTGCCAGCCGGAACCTACGCGGTGCGGACGGATTCCCTCGGAGCATTTATCGACCGCTGGCAGGATCAGACAGTGGCTTTCGATTCAGTTGGCCCCTCCGAGGCAGGTGTGGTGCCACTTACCGTTCAGGCTGGAATTCAGACCCTGAATGTTAACATCACCCAGCTTGCTGCAGGAAGCGAGATCCGTGGAACGTTGCGTAACGCCATGGGGGCGCCGGTGGTGGGTGTCTACGTAGATCTGCTCTCCAGTTCCGGCACACCGCTCGAGTTCGACCGGTCGGATACGAATGGCGTTTACCAGCTGAAGGGACTTCCCGCTGGCAACTATTATCTGGGGACCGATGGCCTTGGGGCCTACGTAGACCTCTGGTACAAGCAGAAGCTCATGGTGAATTCACAACAGCCGGTACAGGATGGTGCCGATCTGGTTGTGGTTCCCGCAGTTACGACTGTGACGAACGTGGACTTCAAGTTTGATGCGGGTGCCACCATCGCTGGCTGCATCGTTTCGACCTCTGGCGTGCCTGTGGTGCGCGCATTTGTCGATGTATTCCTGGGCACAAACTATTTTGACTACGGCCTTGCCGACAGTAATGGATGCTTCGAAATCGCCGGACTACCTGCAGGGACATATTACGTCAAGGTAGATACTCTGGGGGCTTTTTTGGATGAATGGTACGATGATGCCGTTGTTTTGAACCCCGACGACCCGCTTGGCGACGAGGCAACACCTGTTTGTATATCCAGCGGGGTGTCCGTCACCGGTCTCGTCTTTACCTTACGCGCGGGAGCCGAGATCTCCGGAACGCTTACCGATGCCAATGGTCAGGTGATTCAAAACGTGTATCTGGACCTGTACGATGTCTCAGGGCAGCGCCGGTTCTATACGCGCAGCGCCACCAACGGCTTGTTCCGGTTGGGTGGTTTGCCGGGAGGCACGTACTACTTGAACACGGTCTCCGGCGGCTATTACGCTGACGAATGGTTCAATAATCGGCCGGTTATCGTGTATACAAACCCGGTTGCGGATGGCGCCGACGCCATCACCGTTGCTGTCGGCGAGAGCCGTACCAATATAAATATTCAGCTTCAGGCGGGCGGCTCTATAGCTGGAACGGTATTTGCGACGAATTCCATACGCCTAACGGGTGCCACGCTCAACCTGTTCTCCGGAAGTCGACTGTTTGCACGGAGCTCGACGGGTACCAACGGCGCCTATCGCATTGCGGCTCTTCCGGATGGCACGTATTACATCCGCGTGGATTCTGCGGGAGATTTCCTGGGTGAATGGTACAACGGTGTGCAGGCCCTCGATCCCGATGACCCGGTCGGGGATGGGGCAACGGTTATCGTGATGACAAATGATGTAGCACGTACCGGCGTAGATTTTGTGCTGGGAACGGGAGGTGGTATTCAGGGCACTGTGGCCTCGGACGCCGGGGGCTCGATCTCCATGACCGTGATGGATCTCTTTGATGGCAGCGGGCACTATTTCGACTCGGTTGTTTCCCTTACAAACGGCAACTACTTGTTTCCATCACTGCCGCCGGGGACTTGGTATGTGGGAACAGACACGGCGGGTGCCTATGTGGATGAGTGGTTCGATAATTGTGTGCGGAGCTCTTTTTCAGATGCGTTTACAGATGGCGCCATGACGGTGGTAGTCGGGGAAGGTACAGTTCAATCCGTGAGTTTCCAGCTGGCACTTTCCCCGCCTGATCCACCCGTGCTAAATCTGTTATTGGAGGCTGGGGGAGGATTCATCCTCGAATGGCAGGCTGAGATCAACCAGGCCTATCAGGTGGAACGGCGGCTCGATCTCCAAAGTGGCGATTGGGCTGATGCGCTCTCCGGAACCAATGAACTCGAGTGGAGTTTCAAGGAATTGGGCGCTGCGGGCTTACGGCAATACCGGGATCCTGCCCCTCCCGGGCGGGCCTTTTACCGCGTGGGATCAAGACCTTGAAAACAGCCACCGCAAATCACCTGTCTGCGAAAGGAAAAAAACAAACCACCAAAGCGGGTATCATCATCTTGACGCTGCTGATCTTCAGCGGCGGGGTGTCCCTGGTCAGCTTGCGGTTGCGTGACCGGATCCGCACCGAGTTGATGGAACGGGAAGCCGCCATTCTCAGCGCCGTAGCCCAGCGCGAAGCCAGTCGTGACGGCCAGACGATTCTTGACCTCGTGTTACGCGTTGTAGACCTCGATGGCGTAATAGGTATTCGTATCTTCCAGCCAAGCGGGGACTTTGTGCGCGCCCTCCCGGATAACCTGATCTCGGGCACACTCGACAAGCGAGTCCTGGTAGATTCACGAACAACCTTCCGATTCATGCCGAGAGTCCATTTATTCACCTTGTATGCCGATCCATTCGGCGATATAGGGGATCAGCCGCTGCCCATCCTCGACGTCTCACTTCCCATCTATGAGCCCGTGTCGAAACGCTTGATGGGCTTTACGGAATTCCTCGTAGATGGGCGGATGATCGAGGAAGCATTTCGCCGCCTCGATCGGGATCTCCTGCGCCAGGCGCTGTCAGCTATCCTTGGGGGCGGCGTTCTGATTGCATTCATTCTTCTGCGTAGCCTGCGCCAGCTTGAAGTGAAAAATCATGAGCTGGCCGCGGCGAACCGTGCCCTTTTGCTGCACGCGAAAACGGCCGCGATCGGAGCCGTGTCATCCCACCTGTTTCACCGCCTTAAAAATGCGCTGGCCAGCCTGCATGTGGCCATTCGTCATAATGGAAGCAGCCTGCCCGATGCTTGTGCGAGCGCGCAACGGATCGAGGAAATGGTGCAGGAAGTTATCAATGTCATCAAGGAAGAGGACTACGGTATCACGTACAACCTTACTGCGGGAGAGATCCAGGAACTGGTCCGTGAGCGGACCCAGTCGCTGGCTTCAGCTAAGGGAATCCGTGTGGCGACGATCACTTCCACTCTCAGGTCATTTGCTAACCGGGAGGCAAACCTCCTGCTGCTGGCGTTAGAGAATCTCGTTGGAAATGCGATTGACGCATCGCCTCATGGAGATCAGGTTGAGTGCACATTCCATGAAGATAGTGTCGCAGCTCGATTCGGGGTTGCCGATCATGGCGTCGGTATCCCGGAGGCGAGACGGGCCCGGTTGTTCGAGCCGGGAGAGAGTTCAAAGGATGGTGGAAGCGGGATTGGGCTCAGCATTAGCCATCAACTCTGCCGCCATATGGGCGGCGAACTGCGCCTCGCGCATACGGGGCCCGATGGTACAGAGTTTGAAATCACCCTCCCCTCAACAGGGCTTCGGTAATACCGTGCCTTAAGGTGTAGCCGTCGCGATAATGTTGTAGCCTAGGCCGACCGCCCCGGCGAAGTGCTCATAGACACCCAGTGGGTCATTCGCCCTGTTGTCTTCCCACGTGATTTCTGTAAACAAACTCCACCGCTTACCGAGCGTCCGTTCGACTCGTAGCTCAAGGTCCGAGCGCTGCTTGTGCATCGGTTCACTTGCCGGATCGAGGATGTTCGAAGGTTGTTGGTCGTACTGAGTGTCAGTGTAGCCCGCACGCATATCGGCGTTCCACTGCCCCATACGCACGCGGATCCCAATGGTGCCCTGCCAGCTTTCGTAGTCGTAATAACCGCCGCCATTGTCGGCACGCAGTCGCTGACTGCCACCCAAACGCATCATCCAGTTCCGGGCCGTATCCCAGTACCATGAGCCGTGCAAGCGGAACAGGTGACTTGAAATATCGACGGGTTCACCCGGGATGACATCGCCGGCCCCTGTTCGCATCTCGCGTTTGTCGTAGTCATCCAGCGTATAGCCATAAGTGAGTGCCAGAGTTGAGCCGGACTGCGACTGCCCCTGGAGCGAGGAGGAGGCCTCGCATTCGCGATAGTCATCGTCGGACTGATCGATAATCGCGACCTTGTATCCCCCCTGGACCCTGGCGGTCAAATAGGGGAGAATAGCGTAACGGGCGAAGGTGCTCGCGCCGACATCCTGTTGCTTCAGGCGTGTCGAATCGAGTTCAACTTCCGAGATGGAGGCATCGAAGAACTGATCGAAGAACTGGTAGTTGGCGTCCAGGCCGCAGGCTCCCTGCTTGTTGAACTGATATTCCCATTCCCCTTGGGCTAAGGCGTTGTACTCGACATTCTTAGCGGGTAGATCAACGTAATGCCGGTGGTTTCCAAAAGCATAGATGCTCAGGCGATGGGCGGATCCTAACGGCAGATATGCGAGGAGTTCTGCCTCGCTGACTGTGAACATACTGTCCTGCCCAACAAAAGGGCTGTAGAGCACATTCTTTCCGTAACCAGCGCCCTGACGCAGGTCGAGTTGCGCCAGCCATGCTGAAGTTTTGTCCAGCTCAGGAGGAACGGCAAGGAACGTGTCAAGTATGTCTTCCGCGGACACATCAGGGCCCAGGTATAGCTCTTCCGGCCATGCCTGGGCCCGACTCACAACCATGGCTATCACCAAAGCGAATAACCATGATCGAGGATTGCGTCGCTGTGTGTTCATCAGCCCGTTAAACTATGACCCTGTTGGGATTTCGGGTTGGAAAAAAACGAGGAGGCGACACTCCGTTTGGAATGTCGCCCCAAGACCACTCCCGTGACATGCACGGGTTTTAGGGAGATATACGATCCCGGTCCTGGTCTCGAGCCTGGTCCCGAAGCGTGTCGCGGACGGTATCGCGATCTGTTTCGAGCTGTGTTGCCGTTGTATCACGATCAAGCAGCCGGGTCCGGGAACGCAGTGTCTGCGCATCTTCCTGAAGCTGTACGCGGAGTGCCGCGACCGATTCGTCACGGGATGTCTGCTCACTTCGCGTCCTGGTCTCAGTGCGTGCCTGCTGTGCCTCCTGCATGCGTTGCTCGCGATTCTGGGCGATGATTTGCTTCCGCGTGGTCTCATCAGCCGTATTGCTCAACTGCTCACGGATTTGGGTCATGCTTTGCTTCCTGGCTTGGTGCTGATCCTTCAATTGGGTCATCAGCGCCTCGGCGTCGTTCTCGCACAACTGGCCGCTATCCTTGCATGTCCCATCGGCAACCTTCACCTGCTGGGGGCGGTTTTCAACGCGCCATTCGCGGATCTCCTGCCGCACAGCCTGCATGGCCGTCCTTTGGGCTTCCAGCGCGGCAGCATTGGTTTCGCGCCATTTTTCCACCAGTGCCGCACGTTCCTCTGCAGTAGCGTCTACATTCGCCTCAAGCAGCGCCTTCAGATCGCTCAACAATAATTCGCGAGCAGCCCGCGCGCTATCCAGCTGCGCTTGCAATTCAGCGGGGATTACGGGTCCCGCCGCCATTCTCCGTTCTGTGACGCCACCCCCGGTGTCACCCAGTGTTGCCTGTACTGTACCGGTAACCACCATAAGCGATGTCAACCCAACCAACCATTTCACAGCTTTCATAACTTTCTCCTTCTTCAACCTATCCCTCTTTGTGCTGCCAACGTTAACACAACGTTGTAGTCTCAGCTCGACTTTACCTAATAGCAAACACCGTGCCAAGAATGAGCAGTGTAGTTGTTAGTTGTTGTCTCATAGAAAGATATGACGTGTTGTTGAGATAGTGGCCACAGCATAGAGCGACTAATCGGGTGATAATGCCCAGGTAATGTGGGGACTATTTCCCAAGACGGTAGCGTATGAAATCTCGGTTAACACCTAGTAGCCGTGCTGCCGCCGAAACGTTACTAGCAGCCTGTTGCATGGCAAGCCGGATCAGGCGCATTTCGGCCTCTTCGATCGAGAACCCTTCGTCGGGAAAACGCCATGCCAGGTTCAGCCAGTCGCTTGAGTTTTCTGCCCCCCTCATCCCTGTGCCTTCTGGCAAGGTATTCAAGTGCAACTGACCATCTTCGTGAAGGACGAGTTGGCGCTCAAGTTCGTGCTTGAGTTCTCGTAAGTTTCCGGGCCAATCGTAGGCTTTCAGTCGGGCGATACCCTCATCGGAGAGCCGGGCATTAGGCGTTTGATAACGTCGCCTCAAAGGGTCGAGCAGATGATCTGCCAGAGCCACCAGATCATCGCGATGCGCACGGAGGGGCGGTAATTCAAGCCTGAGCACATTGAGGCGATGGTAAAGATCCGGACGAAATGTTTTTTGTTCCACGCCTGCGCGCAGATCCGAGAGGGTTGCCGCAATCAGGCGGACGTCAATGTTGATCCGCTCGTTCCCTCCCACACGCCGGATGTGGCCGTCTTCAATGGCTGTCAGGAGTTTGGCCTGCAACGTCATCGGCAAGCTTGAGATTTCGTCAAGAAAGAGTGTGCCGCCGTTTGCCGCCTCAAATAGCCCGATGCGGGTGCCCTTCGCATCTGTAAAAGCGCCACGCTCATGACCGAACAGTTCCGACTCGACCAGGTTTTCAGAAAGTGTGGCACAATTCAGTTCAACAAACGGCTTTTCCGTCCGGGGGCCTGAGTAGTGGACATGGCGTGCCAAGGTGGATTTGCCAGTGCCTGTTTCGCCAACGATGAGCAGCGGCGGCGGCCTGTCGAGAAGTCGATTGTCAGTCTTTAGAATCCGGTCCAATTGTGCTGATATGTGCGTCAACCCATTTCCAAAGAACAGGTTCTTGCTTGCTGTGGAGGCCTGCGTATGGTCGTGTTCTTGGAGCCGTCGTGCCGCGCGTCGCTGTTTGCATCGGTCAAATATGAGCGGCAGTTCGAAAGGATCGAAGGGTTTGATCAGATAATCCGCGGCGCCATAACGCAAAGCCTCGAGGGCTGTTTCTATGCCCCCTTGAGCCGTCATGACGACGGTTGAAGTCCCGGCAGGAAAAATCGACTCACGGAGCAGGTCGAGTCCACTGCCGTCCGGCAAGTTGACGTCTAGAAGAATCTGGTCGAAGTCTGTCAGGCCTGCCGCTTTGCGGGCGTCTGCGATAGTTGCAACCGCTTGGACATTCGCTTCTTCCTGCATGAGTAGGGAAACGACACGCTTGCGCAAGGTGATTTCATCTTCCACGACCAGAATGCGTTGGCCTCTTAACGAAGGTCGACCGCCAGACACTGTTGTGTTTCCGTATGCCATAATTACGATGTCTTAAGACTTGGGGCTGGCGATTCATTTAATCCTTATATTCAACGTACCACGGACACAGAGTGGACGACGAGAAGAAAAACCCGCTACAGAAGAAAATACAGACACCTACAAAACGCCACTCTTGTAAGGCATTCCCTTCAATAAAAACAGCACCTGGGTGGCCGACAAAATTCTTCGGTTAAGCGGCGCGAGCTAGGGGATTAGTGCGTGTTTGGAGGCGATGCGCCCAGAAGTCAGCCAGTCGGCCACTGGCGTGGATGCACCGTAAGGCCAGGACATGTTGAGCGCCAGGCAGGCCCCAGTGCATGCCGGATTGCTTGCAGCGACCTCCTATGACGGTTTTGCATCCGGCTTCCACGACGCCAGAGCCGATGAAGAACCCTGCTTTGCGGAATGTGCGGTACTGCATACGAGGGGCATTGCGGATGAAGTAGCCCAGTTCTTCTTCCACGGCGGCCTTCGATTTTCCCTGACATTCAAGGCGGGCTTGGGCCACCAGTTTAGTCACGCCGTTTTTGAGCAATGTTTTAGCCCATTGGTGCAATCGGGCTTTGAAGTCCGGATGCTCCTTGGATCCCAGCCATGCCGCCAGTACGCGACTGGCATGTTCCATGGCATGATAGAAGTCGACGATTTGAGTGCATCCAGGGAAGTAGTCCCGGCCCATACATTCCAAGCCCTCCGCCCCATCGACCAGGAACACCACATGGGTGGCATTACCCATTCCCCGACGCAGGGCCTCTCGGCGCAGCATGGGCGCAAAGTCGCTTATCGGGCCGAGGTGCGAGACATAGGAGGTGGAGTTATAGTCCCGCACGGGGTGCCCTTTCTCGTCGCGACCGTGCTGGGTAAAGACACAGCCCAGATACACCTGGCGGGTTTTGGACGAGCCGTCGGGTTGCTTGCCTTTGCGTCCGATGAGTTCGTCCTTGCGCATGGGTATTCCCGTGCCATCGGCGCTGACATACATAATCGGAGCCCGTTCAGAGGGAGGCGTAAACTTCCGCTCCTGCTGCCAGGTGTGGGCATCCGGACCGAGTCGTTGAATGACACGCTGAATCTGTCGGGCATCCACTTCAATGCCACCGGCTTCGCGCAAATGGAACTGTGCCTTGTCGTAGATTTCATCCGCCCCTTCCAATCCTATGAGGCGCGCCAAAGCCGGCGTGTAGCCGATCTCCAACCCCAGTCCTGCATCGGCAGGATAATGGCCACACTGCTTGCCGGGATGATAATAGTACCGGCGTTGCAACGGGAACGTACCGAACAGACATTGAACCTGCAATTCGACGAGTCCTTTGCGCTCTTCGCCAGGTGTGGGCTCGTAGGCGGCCTCGATTCGCTCCGCTGCGGCCTGCAATAGAAATCCCACCAAGGAGGTCGCCGGCTTGAAAATGGCCGTCCTCACCAATCCCTCCACCTGCTGAACCGCCTCGCCGGTAGGAGCGGCCGCCGTAAAACGATCCATCAAGGCTTGGATTTCTTCGTTCTGCGCGAGGAAAAGAGGCCCGGCAAGGTCTTTTTTTTTGCCCCCTCCATGCGTTCGCGGCGGGTCTGGTCAATAATATGCTGCGCATAGTCTTCCACCAGTGCCCTAAACTCCTGATGATTGGCGGTATGCTCGGCAACCGCTGCCACTTGATCTTGGGGAACATAGCGACTGACGGTCTTCCCATGTTCACGGCATTGCAGGTTGTAGTAGTGCCCGTCCGGTCCCTTCCGCATGACGCAGAGTTTCCCGGGCTCCATCCGTTGAATTTTGGCGAGTTGTTCCAGAAGTTTAGAAGGGTTATTGGTATTCATGACGGCATAGTATATTGATATGTATATACTAGCAACCAAAAAACACGCCTTTTTGCATTCCCTTCAGAATATTGTCGGCCACCCTCAGCCCTGATGCCAAATACATTTTTATCGTTCTTTTGTCAAAACCAAGTTAAACTCCAAAACAGTTATGCGAGCAATTTTCTCAACGCACGCGGTGGAAGATGATCCACGCAAGATCCGCAGCACTGGCGAAAGCCTGTGTCGTCCGCAAGCCGGCCCTGTATCCGAGGCGGCTTCCTGGCGCCGGTATGCCTGTATGCTTGGTTTTGCCGCATTGGTTTTGCCGGTTCTCTTCTGGACCAGCCGCGAGAACTACCTGCTGTTCCACGGGATTGTGGAACTGCTGGGCGTGGCTGTGGCCTGGGGGGTGTTCCTGCTGGTATGGAACGCGCGGCGTTTCATCGCGCACGATGCGTTTGCCTTCCTGGGCT
>CAJBSZ010000511.1 GCA_903958395.1 uncultured bacterium | reverse complement strand
TCCTTGGCTTGTCGGGCTTTTTCAATTTCCGCCTGGTGATCGTAGGCCGTGAGGAAGGCGGCGGAAAAGAGGACAAGACTGGACGTTGTGCTTACAGCATAAGCTTTTGGCGACTGCCAGGCGGTGTCGGTTGACAGGGTGGTGATTTTCTTAATTTTATTTTTCAACACTTGGATCTCGCTGTTTTTCGCCGCAATGGAATTGAGAAGATTCTGACGATCCAAGGCTTCCTTTTCGGCTTTCCGTTTATCGAGTCCTGCTGACTGTTCGATGGTAATCCTTTTTTTTGCGGTCGAGCTATTCAAAGTTCTTTTGGGATCCGGAAGCAGTTTCTCGTTCACGGGGGGTGGGGTGATCAGGGTGATGGGGGTCCATTCGGAGGCGACGGAGTTGAGTAACCCTTCAATCTTGCTCGGGGTCATTCGGTTGGTTGTGGTATTGGTCAGTTTGTAGCCAATGTATTCGGCGGTCCGGGCGCCACTTTCGCTTCGCAGAAATCGGATCGTGATCTGGACGCCGCTTATTTCGTATTTGCGCTCCGCAGCCCAGAATCCCTGTCCTCCAATTTCCGTGTATTTTAAACCATACCGCTCATCGCATTGATCCGGAGTATCGCCCAGGCGGGCGAAGACGGAGGGGACGATGAAGAGGATCGCGACGAGGAAGATCAGGCGAAGGTAAGGATTCATGGGTCAGGCTCCGTGTGAAGGGAATTCAAACACTTTGACCCCGCAGGGGCCGAGGGTGAATGGGAAGGTCGGCTCCAACAAGGTCTGAATTTCACCGGTCAGTGCTTCTTTAACCGAAACGGGGAACGCGAGGCCATCCCCGGGGAGGGTTATGGTCACGGTCTGGGGATGGTGGATATCGAGGTTGGCGATGAGCAGGAACGAGCCTTCCTTGCCCGTGAGATCCCATCGGAAGGCCGCCAGCACGGCCTCATGCCTGTTGTCTACGAAAACCAGGTTTCCGCTTTGTTTGAAAACGTCATGGAGGGCGAGGAGGGCATTGATGCGGGCGAAAAAGGCCTGATATTCGGGCTTGGGAATGAGCTCCAGTTTTGATGCTTTCCCGATGAACGGGATGCGCTCCTGAACGCCGGCTTCCACCCCCTGAACCAGGCCGGTCTGGCCGAGGGTGTAGAGGGCGCAGATGGCGTAACGGGGAAGGGCGGAACGTTCGGATCCGAAAAGCTGGGCCGGAACCCCGGTATCATGGGTGGTGATGGCGCATAGGTGGCGAAGCCGGCTTGAAACGGTGTGAAGGTAATGGATGTAGTGGCGTAACTGGGGGCCGAATGGATATTCCCAGCTGTTGGCCAGCAGCAGGTTGATGCCCCATTCGGGCACCGTCTTCTCCAGCGTCAACTCATCGGTGAAATATTCCCCGAAGATGCCCAGATCAGGGAATCCTTTCCGGAGATCGGCGCTCAGGTCGGCGACAAAATCGGTATTGCTGCTGTGGAGGTTGTCGAACCGGACCATGCCGCCCGTGTAGGCAGCGTAGTTGGACCAGAAGGCGGCGTATTGCTTCATGTAGTCGGCGAGATCGCGCCGGACAAATGTGCTGGGGTGGTCGTATTGGAGGGGAACCAGGTCTTCCCATCGGATCCAGTTCTGCATGTGCCAGCATCCGGCGCGCTTGAAGCCGTCGGGCTCGTTGTCGTCGGGAACAATCCAGTCCGGGCGGGACTGAACGATCTGGCTGTCGGCGGAGACATGATTCAGCACCAGGTCGAGGCAGAGCCTGAGGCCGTGCTGGCGGCAGGCCTCAACGAAGTCTTCAAACTGTTCAAGGGTGCTGCGGGGATCGGAGGGGTCGCGGTAGCGGGCATCCACGTCGAACAGGTTGGAGGCGGCATAGGGGCTGTCGGAAAATCCCATTTGGGAAACGGGGAGAAGGTGAAGGGCATCAAAACCCATCGTGGCGATATCCGGGAGGAGTCGTTTCCAGTTCGAAATAGTGCCTGAGGCGCTGGGGATGAGTGTGTAAAGCCGGACGGTTCGAAGGGAGGGGGGGTCAACCATGACGTAGGAGTGGGGTGCCCGATCCCAGCACCATTGGTCGCCGCCGTCGATCGAATACTTGATGCGGAAGCGATAGAGCCCGCAGCGGGGAATGGTGTGGGTGAGGCGGAAGGTTCGCTCGTCGGTGGTGGTGAAGGGGATATCACGCCAATCTCCAGGTCCGGTCTCACCGATATCGGTATGCAGGACGACTTGAGGCGGGTGGGCGTTGTGGGCATTCAGGGTGATGGTGAGGTCGAGCGGCTGATCGCGAAAAAGTCGAAAGAAGTTCTTCTTTCCGAACGGAAATGACCTTTGGACAATTCCCGCCTCGCCCGTTTGAAGGGTGTGCGTGGGTAATTGGGGAATGGGCAGGCGTTGAAGAGTCATCCGTTATCCTTTGAGTAAAAATGCATGGTTCGGATTATGAGAAAAAAAGACTCCAGTGTCTAGTGTTGAGGGGGGGCCGTATCATTCGGGAGTGTTCAGGATTCAGGGGGCAGTATAGAGTAGGGCGAAACGAGAGGGAGGCGGTATGGTAAGTCGTGCGGATGTGGCCCGGTACCGGGCTAACCTGAAGGAAGAGCGCAATGCGGTGATCTTGTATGAGCAGTTGGCCGGTGTGGAGAAAAATCCAGACCTCTCCACCTTGTACCGGAAATTGGCCGCCACCGAGAGCAAGCACGCCGCCGTGTGGGAACAGCGCCTTCGTGATGCGGGGGTGGCGGTTCCTTCTCCTGGGGGGGATTGGCGAACCTGGATGCTGGGTTGGCTGGCAACGCGGTTCGGGGTTCGGTTTGTTCTGCCCACGATCGCCGGAATCGAGCAGGGTGCCGGTACACGCTATGATGCCCAACCCGAGGCCGATGAAACCGGAATGGCGGCGGAAGAGCGGTCGCATGCCCGGATTTTCAAAAGGTTGTCCGGCCAGACTGGTGGTTTGGCGGGGAGTGCGGTAGCCCGACTGGAGGGACGGCACCGATCGACGGGCGGCAATGCGTTGCGAGCCGGGGTACTGGGAGCCAATGACGGTCTGGTTTCTGTCTTAAGCCTGGTGATGGGTGTGGCCGGGGCGGCCATGGACTCGCACGCAATCCTGATCACGGGTCTGGCCGGGCTCCTGGCGGGTGCCATTTCGATGGCGATGGGCGAATGGTTGTCGGTACAGAGCTCCCGTGAACTGTACACACGCCAGTTGGATGTTGAACGGCAGGAATTGGCGGAGTCGCCCGAGGAGGAAAAGGAGGAACTGGCCCTGATTTACCAGTCCAAGGGACTGTCCCCTGAACAGGCCAGAACCTTTGCAGATCAACTGCTTTCCGATCCTGTCCACGCCTTGGATACGTTGAGCCGTGAGGAGTTGGGGATGGATCCTGATGAGTTGGGCGGGTCAGCCTGGGTGGCGGCCTCGACCTCATTCCTGCTATTTGCCGTGGGGGCCATCATTCCGATTTCGCCTTTCTTTTTCACGCAGGGGATCACCGCCGTGCTGTGGAGCGGGGCCGTGAGTGCGGTGGGTCTATTTTTGATCGGGGCCGGTATTACCTTGGTGACGGGGCGTAGTCTCTGGGTGTCGGGCTCCCGGCAAATCGTGTTCGGCCTGGGTGCTGCCGCGATCACCTACGGGATCGGTCGGCTACTGGGTGTCCAGATTGCTGGTTGACAACGGGGCTGGCGAGATTGACACCCGGTGCTAATCGTGACACTATGATTATCTGGGCGTGCAGAAAGGACTTCTATGGCTGTTATCATTGGAATGTCGAGTACGGTGAAGGGGAGAAAATTTGAGCTGGCGGAGGGTGAAACCCACATTGGACGCCAGAACCAGAATCAAATTCCCATTGATGATGCCTCGATTTCCGGGCGCCATTGCAGCATTATCCGCGAGGATCGCCGGTATACCCTGGTTGATCTCGGATCCACCAATGGGACCCGTCTCAACGGGGCTTCGGTCTCTCGTGTGGCGCTCAAGCCCAAGGACATTCTCCAGGTCGGCGGCGTCGAACTGATGTTTGACGGGCAGGATGTTGAAGTACCCGTTCCTGAGTCTTCAAGAACCGTGAAGATTGAGGCGATGGCAGAGCAGGTTCATATTCCTGCCAGTTTTCATACGGCTTCGCCGTTCGGGAATCGCCGGGACAGTCGGAAGCCCTGGGTGATTCTGACCATCGGTCTTATTGTATTGGTTATGGCGGGACTTGTTTTCTTTGTGCTCCGTCTTTTCACCTGATTCGAGGGGCATGACCCGCGGCACGCATACACGGGGCATGACGCTCATTGAGTTACTGGTGGCCATTTCCGTCGCCACAATGGTCTTTTCCGCGTCTGTTTCCCTCTATCTGGTGATCACCTCGTCGTTGCTTCGCCAGCAGGAGCGCCGCCACGAGGCCGGCGCTGCAGCCCTCGACCAAATCCGACACGATCTGGCCGGTTGCGCCCAGGCCCCCTTCTCCAATATGCCCCCGTTTACAGTGGACTCGCCTGCTCATGACACCAATGCCCCGGGTCTGTGTTCCTTGGAGTTTTTCGTGGGCAGCATTCCCTCACCGGAGGATGACTTTTCGAAACTCGAAATTCACCGGATCCGGTACAGTGTCTCTTCCGACTCTGTTTTGACGCGGGAAAGCGTGACTCTTTGGGGGACAGATGCCCTGGGGCCGGCGACGTCAAATGGAGTGCTGGAAGGGGTCACGGCGTGGGAAGTTTCTGTTTTGACGGAATCAGGCTGGACAAATCAATGGACTTCATCGGCCCGGCTATTGTTTCCAAGAGCGGCCCGTCTCAGGTTGGACTGGCAGACCGCCAGCACCTCCGAGACGGCGATCGTGGAGGTGTTTATTCCCGCAGGAAATTCCACAGGGATTTAGAGGGTAGGGAGCCTCTCTCTTTTTAGCTTGCGCCCGGGCGGGTGGATACCTATTATTCGCGCCCTATCAATTCAAGGAGAAGACCGATGGGCAGGGAATGTGAAGTTTGTAAGAAGACGCTGAGCACGGGTAACCGGATTGTGCGTCATGGGTTGGCCAAGGCCAAGGGCGGTATCGGGTTGCATACAACGGGCATTACCCGCCGGAAGTTTCTTCCCAATTTGCAGCGCATCCGCGTCATGGAAAATGGCGGCGTGAAGCGCAAGACCGTCTGCACCGCATGCATCCGGTCGAATAAGATCGTCAAGGGCTGAGTTAGCCTCAAGAGTGTTGAAAGGCGCGAAGAGTAACCTCTCCGCGCCTTTTAATTTTCTTCCCCGGGAGAAAGCGGTTCGTCGTCTGGCTCCGGGTCGGCCTCCAGGCGGGGCGGTGCCTCGAGGGGGCGGATCTCAAAGAGTTCCTCAATGGCATGCCGCATCAGGGCGGCATCCTGGATCATCATCATGGTCACCAGGTGCTGGCGGCCAGCCAGGAGTCGGCGCAGATACTGCGGGATCCATTTTCGGAACAATAGCGCCGCGCCTTTCGGATTGTACAGTTCCACCATCCGGTCAAAATGCTCCAGCGCAAACTGAACCCATTCCTCACGGGTGGGCGGGGGCGCCGCCGGATGCCCCTGTAGATCGTTCCAGATATCCCGCGCCAGCCACGGGTTCTTCAGGGGGCCGCGCCCGATCATGATGGCCGCGCAGCCGGTTTCGGTGAACATGGTGCGCGCGGCGGCGGGTGAGGTGATGTCGCCGTTGCCAATCACGGGTATCCGGCTGGCGGATTGAACCACCTTGCGGATTGCCTCAAGGTCAGCCTTTCCCGTATACCCCTGGCACCGGGTGCGCCCGTGGATAGTCAGGGCTGCCACCCCCACGTCTTCCAGGGCAGGCACCATGGTGTGAGCCACTTTGTTTTGAAGATCCCAGCCGAGCCGGAGCTTGACAGTCACGGGAATGGCGACGGACTTCACGACTGCCTCCGCAATCCGGACCGCTTCCGCAGGATTACGGAGCAGGCCTGCCCCGGCGCCATGTCCTGAAATTTTTCGCTGGGGACAGCCCATGTTGATATCCACCAGTTTCGCGCCCCGGCTTTCAAGCAGGATGGCGGCTCGTGCCAGTGTCTCGGCGTTTGTTCCGTAAATCTGGTAGCCCAGCGGATTGTCCTCATCCGATGTGGCCAGCAGGGAATGAAGCCGCTTGGCCTTGTTCATCAGCAGGCTGGAGGGGCTCAGCATTTCGGTATAGGCGAGTCCGACACCGCCGAGCCGACGGAGGCCGAGCCTGAACGCAAGATCCGAGTAGCCCGCCAAAGGCGCGAACAGAATCGGCGTCTGTAAGTCAATCGGGCCAATGGAGAGTTTCAGGGGAATAGTCATTACAGCCGCCAGGAAAAAGAAGATTTACCACCCGCTTCGCTTGAGGAGACGGAGGGGGGGGGCGAGAGAGGAAGACC
>CAJBSZ010000510.1 GCA_903958395.1 uncultured bacterium | reverse complement strand
GCCAAGAACAGCCATGGTGAATCAAGTGCTAAAATACCCGATAATGCCAAGCGGCCGATCTCATTGACGGTGTCGGTGGGTGAACTCCGGACACGAATTGACGGGGCAAAGATGTGGACGATGAGTGGAATCGATTATGAAAACACCGTGATGGCCGTGGAGGATAGTGCCTATGGGACGGTAGTCACTTTTCCAGGCGAGAGACATTTGGGGACTGGCCATTTTCTCGATGTTCCGGGGAAACCTGGCGAAATTGAAAAAGAGGATGTCACAGAGCTGAAGTTTTTTCTGGATGACAAAATCGTTACGGGCCTGACGTCCAAGATGAACCTTGCGGGAAAATCGTTTCGGATGGAGCGCAAATCAAAAATCCGGAATCTGAATCTTGAGTCGATGGTGGACCTGCGGGATGGCGTTTTGATAGAAACCGCGCACCTCAGCACCCGCGAACCGGTTGAACTGGAGAAATCTTACCCACTGATGTACGCCTGGACGCCTAAAGCCACCGCCTATCTCTTTGGCGATGACAATGGCATCCAGAAACGTGGCACGTTTCGCTCTGTTCCTGAGAAGGCGGTGGAAGGGCGGGAAAAATCGTCGCGTTGGATGGCGGTGTTTGATCCAAGTAGTGGGAAGGGTGCGGTGTGTTATCTGGTGCAGCATCCGGCGACTGCGGAGGCTTGGTTGCAGTATACGGACGCTCCGGGAGTTTATCGAAAACTGAGAATCATGAGCTTCGTAGGACAAACCATTCCCGCCGGATTTGATGGAACCTTTCAAACTATTTCAGGATTCTTTCGCGCAAAGGAATCGGATTGGGAGAAGCAAGCAGAGAAGCGGGTCACAGAATTAAAGGCCCGCATAGTGAGTCTGGATCGAAAATGAGAAAAGCGAAAGTGATCGGCCTGGGTCTGGTTCTGGCGGTTGTCTCGGCGTGTGGCCGTCCACCCCCTCCTGCTCCCGGTCCTAAGATGAATCTTATTCCAAGCTGGGGTGATATGACGCTGGTGTATGGGCCGGGGACGGATGCGGCGATGGATACTGCAGAGGCGATGGAAGCCATGGTGAAGCATTGGAAAGGTCGTGGATTCACGGGTGTTTATCTGCGTTCCGATCTTGATCAATTTCCGCCTGGCGAAGTCATCCGGCACTCGGGAAAGTTGCAGACGAATCCGGGGCTTGCGGTGTATTGGCATATCGTGGATGAAATCATGGCGAAAGCGGATCCCCACACCACGATTCGGCAGGCATCCGAAAAGCTGGGCTTTGATTACTGGCTTAGTCATCCGCACATCTACAGTGAAGGCGCACCAGAAGATGTCGGGGTAGAGGGGGTGGGGCGCATGGTGCCTTGGTCGTATATGATCAAATATCACAGGGATCATCCCGAAGTGATTACGGTAGATCGGGAGGGAAATCGGCAGTGGATGGTTCCGGAGTACGGATACCCGGAACTTAGAAAGTACAAGGCGGCCGAGTTTGCGCACATGGCAAAAAAGTATCGACCCGAGGGTATTAT
>CAJBSZ010000509.1 GCA_903958395.1 uncultured bacterium | reverse complement strand
TCATAGGTGCAAACCTTAAGAGGCACCAGATCGATACCAAGAGAACGGCCCAGTCGCCGTGAGCGAACTGGGCCGAAAAGAAACCTATATCCGTCTTGCATCACACAGGGGAAATGGCCTCAACCGGGCATTCACCGGCGCACAAACCGCAATCCACGCACTTGTCCGCATCGATCACAAACACCTTGTCACCTTCAGCAATCGCTTCCTGCGGGCAAACCGGGGCACAACTTCCACATTTCGTACACTTGTCTGAGATAACATACGCCATGATTCTTCTCCTTATTTGTTAAAAACGGGATAAATATACGGTATTTGCCCGCCTTCTGTCAAGAATCGGGTCACACAATCAGCATGCAATCGCCATAGCTGTAGAAACGGTACCGTTCCCGAACTGCCTCGGCATACGCTTTCCGGATCAGATCCCCCCCAGCCAGCGCACTGACCATCATAATGAGGGTTGAGCGGGGCAGGTGGAAATTGGTCAACATCAACTCAACGACTTTGAATGAATACGGCGGATAGATAAAAATGCGGGTTCGCCCGCACCCCGGCTGAAGCACTCCCGTTTCCGCAGCCGCAGTCTCCAGCGTCCTGACTGTCGTGCTTCCAACCGCCACCACCCGCCCGCCCGCCCGTTTGCACTGTTCGATAGCCGCTACAGTAGTCCCGGGCACCTCATAGCGCTCTGCCTCCATGGCGTGGTCTTCAACGGTGTCCACCTTGACCGGTTTAAAGGTTCCCATCCCCACATGAAGTGTGACCGTGGCGCGTGATACTCCCTGGCTGCCCAATTTCGCCAAAAGGGATTCGGTCAGATGCAGACCCGCAGTGGGCGCGGCCACGGCGCCGGGCACGCGGGCATATACGGTCTGGTAATAGAGGCGATCACGCTCCGTGACCTCCTGAGCAGGGGCTTGAGGCCGTTTGATATAGGGCGGAAGCGGCGGAAGTCCAACGTCCTCGAGAACCTCCAGCAGGGGCTTGTCGGAATGCAACCGGACGATCACGCCCCCACCCTCCCGCCAGGCCGTCACCTCCGCCTGAATCAACCCACCCGCCATGACGAGCCAGATTCCCGGCTTGGGGCGGCGCGCTGACCCGCAGAGCGCCTCCCATTGGCCATCCGGGGTCTCCTCCAGAAGCAGCAACTCGACATGACCGCCGGTTTTCTCCTTGTGTCCATGGATACGAGCCGGAATCACCCGGGTATCATTCATGACAAGACAATCATCGGGTCTCAGGAATTCCGGCAAGTTGCGGACGGTATGGTGGGACAGGGTTCCCGTCGCACGGTCCACCACCATCATACGAGCCGCCTCCCGATCCTCCAATGGGTCCTGCGCAATCAGTTCCGGCGGCAGCTCAAAGTCAAAATCTGAAGTCTTAAGCACGTGATCCCTATTCCCCGATAATCTTGATCAGAACCCGTTTTCGCCGCTTCCCGTCATACTCGCCATAGAAAATCTGTTCCCACGGCCCGAGATCCAATTTCCCCTCAGTGATCGCGACAACCACTTCCCGCCCCATGATCTGCCGCTTCAAGTGGGCATCGGCATTATCCTCATACCCGTTATGGGCGTACTGGGTATGGGGCTTTTCAGGCGCCAGTTTTTCAAGCCACTTTTCAAAATCAGAGTGGAGTCCGGATTCGTTGTCATTAATGAAAACGCTGGCGGTAATGTGCATGGCATTGACCAGCACCAATCCCTCGCGAATCCCGCTGTCGGCCAGCGCCAGTTCCACCTGCGGCGTTATGTTGATATAGGCACGCCGGACGGGCGCTTCCATCCAAAGTTCTTTTCGATAGCTTTTCATCTTTCCCTCTCCCCGCGGTATTTCGTATCCTCGCCTGATCTATGGGTAAATCAACGCGCCGCATTATACTGATTCCCTCGGCTTTGGCCATCCTTGGTCTTGGCCTTTTCTGGGCCTTTCGATTCGAGATCCGCTCCAGCCAGAATCAGCCTGTGATTGATGCGGCAGCCGCGCGGTACAAGGTTCCGGCCCGATTGATCGCCGCCCTCATCTGGCAGGAAACCCGCTTTAATTCCGCCTGTCGGGGAAAATCAGGCGAGATTGGACTTATGCAAATCATGCCGCAAAGTGCCGAGGAATGGGCAAAAGCCGCGCGGATCGAAGATTTCAAGCCGGAAACACTGTTTGATCCCGGCACCAATATCCTGGCGGGAACCTGGTATCTGGCCCGGGCAATCAAGCGCTGGAATACCCAGTCGGATCCACTCCCTTACGCCCTGGCAGAGTACAACGCCGGACGCTCAAACGCGCTCCGGTGGGAACGCAGCACAACCCTCCCGCCGGAATCCTTCCCCGAGGCCATCAGTTTCCCCGGAACCCGTGCCTATGTGAAAGCCATCCTGAAGAGTTACCGGACTTTCGGGAAACCGTGGGAACGCTGGTAAGCCGATTCGTCGATCTCAACCGCCCAGGCTTCCGAGATAACGCTCTGCCTCCAATGCGGCCATGCAGCCGGTCCCCGCCGCCGTAATCGCCTGACGGTAATGGGGATCCTGAACATCGCCAGCCGCAAAAACACCGGCCACATTGGTGAGCGTGTGGTTCGTGACCAGATAGCCAGCCTCGTTCATCGTGAGCAGGCCCTTGAACGGCCGGGTGTTCGGCTCATGCCCGATGGCGGCAAACATCGCCATGACCGGAATCTCGGTCAGCGCGCCGGTTTTGACATTTTTCAACCGCAGTCCGGTGACCTCATTACGGGACACATCCAGAACCTCATCCACCACAGTGTCCCAGTGGATTTCAATTTTCGGGTGTGTGGTGACCCGGTCCGCCATGATTTTGGAGGCGCGGAATTCGTTTCGCCGGTGGATCAATGACACCTTGCTGGCAAAGCGCGTAAGAAATAGCGCCTCTTCCATGGCCGTATCCCCACCCCCGACTACCGCCACAGGCACATCCCGGTACAACGCGCCGTCACAGGTCGCACACGCCGACACCCCGCGCCCCATGAGTTTCTCCTCAGATTCGATTCCGATATATTTGGCGCGTGCTCCTGAGGCAATAATCAGGGTGGACGACTCCAAAACCTGTCCCTCGTCAAGAGTCAGCTTTAAAACCTTCCCGGAAAAATCAGCCCCGGTGACCTCGCCGCGAATGAACCGGGCGCCAAAACGTTCCGCCTGCTCGCGCATCTTCATCACGAGCGTGGTTCCATCCATACCCTCTGGAAAGCCCGGGAAATTCTCGACATCTGTCGTGGTGGTCAGTTGCCCGCCCGGCTGCATCCCCTCAATCACAACCGGCTTGAGATTCGCCCGCGCTGTATAAATGGCAGCCGTCAAGCCTGCCGGCCCCGTACCGATGATAACAACCTTTTCCATGCCCATCTCCTACGTATACCGCAACACTTCCTCAACGGTGGTATAACCATCGAGGATATTTTTGATACCATCCTGCCTGAGGGTGCGCATACCCAGTTCAATCGCCTTGGAACGGATCACCAGGGTCGGCTGGCGCTGGTTGATCAACTCCCGGATCGGATCCGTAATGCTCAGGAATTCGTAGATGCCCTTCCGGCCCTTGTACCCCGTATTGTTGCACTGCCCGCACCCGGTCCCATAATAAAAGTTCTGATCCCCGACATCAAGACGTGTCAGCGCCAACCGCTCCAGGATGCGGTCGTCCGGCGCATAAGCCGTCTTGCAGTTCGAACACACCTTGCGAACCAACCGCTGACCGATAACCGCCTCCATCGTGGAGGAGATGAGGTACGGCTCGACTTCCATATCAATCAAGCGGGTTATGGCGCCGGCGGCATCATTGGTGTGCAGGGTACTGAACACCAGATGACCGGTCAGTGACGCATGAACGGCAATATGAGCCGTGGTCAGATCCCGGATTTCACCGATCATCAGGACATCGGGGTCCTGACGAAGGAAAGCGCGCAGTACCCGCTCGAAGGTGTTTCCGATCGCATCATTCACAGGCACCTGGATGATGCCGTCAATTTCGTATTCCACCGGATCCTCAGCCGTCAGCAACTTGGTCTCCGTGGTATTCAACCGTCGCAGCGCGGAATAGAGGGTGGTCGTTTTTCCCGACCCGGTGGGACCGGTCACAACCACAATCCCGTTCGGCTTATCAATCTCCAGAAGCACCGCCTGAAGGATATCATCCGGCATCCCGAGATTGTCCAAATCCAAAGACACCACACCTCGGTCCAACACGCGAAGCACCACGCTTTCACCGAACTGGGTCGGAAGGCACGATACACGAAAATCAATCTGGCGCCCGCCGATCGTGAGCTGGATGCGACCATCCTGCGGCAAGCGCCGTTCGGCAATATTCAAGCCCGACATGACCTTAAGGCGGGAAATGACCGGCAAGGCCAGCCGTTTTGGGGGCGGCGCCATTTCATAGAGCGCGCCATCGACGCGGTACCTGATTTTGAACTCCTTCTCAAACGGCTCAAAATGAATATCCGAGGCGCGATCCTGGACAGCCTGATAAAGGACAAGATTCACAAACCGGATAACCGGCGCCGATCCGGCCGCCTCCTCAAGCCCCTTGGCATCCTCCTCGACCGCATTCAGTTCGAGAAATTTATCCGCCTGCTCAATTTCAGACTCCAGCGCATTGAGCATATCGCTCACCGAGCTGCTCTCGTCACCATACAACTGGTTGACGTGGGCACGGATATCATCCTCACGAGCCAGAACAAGCTGAATATCCTTCGAAAGCACAAAGGCCAGTTCGTCCATGGTGCCCGGACTCATCAGGTCACAGGTGGCCAGCGTGACGGTATTGGAGCCTTTGTCCACAGGCACCACCATGTACATTCTCGCGACGCTGGCGGGAATGGCATGAACGACATCCGGCGGAATATCCGTTGCTGGCAAGTTGACAACGCGGGTTCCCAGAGTTTCGGCAATCATCGCCAGAAGCGTGTCCTGGGGACAAATCTCCATGTTGGTGACGATTTCCCGAACCGGTTTTCCGCTACGCTGATGCTCCTCCAGAATCTCCTGGAGTTGCTCTGCCGTCACCATCCCATGAGATTCCAGGAGCTGGAGGATCGGTTCGCTATGGTGGACATCAGACATGCTTCATCTACCTTTTTTTGGCCCGCTGGTTCTCTTCCAGCTTCAAGACAACGGATTCCGGATCCTGCGATTTGGTAATGAGATCCTCATAGCTGATCCGCCCCGCCTGATAGAGCGCCATCAAATGCGCATCCAGCGTAATCATCCCCCACTTGGCACCAGTCTGAATCTCTGACGTAATCCGATACGTCTTGTTTTCGCGGATTAAGGCCTGAATGGCGGGCGTCGTGATCATGATTTCAAAGGCCGCCACACGACCAGGTCCATCCGCTCTAACCAGCAGGAGCTGGGATACCACGGCGATAACGCCCGAGGCCAGCTGGGTACGAACCTGGGACTGCTGCCACATCGGAAAGGCATCCACAATACGATCCACCGTCCGTGCGGCACCGGTGGTGTGCAGAGTGGCAAATACCAGATGGCCGGTTTCCGCCGCAGTAATGGCTGCACTCATGGTCTCTAGATCCCTCATTTCACCGACCAGAATCACATCCGGATCCTGACGCAGGGCGCGACGCAGGGCTTCGCTGAAGGACGGCACATCCACCCCGATTTCGCGCTGGGTAACCACACACTTCTTGTGCTCGTGGTAGTATTCGATCGGATCCTCAACCGTAATGATATGACCGTCCCGCTCCATATTGATCAGATCGATCATGCAGGCCAGTGTGGTCGTTTTTCCGGATCCCGTCGGCCCCGTCACCAGAATCAGCCCGCGCGGGCGAAACAGCATTTCCTTGATCTGGGAAGGAAGGCCGATTTTATCCAACGACATCAATTTGGAGGGAATCTGGCGAAGCACCATTCCGACATGACCCTTGGATTTCAAAACGCTTACGCGGAAACGGGCGGCCTTGCCAAAACCAAATCCAAAGTCCGTTCCCCCACCCTCACGAATACGCTGCTGGTGATCCTCGGAGGTGATGCTCTTCATGAACCGCTCGGTATCCTCCGGCTTCAACTGGGTGGCGTCAATGGATGACATCCGCCCATGGAGGCGAAGGACCGGGGGCACGCCCACTTCAAGGTGCAAATCGGAGGCGCCCTCATCGACCACCAATTGCAGAAGCTCACTCATCTCAATCTGGCTGCTGTCGATCATTATTCCTGATCTCCCATGGTGGCTCTCAACACTTCATCCAGCGTCGTGATACCCATCACAACCTTCCTCAAACCATCTTCCCGCAGGGTTCGCATCCCCAGTTCACGCGCGCGCTGGCGGATTTCAACCGCGGAAATTTTTTCAAAGATCATTCTCTGAATCTCATCATTAATCACAAAAATCTCAAATATTCCGGCACGCCCCGAATACCCCGTCAACGCGCACTTATTACACCCGCGCCCCCGATACAGCTGGATGCTGGAGAATTGCTCAGCCGACGACCCCAGAAGCTTGAGTTCCATGGCGGTGGGCTTATGCTCCTCCCGGCAGTGTTCACACACATTGCGAATCAGGCGCTGCGCCAGAACCGCGCGGATGGAGGAGGCCACCAGAAAGGGTTTGACGCCGATATCCTGCAAACGGGCAATGGCACTGGTCGCATCATTGGTGTGCAGCGTACTGAACACCAAATGACCGGTCAGCGATGCTTCGGTGGCAATCCGGGCGGTTTCGCCGTCACGAATTTCACCGATCATCACGATATTCGGAGCCTGGCGCAAAATCGACCGGAGTGCACCGGCAAAGGTCAACCCGATATCTTCACGAACCTGAACCTGATTGATACCCGACATCTGATATTCAACCGGATCCTCAACCGTGATGATTTTCCGGTCCGGCCGGTTGACGAAGTTCAGGCAGGCATACAGGGTCGTTGTTTTTCCCGATCCCGTCGGCCCGGTCACCAGAAGAATTCCGTCCGGCAAACCAATCAGGCGCGTGAAGGTTTCCTGATCATCGGCCAGAAATCCCAGCTTCGGAAGACCGAGGGCCAGATTCTGCTTGTCCAGGATACGCATGACCACGCTTTCGCCATGACCGGTCGGAACGGTTGAAACGCGTAAATCCAGTTCACGTCCCTTGACATTGACCTGAATGCGACCGTCCTGGGGAACCCGTTTTTCGGAAATCTTCATGTTCGCCATAATCTTCACACGGCTGATGATCGCCGCCTGAAGACGTTTGGGAGGGCTATCCACTTCCTGCATGACCCCGTCAATGCGGTAGCGGACACGAAACCGTTTTTCAAGGGGTTCCAGATGGATGTCCGAGGCCCGGTTGCGATGCGCCTCATAAATAATCAAGCTCACCAGCTTGATGATCGGCACATCGGAATCCGATACATCCGAATCCTCGCGCATATCGGCCCGGCCAGAGGACACCATGGCCACCGTTCCCTCGGTGAGCTGGTCAATCATCGTCTCCATCGAGGCCTCGGTGGCATAGAACCGGTCCAACGCCACGGCTATCTCAGCCGGCGGCGCCACCACTCCCTCGATCTCGCATTTCAACAGGTACCGGAGACTGTCAAGGGTGTCCACTTCAAGCGGATCACCGATGGCCACGGTGAGGACTTTATCATGCTTGGAGACCGGCATGATCTTGTATTTGCGGGCGATATCCACGGAAACCGACTGAATCGCCTCGGGGGGAATGTGAAGGTTCACCAGACTGATCATTTCCATGCCGAATCGGCTGGACAGAACGGACAGGACATCTTCGAACGCGAGAATCTTGGAGGCAATCAGGGCATCCACCACCGAACTGTGGAGTGGCATAATTCTCTGGGCTTCCGCGATTTGCTCGGAAGAAACCAGGCCCTCTTCCTTGAGAACCTCCATTACATAGTCATCATTCGAGGTCAACTGCCCGCCCTCTCATCTAAACTGGTTTCTTCGAAGAAGGTCGAAACCTAACACAATCATTCAACATCGGTCAATTCGACAACTTCCGCTGAAGCATCTCTCCGGCTATCTGGGGATTGGCCTTGCCCTTGCTGAGCCGCATCACCTGCCCCACCAGGAACTTGAAAGCGGCCGCCTTGCCGCTCCGGAAATCCTCAATTACCTTGGCATTCTCGGCGATAACCTGGTCCACGACCTTCTCGATCGCCCCCGCATCACTTACCTGTGCCAACCCGCGGGCCGCCACGATCTCCCCCGCGCGTCCGCCTTCCGTCAGCATGATGGAAAAAACCTCCCGGGCTGTATTGGAATTGATCGCCTTCGCCTCGGTCAGCCCCACCAACTCCGCAAGGGCATCGGGCGGGATCGTGAATGCAGTAATGGAAATATCCTTTTCGGACAGGGTTCTCATGACATCGCTCATCATCCAGTTTGAAACGGCCTTCGGGTTCGGGGATCCACGAGCGGCGATTTCAAAATAATCACCCACGGCTTTGTCCGCCGCCAGCACCCTGGCATCATATTCAGGAAGACCATACTCCCGGGCAAACCGTTCCCGACGCTGGGCCGGCAGTTCCGGCAGGGAGGCCGCCCATTCCGCAACCAACACGTCAGGCAAAGCCACGGGCATCAGATCCGGTTCTGGAAAGTAACGATAATCATGGGCGTCTTCCTTGGTTCGCATGGAGAAGGTCTGCCCTGAATCCGCATCCCACCGCCGCGTTTCCTGCACGATCCGACCGCCCGATGACACCACCTCGGTCTGCCGGGCGATTTCATACTGGAGTGCCGCGAACACCCCCTTGAAGGTATTCATGTTCTTGATTTCGGCCTTGGTGCCCAGTTCCTTCTGCCCCTCGGGCCGGATGCTGATATTCACATCGCACCGCATATTGCCTTCCTCAAGGTTGCAATCACTCACCCCGGCATAAAGCAGGATCTGGCGCAACGCTAACAGATAGGCCATGGCCTCCTCAGGTGATTCCATATCGGGCTCCGATACAATCTCCATCAACGGAACGCCAGCCCGGTTGTAGTCGATTCCGCTCCACTTGGCATAATGGAGATTCTTGGCCACATCCTCTTCCTGATGGATTCGGGTGATGCCGATCCGCCGCGATTTTCCATCCACCTCAATATCCACCCCGCCCCCCAGGCAGAGAGGCTTGTCGCACTGGGTAATCTGGTAATTCTTGGGCATGTCCGGATAAAAATAATTCTTCCGATCGAACTTGCTGGTCGGATTGATCCGGCAGCCCAGCATCAGGCCCGACATGACGGTCAGCCGGATAGCCGCCCGGTTCATGACCGGCAGGCTACCGGGATACCCCAGACACACGGGACACACCTGGGTGTTTGGCGATTGCCCGAAGTCTGTACTGCAGGCACAAAACATTTTGGATTGGGTTTTCAGCTGGACATGAACTTCCAGCCCGATGGTCACGCGATATGCGGTCATGACGGACTCCCCGGCCGTTGTTGATGCCACTGTGTCGCCTGTTCATAGGCGTGCCCCACCCGCAGGATCGCTTCCTCGCCCAGGGCCGGCCCCACCACCTGCAACCCAACCGGAAGTTTATCCGCCGTAAAACCGCAAGGCACTGAAAGACCGCAGATCCCCGCCAAATTGACCGGCACGGTAAAAATGTCACCCAGATACATCTGCAGGGGATCGGCAGTATTTTCGCCAAACCGGTAGGCAGGTGTCGGGGCCACCGGTGAGAGAATGGCGTCGCAGACCTTGAACGCCTCCTCGAAATCCCGCCGGATCAGGGTCCGCACTTTTTGAGCCCTCAAGTAAAACGCATCATAATACCCGCTACTCAGCACATAGGTGCCCAGAATGATCCGGCGCTTCACTTCGGGTCCGAATCCCTGGGCCCGGGTCTTCTTGTACAGATCAATCGGATCCTCCGCACCCGCGGCACGGAACCCATAGCGCACCCCGTCAAACCTGGACAGGTTGGCCGACGCCTCAGCCGGGGCAATGATGTAATAGGTGGCAATAGCCTCGCGGGAACGCGGCAATGCCACCTCAACGATCCGGGCCCCCAGCCCGCGACACACCTCAATAGCCTCCTGCACGCGGCGCTCCACATCCACATGGAGCCCACCGACAAAATACTCGCGCGGCAAGCCCAGCGTCATCCCTTTCAAATCTTTCTGAAGCGCTGCTGTGTAATCCGGGACAGGTACGGAAAGCGAACTGGAATCAGCCGGATCGCCCCCGGCCATCACCTGAAGCAACAGCGCGGCATCGGCCACCGTCTTGGTCATCGGTCCGATCTGGTCCAGAGACGAGGCATACGCCGTCAGCCCATAACGGGAGATCCGGCCATAGGTCGGCTTCAAGCCGACACAGCCACAGAAGGAGGCCGGCTGACGAACCGAGCCGCCGGTATCCGAACCCAGCGCCGCAATGGCCTCATCCGCCGCCACAACGGCAGCAGAGCCACCACTGGAGCCGCCAGGCACACAGTCCGGATTCCAGGGATTCCGGGTGACACCATAGGCCGAGTTTTCAGTAGAGGAACCCATGGCGAACTCGTCCATGTTGGTTCGGCCGAGAAAGACAGCGCCTTCCACCCGGAGTCGCGCAATGGCGGTCGCATCATAAGGCGATATGTAGCCCTTCAGGATTTTCGAACCACAGGTACAGGGCTGGCCTTTTACATTAAGAACATCCTTGATCGCAATCGGCACGCCGAGCAAGCGTCCAGTGCGACCGGCGGCACGCGCCTCATCCGTCGCCTTGGCTTGACGCAGGGCCTCTTCGGCATCCACGGTCAGATAGCCATGAAGCCGGTCATCCTTCAGGCGAATGGCATCCAGAACCGATTGAACAACGTCCTGCGACCGGCATTCCAGCCGTTCCAGTTTCCCCACAACAGCACTCAACGTCAGTGTATTCAACATTTTTCCCTTACCAATCACGAACACTTCAATAATCGAATAGCGGGACTTGACCCGCTGTCTTCTAACCAATTATCTCCCTCACGTTCCCATCTAGTCGTTTTTCGGCACCTTATACTGGAACCGCTCAACTTTCTTCGCATCTCCCGGCGGCTCAAAAGAAACATCACCTTCTTTAACTCTTATCTCAATTTCGCGATGGATCTCAGTTACAACACCACCACGAGTAGCGACCTCCAATTTCCGAAGCAAATAGTCATGTTTGCCAATCCAGAGAGCGACAGGCATTCCTGCACGCTCGAAAATCACCTTATAGCAGTCAGTATTTTCAAAAGTTTCATCCTTCTCACGCTTCGCACCGATCTGAGCACCGAAAAATCTGCTGCGCCCAAGAAGCAAGATTTCAGGAATATTTTTTACAGAGCCACCAGAAACTCCCATCCATCTGCTTATCGCACGGTCAAAGGATGACTCCGCCAAAACCTGATTTATACGCTTCGAGTAAGTAAACGCGCCATTAGTACAGCTCCACAAAACGAAAGGATCATCCATGCCGCCAAATGAAGATGTCCACTCAATTCGGATTAATCCTGGCTTCTCAAACTTGATCGAAAAAGGCTTTTTCAGCGTTTGGGAACGCCCACCCTGAGAGATAACTGTCTCAACGACTCCTGAGTCACTATAAACATTAAGATTGGAGTAAGCATTGGACATTCTTTCCAGCAGACCTGCGGTATTCAAATCCTCAGCTTTTGAAACATACGGGACAAAAGTAAAAAAGAGAGTAATTCCAATAGCGGATATTATACTTTGCAGCGACGAAACAACCGTTTCAACAAACTGAGGCTTAATTTTCAGACCCGAGATTACGGGTTTTGAAAGAGGTGAATTATTGAATCTTAAAATACTAAATATATTCATTTTCAGCTATTCGTCCTGTTGCGTTATGGTTAATACTGAAGGGGCTTGCAATGTGGCTTATTAATTTCCATGGCCAGCGTGCTCATTGGGATCATCAAAAAAGACGTGGCACTGACCGCAATAAAAATTCCACTCATTCGGATCATCGGCGTCTTCTTCACCTGCCGCGCAACCTGTGATGCAGCCAGCTTCGGCTGCATTACAAACATCGCAAGGATCTTGGCGAATTCTGCAAAGGCGTGTAATCCAAGATGATGCGCTACAATCAAAATTATCGTAACAAGAATCGTGTTGTGCACAACACTCAAGATAGCACGCCGGCAAAAACCTGCGCTCTACAAACGGAACATCGCAGCCAGGCGAATCAAGACCCAGTACGTCAATTCTTGATATCGGGATATTTTTCACAAAGAGAAAGGGTGGCATCAAGGCTGGGTCATTAATTTGAAATCTATTTGCTGCAGCCATTGCCCGTTGAGCAACCTTTATAACCCAATTTCTACTTTCCTCAGCCTGGCTTAATCCCTTGGTTGTTCGCAATGATGATGGAAACTTTTGTATAGGCAGCCTTTGCGTTGTTGCATTTCGCCCCACTGCTTGTCGCAGAATCACAAAGGATTTTTCCCCCAACGGATCCCTTGACACCCACCTGCCCACTTCCGGCAGGTAGTAGCGGAAGCCACGTTCCTTCACCGGTGAGCCCGGGGTATGCGTTTTCGGGGTAGCACAGGAATTTCCAGGCACTGCGTTTTCGGATTCGGTTGTGTAGTAGCATCCCATGGTTACTTGTCAGCGACTAATTTGTAATTTTAAGTCTGACCCCGGCCCGGCCACGTCGAGATCGTCGATACGCATCCTGCCAAAACAGAAAACCGACAACAAAAACCAGCAGGGAAGCTTGAACCAGCACAATTCCTGGATAGCCCTTTTTATTAAATCCTCCGCCAGATCGGATTCCATTTCGGATCTCCTGCTCCAAGTCGCGTATTCTACTCGCGCGCTCACGACATATCGAAACGGGCAACGGCACTCTAACGCCATCATCCGCATACGCACTGACCTCGTAAATTGACCGCCGCTGCCTGCCACTCGCCGCTGTAACAAGAGTCGATCTCACATTAACCATTGACGTACACGGCACGACCATCACCTCTTTTGCGCACCCCCAACTCCTGTATCTCGATATTGTCAACAAGCCATTCTCAATCCTCATTTCGTCATGCCGATACGATCCTAACGCAAGGAGAGCAAGTGAGATTGCAAAAAATACAACGGAAGTGCGCATCGCGGTTCGCTCCTTACCAAAGAGGAATGTCGTGACACACCGCAAACGGACCGGCACCTGTGCATTGAGTGTATGAAATCACGGTTGATGTGCTGCTACTACTCGTACCCTTACACTCCATTTCACTGTATGAGAATGTTATGGTTAGGCAGAACCTCCAGAAATAGAGATCCAAGCATTTGGCCGCCCCTCCGGCAAGGTTCAGCGTATTACACGTGTCCGTCTTCGAATAGTGCTCACAGGTATTGAACTGTGTCGTCTTACTCTTCCCGATGTCAAATCCGTAGAACAGATCCACGTTGCCTATCACAGGAACAAGTATAGTGTTCGAACCACTGAACGCACCACTATCCGAGGCAGTGATCGTGCCCCGACGCCCACATCCCTTGCAATTCCCGCAATCGATACCACAGATGGATCGCTGATCAACGTGCATGTATGAAATATTTAGAGAGGTGACATGGGATACTGTAAAGGCAAAGTTAAGAATCGTAGTCAGCGAATCGTCATGACATGAGG
>CAJBSZ010000508.1 GCA_903958395.1 uncultured bacterium | reverse complement strand
GCGCTATGAGGCGCTCTTCCGCGAGGCGGCGCAGATCGGAGGAGGTGGCGGTTGGGGCGGATTAGTTTATTTTCATGGTATTCAATGATTAGGCCTCCCCTTGCTTCCTCCGCAGTTCCGCCTCCAGTTTCTTGGACGCGGTGATGTCGGTGAACGTAATGACCAGGCCGTCGATCCGGTTGTCGATCGTACGGTATGGCATGACGCGGGCCTTGAACCAGCGCCTGTCACCGGCGGCAAGTTGCGTCTCCTTGAAAACCAGTGTCCTGAGCACCTCCCGCGCATCCTCGGCCAGCGCAGGATACACCAGCTCCGAGGCGATATCCGTGATGGGCCGCCCCGCGTCGCCGGGGATCAGGTTGATGATCTTAGCCATCGGCGCCGTGTAGCGCCGTATGCTCAAATCAGTGTCCAGGAACACCGTGGCGATCTCCGTACTGTCGAGCAGGTTCTTCATGTCGTCGTTGATCCGCATCAGGTCAGCCACCTTGTTGTGCAGTTCGGCGTTGAGGGTCTGCAACTCCTCGTTCATGGACTGCATTTCTTCCTTGGAGGTGGTCAATTCCTCGTTGGTGGACTGAAGTTCCTCGTTGGCGGACTGCAATTCCTCCTGGGCGGACCTGGCTTCTTCCTGGGACGTCTGCATTTCTTCGCCCAGGCTCCGCAGTTCCTGGCGGAGTTGCGCGAGTTCCGGCTTGAGCACCGAGTCTTCGGCGCTGCCGGCACGACGCCCTTTAGTTTTGGCCGCCGTTTTCGTTTGAGGGGGCACGGGCACCTCCGTAAAGACAATCATCACCAGCCCGCGCAGTGCCTCAGGGTCAGCGACGGCCTGAACTGTCAGGTCCACCGGCTGCACGCCTCCGTCGGTTCTGACCTTCACGTTTCGGAGGGTGACCGCGTCTTTCGTCCGTAGCGCCCTCTGGAAGGCCTCCGCCATTTCCCGCCGGAGTCCCTCGCGGGTCATAGCGAAAAGGTTCCAGTTGGCTTTACCGGCCGCCGGCTCCAGATACTTGCCGGTGCGGCCGCTGACAAACACGATGTCGCCCTTATCGGTGACCAACACGGCCGCCGGCGCATACCGCTGCAGAAGCAATTGCTCCGCCAACGTCTGCACATTCGCCAGCGGTTTCAGCGATCTCGCCGACGGCGCTGCCGGCCTGGCGGAGGGCTTGGCGGGCGTGAACGAGGAGGGAAACTCCACCGGCTCCGCGCGCAGGCGGGATTCGATACGACGGTAAAGACGCACCTTGCCCGCCAGTGGCGCAAACAGGTCGGTGTACTCGCCCACGGTTTCGGCGTTCCCCAGAAAGAGAAGGCCGCCGGGATTGAGGCTGTAGTGAAAGAGCGGCAGGAGCTTCTTCTGCAGTGCCGGCGTCAGATAGATCAACAGGTTCCGGCAACTCACCAGATCGAGCCGGGTGAAGGGCGGATCCATGATGACGTTCTGCTGCGCGAAGATCACGGTCTCCCGGATGGGCTTGGCGACCTGGTAGCCGCGCTCCGCCGGGACGAAGAACCGGCTCAGCCGCTCCGGTGACACGTCTGCGGCGATGTTGGCCGGAAAGATGCCCGCGCGGGCCTTCTCGATGGCCTCACGGCCCAGATCCGTGGCGAAAATCTGGAGCGCGTGGTTCCCGGCCGGATGCAGTTTGTCGAACGCCTCTTTGAACACGATGGCCATGGAATACGCTTCCTCCCCGGTCGCGCAGCCGGGTATCCAGACCCTCAGTGCCTGGCCCTGCGCGCGGTCTTTTAGCAGCGCCGGGAAACCCACGGCTTTCAACTGCTCCCAGGCTTCCGGGTCGCGGAAGAAGTTGGTGACGCCAATCAGAAGTTCTTTGAACAGCAGATCCAGTTCCTGGGGATTCTCGCGCAGAAACCTGACATAGGAGGCGATCCGGTCAATCTGGTGGATGCTCATGCGCCGCTCGATCCGGCGATATACGGCGCTCTTCTTGTAGAGGGAAAAGTCGTGGCCCGTCTGCGCCCGCAACAGGATCACCACCTTCTCGAAGCCGCTATGGTCCTTGTCCTCCCCAGCCAGTCCTGACAAGGCCAGTAGAGGCGTGTGCCGGAGATGGGCGACGATCCTGCCAGGCAACGCCTCCACCGGAGCGACGACATCGGCCAGTCCGGCGTCAATGGCGCTGCGGGGCATGCCGTCGAACTTCGCCGAACCCGGTTCCTGCACGAAGGCCACACCGGCCTGCTCCTTGATGGCCCGCAACCCCAACGTTCCGTCGGAACCCATGCCGGAGAGAATCACGCCGATACTGCGATCGCGGCGATCCAGCGCCAGGGAGCGGAGGAAGAAATCGATCGGCAGGCGCAGGCCGCGCGGCACCACCGGGTCGAGCAGGTGCAGAACCCCGTGCAGGATTGACATGTCCTTATTAGGCGGAAGCACATAGACGCAATCCGGACGCACTTTCGTGCGATCCTTGACCTGAACGACTTTCATGCCGGTAGCCCGCTGGAGCAGTTCCGCCATCATGCCCTTATGCGTCGGGTCCAGGTGCTGAAGGATGACAAAGGCCATGCCGCTATCGGCCGGCACGTTCTTCAGGAACGCTTCGATGGCTTCCAGCCCCCCGGCCGAAGCGCCGACGCCAACAATGGGACAGGCCGCCGTGACGGGTACGGATGTAGGGACGGCCGGAGTGCGGGAGGCTGGTGGTGTGGCGCGTAGGGCGGGCGGCTTCTTCCTGGGTACGTCTTTGGCTGGCTTCTTCATAGCTTTATTGCCTCTAGATTGCTAATCAAGCAACAACGATCTGTAAAATGACTCAGGGGAGGGAGTGATGTCAATACCACGTTTCACTGGCGTCCCATAGGGACACGGGGATGGGCGACGGCGGGTGTACCGCGAAAGCACCCCTTCATGTAAAGACAGAAAATGAGAATTGCGGTGATTTCTCGACTCCTCTTTGGGCATCTACCTTCGTCATTGAAGCTTTTATTCGCTATGATACATTTCATGGTCATTTCAGGAGGGGCGCGCCATGAGTCACAACTGCATATTCTGCAAAATCATAAAGGGGGAAATCCCCTGCACAAAAATCTATGAAGATCCGGAGGTACTGGCTTTTATGGACATTGGCCCCGTCGTTAAGGGCCATACTCTGGTGATCCCCAAGGCCCACCACAATCCCCTGATGGACACCCCTCCCGAAATCCTTCAAAAACTCATCACGGTGGTCCAGACAATTGCCCGCGCCCAGAAAAAGGGACTCGAGGCCGACGGCGTCAATGTATCCCAGGCCAACGGCGCAGCGGCAGGCCAGGTGGTCCCCCACATTCACTTTCATGTGATCCCCCGATTCACAACCGACGGATTCCACGGCAACTGGATTCCCAAGAAATATGACTCCCTCGGGGAAATGCAGGATTATGCCGATCGCATCCGAAAGGCCCTGGACTGACCCCCCCTACTCCCATGCAAAAACACGGCTTTGAAGAATCATTGAAACAGATTATCGCGGAAGACACCCGTTACCCGAAGGAGGCCTATGTCTTCCTTCGCCTGGCCCTCAATTTCACCATCAAGACTATGCAGAAGCCATCCACTGGCCCCGCCCGCCATATCACCGGACAGGAACTTCTTGAAGGGATACGCCGCTACACCCTCCAGGAATTCGGCCCCATCTCCCGCACCGTCCTCGCCGAATGGGGCATCACCCGCACAGAGGATTTTGGAAGCCTTGTTTTCAATCTGGTCCGTCATGGCCTGCTCGGGAAAACCGATCAGGACAAGATTGAGGACTTTTCAAGCGGCTATTCCTTCCAGGAAGCCTTCACCAATCCCTTCCTTCCCGCCTCAGCCAGAAATCCGAAACCGGTCGTAAAAGCAAAAAAAACCGTTAGAAAATCCAAAAAAGAAGTTTCCTCATGAAAAGACTTTGCGTTCTGCTTCTCCTTGCCACCGGCCTCTCCATGGCCGCCGCAGCCGATCAAACCGACTCCTCCGCCCTGACCACGCTGAAGCAGTCCAATGACCGCCTTGTCCGTTTTTCGCTGAATAACGGCATGACCTGCCTCTTGAAGGAGGACCACTCAGCCCCCGTGGTCTCGATACAAATCTGGGTCGGGTCCGGCTCCATTCATGAAGGCGAATGGCTCGGAGCCGGCCTCTCCCATTATGTCGAGCATATGGTCTTCAAGGGAACACCGACTCAAAAGCCGGGCGAAATCGCAAAAACCATCATCGGACTCGGCGGGAAATTGAACGCCTACACCAGTCTGGATCGCACCGTTTTCCACACCGATCTTCCCTCCCGAAACTGGAAAAACGCCCTAACCACCCTATCGGATGCCGTGATCAACGCCTCCTTCCCGGAAAGCGAGTGGGGCCGCGAAAAGGAGGTCATCCTCCGGGAATTCAGCATGGGGGAGGATGATCCCGACCGGGAAATTCAGAAACTTCTGTTTGAAACCGCCTATACAACCCACCCGTACCGGATTCCCATCATTGGCCTGCGAGACGTCTTTAAGTCCATTACCCGTGAGGATTTGCTCGGCTTCTACCATCGCCGTTACAATCCTGACAACATGGTGGCCGTGGTCGTGGGCGATATTCAATCCGATGACGCCAGACAAGCCCTGACCGCGGCATTTTCCAGCTTCGCCCGCCGCGCCAATCCGCCGGTCTTCATCCCCGCGGAACCTCGCCAGACCAGCCCGCGCCAGATTCGAAAGGCGGGAGCTTACAATGTGTCGCGGCTGGAAATGGCATTCCATACCACAACCCTTTCCGATCCGGATGCCCCTGCCCTGGATTTGCTGGCCTCGATCATGGGGGGTGGCCAGAGTTCACGCCTGGTGCAGGACATCAAGGAAACCCGTAAACTTGTCCATGGCATCAGCGTTTCCTCGTTCACCCCTGTATATCCCGGCCTCTTTTCCATCAGCGCCACGCTCGACCCCACCCTGGAAATCAAGGTCATCGATGCCCTTCAGGAAACCGTCGCCTCATGGGGCACGCTGTCTTTTTCGAAAAGTGAAATCGAAAAGGCTAAACGACTCATGCTGGTGAATGAACTGTCGGGACTCCAATCCATGCACGGGCAGGCCGCCAGCATGGCCGAGGGCCAGCTTTTCATGCGGGATCCCCGCTATTCCGAATCCTATCTGGCACGCCTTCAGGCGGTGACCGCCACCGATCTCCAGGCCGTCGCCCGGAAATACTTCCGCCCCGAAAACCGGGTCACGGTCATTCTCGGTCCTGAATTGGGCACCGCCAGCGGAGCCCGTCCCGCAGCCATGAGCCAGCCGTCCGAGGTCATCAAGCGTGTGCTGCCCAACGGCGTTCCACTGATCCTGCGGGAGGATCACCGGCTTCCTTTCATCTATATCTGCGCCGCCTTTTTTGGGGGCGTCATCTCGGAGGATGAAAACACGAGCGGCATCAGCCAACTCATGTCGGATCTTCTCATCCGGGGAACTCCGCGCCGGAGCGCCGTCAAGATTGCGCAAACCGTGGAAACCCTCGGCGCCGAGCTGTCGCCCTTCGCCGGGTATAACAGTGTCGGACTCCGGGGCCGCAGCCTGGCGGGCGATGCGGACACCCTGCTGGATGTCATGTTTGACTGCCTCGGGAACGCCGCCTTCCCCACCAATGAGGTGGAGAAGCAAAAAGTCGTCCAGCTGGCAGCCATCGCCGCAGAGCAGGAAGAACCCATGAACATTGCCCGGAACGCCCTGAACGCGGCGCTCTTCGCCGGACACCCCTATCGCCTGACGCCTCTGGGGACGCCCCGTTCGGTGACCGGGCTGGATCAAGCCGCCCTGCGGGAGTATTACCGGCGACAACTGGTGACAGGAAACCTGGTGATCGCGCTATTCGGGGACATCACGACCAAGGATGCCGAGGCGCTGGTCTCCCGATATGTCGGACGTATTCGCCGGGATGTGGCACCTGCCCGGCTCGGTGCCGTCCCAAGCCCCATCCTTCCCGCACGGCTTGAAAAACGTGAACCGCGCGAGCAATGCATTGTCCTGTACGGATTCCCAGGCGTCAGCCTTTCCGATTCACGCCGGGATCCATTAGATCTCCTGGAAGCCGCCACAGGCGGAATGTCCTCACGATTATTTGAAACCGTCCGGGATAAGCGGGGCCTTGCCTACTATGCCAGCACCACTCAGCGCTTTGGCCTGGATAGCGGGATCTTCACCCTTTTTGCAGGAACCCGGATCGAGGCCCTCCCCCAGGTCGAAAGGCTCATCCGGGAGGAGATTGAGCGCGTGACAACAAAAGGACTGGAGCCTGAAGAGATTGCCCGCGCCCGGAACATGGTACTCGCCGAGCACGAAATGCGCCTTCAGGATAACGGCGGGCTCGCCATGATGTGCGCCCTGGATGAATTGTACGGACAGGGATTCGCCTACGAGTTCAGCACCCGCAAGCGCATTGAAGCCGTCACCCCGGAACAGATCAAACAGGCAACCCTCTCCATCCTAAACACCAACAAACTGGCCATCTCCGTGGTTCTTCCGAAAGCGACGAAGCCGGGGGTTCAGCCGGCGAATTGAAGGTCGTAGAGACGCGTGTAGGTGCCTTGGGCCTTTAACAGTTCATCGTGGGTTCCCGATTCAACGATCCGGCCCTTCTCAAGAACGATGATCTTGTCGCAATCAATGATCGTCGAAAGACGATGGGCAATGGCAAAGACCGTTCGGCCCGTCATCAAGGCATGCAGGGCGGACTGCACAGAACGTTCGGATTCCGTATCCAAGGCGCTTGTAGCCTCGTCAAGAATCATGATCGGAGGGTTACGCAGCATTGCGCGGGCGATCGCCAGCCGCTGTTTCTGGCCACCGGACAGCCGGACACCCAGATCACCCACCTTGGTCTCATACTGCTCTGGCATCTCCATAATAAAGGCATGGGCATTGGCCTGCTTGGCGGCCGCGACAACCGCCTCCCGGCTCGCCTCCCGTGACCCGTAACTGATGTTGTTCGCGACCGTATCATTGAACAACACCGTATCCTGGGTCACGATCCCCATCAGCCGCCGCAGGGAGGGAATCGTCATGTCCCGCACATCCCTCCCGTTGATTTTCAGACGACCGCCTGTAACGTCATAGAAGCGGGGAATCAGACTGACGAGCGTGGTCTTACCCGAACCGGACCCGCCGACGATCGCAATACGCTGTCCCGCCGTCACCGTCAGCGACACTCCGTCGAGGACAGCACCTTCCCCATAGGTAAACGCGATGTTCTCAAACGCAACCGTTTCAACCTTGTCCTGAAACTCCACTGCATCCGGTCGTTCTTCCACAGAAATGGGGGTATCGAGCACCTCGAAAATCCGGTCCGCTGCGGCCACCGCCTGCTGGATTTGCAAGTGCATGCGACTGAGTTTCTTGACCGGCTCATACATCATGAACAGCGCGCCGGCGTAGGTCATGAACTCATTGTATTTCATTCCCAGCTTCCACACATAAATCAACACGAGGCTCACCCCGATGGTGGAAATAAACACAATAATCGGTTCCACGGCGGAATTAGCGCGAGCCACCTTGATGGTCCGCCGGAAAAACGCATTGTTCTGTTCTTCGAACCGGCCCGTCTCATAAGGCTCCATCCCGAACGCCTTGACGACGCGCACTCCGCCGATCATTTCCTGAAGAACGGACACCAGATCAGCGACCCGCTGCTGAGCCTCCCGTGTGAAACGCCGCACCCGCCGTCCGAATACCGCCACCGGCAAAATACAAATCGGGAACAACACCATACTGATCAGCGCCAGCCAGGGGTCGATCACCAGCAAGGCAATCACGGCAACAATCAATGTCAGCGGCTGCTTGGCGACGTCTTCCACCACCACCGACACCGCGTTTTCAACCGCCATGGGATCATTGGTGGTACGGGCTATCAACTCCCCACTCCGGCTCGAAGCAAAATAGGACAACGACAACGCGTTGAGTTTACTGAACAAGGCATTACGCAAGTCCATAACCACACGCGATCCGACCCATCGGATCTGATACTTCGCCATGTAATCCGCCACCCCCCGGACAATCCCCACAACGGGCAACATCAAGGCGGTCAGGATTATCAGCCAATCAACGGAAAAGTTCTTCAGAAAGAATCCCGAAAGCCGTACCTGAATCGCGGCGAGCCGATTTTTAATCGAGTTCAGCCGCCCGGAAGAGGGCCTGGTCCCGGTCTCAGCACGAGCAGGCACTGCCTTTTGCGGGGCGATGGATTCACCCGGCACGCCTTGTGGGATCTGGACAACGGCAACCGAAGCAACGGCAGGCTCCCGCTCAAAGAACACAGGAAGCCCCTTATTGACAAACAACAGGAACCCCCCGTTCGCGGTGGCATAAAGACAGCCGAACAAAATTCCAACTGCCACCCGTTTCCAATACGGGCGTGTGTAAAACAGCAGGCGCCGGTATGTGGCCAGATCCCCGCTGTTGCTTTTTTCAGGTGCTCCCATGGCGGGTAAGAATCATGCCCGGAGAAGGTAATTTCAAGCGCAAACTTAGGGAGGGGCAATGCCGCGTTACTTTTCTACAGGGACCACGATCCCTCGCATGATGACCTTCTGGCAAAGGACAAACACTAGGAGCGTCGGAATCGAGGCTAGAATCAGGGACGCGAACACCACCCCCTGCCCACTCGTCGACTGCAACTGGTACAACCAGGGCATAATCGTCCACATACGCTCATCCTGACAGAGCAGCAATGCCATCATGAAGTTGGTGTAGGCCCCGGTAAACGCGCCCAGCGCGGTGACCGCCAGAATGGGCGTGCTGAGTCGCATGCTGATCTGCCAGAACAATCTGAACTCACCCGCCCCATCCAACTGGGCGCACTCATAGAGCTCTTTCGGAAGTGAATCAAAAAAACCCTTGAGCAGAAAAATCGTGTACCCGTTCGCCAGCCCCGGCAAAACCAGTGCGGCAAATGTATTCAGGAGATGGAACTGGCGCAACATCAGGAAGATCGGGATCTGTGTCACCATGGGCGGAAACGCCATGGTCAACATCAGGAACAGCAGCAACTTGTAGGTCGACCGGGGCCGGTACCGGCTCAGGGCATACGCCGCCAGGGGATTAAAGATCAGGGCGCACAGCACCGAGAGTCCGCAATACAGTGCGGTGTTCACCAGCGCCCGGCCATGGCGAAAAATGTAGTCCCCCACCGTCAGGAAGTTGCGGGTCACGAATTCCCGGCGGAGCCCTTGAATTTGCGATTTGAATGCCTGGTAATGAAATTCCTGCTGAGGCGGACGGATGTCGAGCCAAGAAGAAATTGTAGAGTGTTGATTGTAGATTGAAGATTTTAAATGTCGGTTCAATGCTTCAAGGGAACCGTATTTCGTCTGGAGCCAGTCGCGAAAACGGAAATCTACGGTGTCCAGGGAAAGGGCTTCAGCGGGCAGAAGATGCAGGGTTCCGGTACCGGGATCGCGCCAGCCCTGAAGAAAGGACTCCCAGTCGGACAACGCGACCCCGCTCGCCGGCGGCTGCGACGGAAATGGGGCTTGCTCAAAACTGGGAAAGGACGTTCCATACCGGCTGTTCAAGATTGAAATGTCATGATACTTGGCCTTCAAGAAATCATGGTAGGCAGGCGTCGCCGAATCATCAGCCCGTATCCAGACCAGGCTCAATATGCCCCGGACAAACCGCTCCCAGTCGTCCCGCTCCAATACCGAACTTTTCGCCGGATCAGGGAGCCGTTGAGCCAGATGAATCTCACTCCAGGCCCGATAGGCGGTGCCGTGGGCCCGGTTAAAGCCGGCTAAATCACGGGTGTACTGGTTTTTGAGAAAAGCATTTTTATAAAAGCCTTCGGCACTGAAATAATACAGGGACTCCACAGGCTGAGTCCGGACAAAATCTGTTACCGCCCTGTCGAAAGCCCGATCCCCGCCCCGGACCCGCCGCTCAAGGCCATTCCTGGGCAGCACGAAAAAGGCATTCCATCCCACGAAAGTCGTCCCCATCGCCCCATTAAGCCGCGCGATATCATCCCCATGTGCCCGTTCCATCCGGTTCTTGAAATCCCGGAGACCGGAGGGAATGACCCCGCGGGACTGGGGTGCCGCCAGATATCCAAGATCAAAGGTGTATGAAGGAAGATTCCCGGACTTGAGGAACGCCTGCCATTCCAGAACCAGCGGGGAACCTCGGCCCGGCGGCTCAACTTTCTGGAACGTCGCCGCATCGCTGTCATAGGCCCATCGCATCTGGCTCAAGGACTCGTTAAAAAGCCCCTCGACATGTTTCCGGTAGAGAGCCGTCTCATCCGTCAGAAATTCCGGAATCACTTGTTGATCCGCCGTATCCACCGCCGACTTCGTACTCCCCGCCAGCATCAGCAGAAAGGGATACACCATGGTGACCGCGCCGACGGCAAGCAGCGCATACATCATGCCGACTAGCATCCGGGTCTTCCAGTGGCGCCTTCCTATGGGTGACAAAATTGGCATCGTTTATTGTCCATTCGCCTTGAATTCAACCCTCGACAACATCTTCAACTGCTGCACCGTAAACCCGATCAAAATCACACCCAACATCCAGGCCGCGGCGGTGGCGGGGCCGAACTTGAGAAAAGTGAAAGCCTTGTACCAGATATGCAGGCCCGCCACCTCAGTATTTGCGGCACCGCCGGTCATCACCAGAATGTTGCCGGTTGCCGCATAGAATGAGCCGATAAACGCACCAACAAAATTAATCAGGATCAGGGGCTTTAGCACGGGGAACACCACAAACAGGATTTTATCAATGAAGGTGGCACCATCCACATCCGCCGCCTCGTAATAATCATCCGGAATCCCCTTCAAGGCCGCCAGATAGATCAGGCAGCCCGGCCCCATCCCCGCCCATACCATGGGAATCACACACGACAACATCGCCGTATCAGGATCCGCCAACCAGTGATAGGCCTCGGGAACATGCCGGAACAGACGCCCGGGCAGGTGCGTCAGCAACACGCCCAACGGTTCGCCACCGGGACACAGGATCGGCCAGGCCATCCGCCCCATCGTTACCAGAAGCACCATGCCGGCCCCCGCGAATCCCCACGCCGCCCACTGCCGGTCGTTCATCCTGAGGCGGCGGGCAAACAGAAGCGCCACGGTGAACAAGACAACCCCGGTCAGCAGGAATCCGATGGCGGGAATCTTCAGCACCACCGCATTCAATACGCCGTGTTCCGAGGGATCAAAAAATTCCTTCCACAGCAGAATCGTGACAATTCCCGTCACCACGGCGGGTAGATAAAAAACCAGCCTGAAAAATAATTTTCCTCGCGGTATTTCCTGAAGCAGCACCGCGAGAGCCATCGGCGGCAGGAAAGTGAGTGCCAGCACCAGGAAACTGTACCGGAACGAATTGAGAACCGCCTGCCACCACGCCCCGTCAAACAGCACATCCCCGAAATTATCCAAGCCCACCCACGTGGAGGCACCCAGCAGCCGATAATCCTGGAACGCCATCAGCGAACCGCGCAGCAGGGGCACATAATGCCAGAGGAAAACCGTCAAAACCGCCGGCAGGAGAAGCAGCGCCACCCACATGATGCGGCGACGCCCTCCCACCCGCACGCCTTCTGCCGGCACGGTGACAGGCGGCGAGAAGAGCCGGGTAATCCTGCGAAATCCCAGAACAAATGCCACCAGAATGCCCGCCAGCACCACCCCGGCCACACTCCTTCGGATCAACCGATCCCGTGGGGAAACCACCCCCATCATCTGCTCGTTGGCGCGGCGCACCCCATCGCGCAGGAGCCCTTGCAGAATATCCAACCGCCGCCCTTGTGCGTCGGGCAGCTGATCCTTCAACACCATCGTCTCCGCCTTCTGCAACGGCAGGGTCATCATCTCATAGGCCAGATTACTGTTTCTCCCATACGGTTCCGGCTTTCCGGTTTCCATGGCCACATCAAATGTCCGAGCCCAACCGGGAGGCGACAACCGTTCGATTTCCGGATACCCGAACAATCTCAAATAACGCGGATGAATGAACCGGCCCAACCCGCTTTCCACCATGACACGGGTCTTGATGGCCGTAGCCTCGCGGCTGTCAAAATACCTCATATATTCCCAGGCGGCATCGCGCACTGCCGGCTCCTTGATTCCCGAAAACAGCCCCATCATCATGCTGTTCAACTCCGTTCCCCGGTCCCCGCGCGGCCCCTTCGGAATCGGAACCATCCCGGTCACATCGGGATTGATGGTGGAAATCAATTTTTCATCCACATACGCGAACCACATCCCGATCTGGCCGCGCTCCTGCCGGGAGACAAAATCGCCGGTATCCTTGCAGGAGTAACCACGCCGGATTTTTCCGCTCGAGTCCTCCCATTTTTCGGCGCTCAACCGGATATAGAAATCCAGTGCCTCAGCCGCCTCACGGGAATCAAAGGCGCAGCGCCATTGCCGGGTCGACTCGTCATACACCACGGCCTCGCCGCCATAGGACCACAGGATGGGAAGCCAATAATGGGCCTCCTGTTTTCCACGGACCAGGAAAAATCCATAGGTGCCCGCCTCGGGATCCGTCAACTTTCTGGCCGCCGCCATCAGGTCATCCAGCGTCCACTCCGAAGTGGGATACGGCATCCTCTTGGCGTCAAAGAGATCCTTTCGAAACATCAGGACATTGCCCATCGCCCCGCCATACGGAAGGGCCCAGACATGGGTTCCGCCGGGGCCGAGACGCCGGATCACCGGCCACAGCTTGGGATTGATCCGGAACTCCTGCGCCTCCCGATCCATTGCCGGAAGATAGCCGTCCTCGGGCCGGTCCAGGGGATACAGGAAATTATTGCGGATATAGGTTTCAGACTTGCGGAAATTGACATAGAGAATATCCGGCGCCAACCCGCCGGCAATCGCGAGAAGGTCCACCTCAACCCCCTTGACCGTAATGCCGGTAAATCGCTCCAGTTCAACCGACACGTTGTCCCAGGGATGCACTCCATATCGGCCGGGATCCGCCTGGTACCGCGCCCGGTATTTTTCAGCAAACACTTTGGGGAAATCTTTCTTGAACGCTTCGACGGCCTCCACCCCCGCCCGACTGGCCACATCCGGACTCGAAGGATCCGGCAGATCAAACACCCTCACATGAATCACGGTTTTTCCGTTCCGCTCCTCAATCCAGCCCGCCGACGCCCGTTCCGCCGTCGAAAACACCACCCAAAAAAACACCAGGGGCACCAGCCATCTTATGTTAAACATCCTCATCGCATTAACCCATGCCCCGTTTTTCAGATAGGTGCCGTCTTCCGCTTCAGCCATGCTCGATCCGTCAAATCCAGCCTTGGCGACAACACACTCCACACCCGGCGGTGATAGCGGTTCAGCCAGTCGCGCTCTTCGGATGTCAGCCGTGACATCACGATAGGAGCGGTGTCGAGGGGACACAGGGTCAGGGTCTCAAACTGCAGGAACTGACCCGACCCCGTCGTTTTATAAGGCTTCACAAACACCATGTTTTCAATCCGGATACCATATTTCCCGGGCTCATAATAGCCGGGCTCAATCGTGGTCACCATCCCGGACTTCAAGGCGCAGGGGTTCCAGGCCTGACTGAATCCATGCGGCCCCTCATGCACATTCAGATAGGATCCCACTCCGTGTCCACTCCCATGCCGGTAATTCAACCCTGCCGCCCAAAGCGGAAGCCTGGCCAGCGTATCCAGATGGGTCCCCGTGGTTCCCGCCGGAAAGTGGACGCGACTTAATGCCAGGAAGCCCTTCAATACCCGTGTATAGTTTAAACAGGCCTCACGCGGAACCGGCCCCAACGCCATCGTCCGGGTCGTATCCATCGTTCCCCCGAAGTATTGCCCGCCGGAATCCACCAGAAGCAGCCCCTTCCTCCCCAATTTCGAAGAATGCCGGGCGTCCGCCCGATAATGAACAATCGCCCCGTTCGCCTGGTAGCCGCAAATCGCAGGGAAACTGTCACCCCGGCACTCCGGCGCTTCCCCCCTTAAGGAGGCCATCTTTTCACCGGCAGAATATTCCGTGACCGGCTCCCCGGCCTTAAGGGCACGATCCAACCAGGCCATGAACCGGACCAGCGCAAGCCCGTCGATAAGGGCGGCCTTGTGGAAATGCCCCTGCTCCACCGGGTTCTTCACGGCCTTCATCGCCGTCGTAATGTCGGGAGTTTCCTCGAGCTTCTTCAAGGAATCCGGCAAAGCATCGGCCAGCCAGTGACTGACCCGGAGTGGATTGTAGGACAAGGACTTTGACGACGGCAGCGTCTTCAGGTGTCCCGCAACGGCATCGTAGGGATAAAGTCTCACTCCAGCCGTCGCCAGCCCCTTTTTCAGCGGTTCTGAAAATTTCGCCTTGTCCGCAAACAGGCAGGCTGTTTTCCGCCCCACCAGGGCATAGGCCAATACCACGGGACAGTTGGCGACATCACTCCCGCGGATATTAAACAGCCAGGCGATATCATCCAGCGAGGCTAGAAGCAGGTAATCCGTCTTCTTTTCCGCCAGATGGGCGCGCACTGCCTTCAGTTTATCCCGCCGACTCGCCCCTGCATACGCCAGGGGATAATCGAGGGCCGGTCCGACGGGTAACCCGGGCCTATCTTTCCAGATCCGGCCCACAAGATCCTCATGCATCCGCAGTTGGAGTTGTTTTGGAGAAAACGCTTTTTTCATATCCCGTGCCGTCTCAACGGAAAAAAGCGCTCCATCACACGCCACGGTCTGGCCCTTTTTCAAATGAGAAAGAATCCACTCATTCATGGTGGGAATCCCGGGCTCCCGGCTTTTCAACAATCGAATCCCGCTCCCCTTGAGTTCCTGTTCCGCCTGAATGAAATACCGGCCATCCACCCAGAGCATTGCCTGCCCGGCGGTGATCACCAACGAGCCCGCCGAACCTGTGAATCCTGATACCCACTGCCGCGCCTGCCACCGGGGCGAGACCGTTTCGCTCTGATGGGGATCGCATGACGGCACAATCAGGGCGGCCACGTTTCGGGCCGCCATGAGTTTCCTCAAAGCCGCGATTTTTTCAGATGTTGTCATACCCCGTCTGTATCCCTCTCTTTTCGATGTAGCCAGCCCGCGATCTCAGCGGCCATCGCCGCCCCGATCCCTGGCACGGCGGCAATATCCTCTTCACGAGCGCGCTGAAGCCGACGCACCGACCCGAAGTGAGTCAACAGCGCCGCCTTGCGTTTATCCCCCATCCCGGGAATCTCATCAATCACCGATTCACGAAGGCGGCGGGCACGTAATGTCCGGTGATAGGCCAGGGCAAAGCGATGCGCTTCGTCCCGGATCCTCTGAAGGACATAGAGCGCTTTCGAATCGGCGGGGAATCGCAAGGGCAAAGGGCTTCCGGGAACATGGATTTCCTCATAACGCTTGGCCAGGCCAATGACGGGAATCCGTTCATATCCCAACCGGACCATTTCTCCCTGGGCGGCATTCAACTGCGTCAATCCGCCATCCACGATCAACAGATCAGGCGGCACGCCCCCCTCCGTCCGTAATCGTTCAAACCTGCGGCGGATAACTTCCGCCATCATCGCCGGGTCATCCGACTGGTGAACTGTCTTGATCCTGTAATGCCGGTATCGGGCTGGTGCCGGCACGCCATCCACCGCGCAGACCTGGCTGGCCACCGAGTGTTTTCCGGAGATGTTCGAGATGTCATAACATTCCATCAATCTCAGCGGCGAAGGGATCCCCAGCGCCAGCCGGAGTTCCTCCACCCCGACCCGGGCATCCACCGTCTTCATTTCGGGGGTTGAGAGAACCCGGGCACGCTGACTGCAGATTTCCTTCAGCATAAGCCAGGTGTCGCGCAGGGCGGCGGCCTCCTCAAACTTATGTAGCCCCGCAGCTTCCTCCATTCGCTCCCGGAGGTCTTGCAGTAACACCGGGGTTTCGCCCCTCAAAAAGGCGCACGCGGATTCAACCTTCTGAAGGTAATCCGGCCGGGGTATCCTGCCAACACAGGGAGCGGAACAATACCGCACAATGTCATTGATGCAATGCCGGTGATCCTCCGGCCCCGGGTTCAAGGGACGGCACTTCCTGAGCCCAAACGTTTTTTCGACAAAATCCATAGCCGCCCGGGTGGCGACAGAATTGACATAGGGCCCCAGATAAACCGCGCCATCGTCTTTCCGGAGCCGGACGGCCTTGAACTGCGGCCAGGGCTCGGCAGGATCAATCTTGAGCATCAGGAAACGCTTATCGTCCCTCATGTCAACATTGTAGCGGGGCTTGTAATCCTTGATGAGCTGCCCTTCCGTCAACAGGGCTTCGGCCTCATTCCGGGTCACCAGAATATCAAAATCATCCACGCTGCGGATCAGGCCCCTCAGTTTGGGATCGGCCTTGACCCATGTTCCGGTTCGAAAATAGGACTGCACCCGCTTCCGCAGGGACAGCGCCTTGCCGATATAGATAATTTTTCCGCGCCGATCCCGCATCAGGTAGCATCCCGGTTTGTCGGGAAGTTCAGGGAGCTTTCGGCGAACCTTGTCAGATAACATAATCACGCCTCCCACTCTACAGCACGGCCCGCCGCGCAACAAGCCCGGGTGCGTGGAGCCGGTGTAGCGGCAAAATGTGAAAGATCGACAGGACGAGCATGGGAGATTAAGATTACCCGAACATGATTCCACAAAGCATTGTCACGCTTAAAGGGCTTATCGTCGCGGCCTATGGGCGCGAGTATGAAGTCCGGATTGACGGACGGGGGGTTGGCAGTCCAACTCTAATGTGTTCCCCGCGCGGCAAGAAGAGCCTGTATGCCTGTGGCGACGAGGTTGAGGTGATCGCTTCAACTGAAACCCAGGGCGTTATCACAACCCTGCTGCCCCGGCGGAGCCTTTTGTACCGGGCCGATGCCTTCAAGGAGAAGCTTATCGCCGCCAACGTCACACAGGTGGTTATCGTGGCGGCAACGGAGCCCGGCTTCAGCGACGAATTGCTCATGCGGTGCCTCTGCGCAGTGGAATCCCAGAACATTGCAGGCGTGATCGTGCTGAACAAGTGCGACCTGCCAACCCACCTGCAACGCGGGCGTGATTCACTGGCTCCCTTTGCGAAACTGGGCCATCCCGTCCTCCAGTTAAGTGCGCATACCGGCGATCTTGAGGAGCTTCGTTGTCATTTGGCCGGCCATGTCTCATTATTGGTGGGACAATCCGGCATGGGTAAGACAACCCTGATCAACGCCCTGGTGCCCGATACGGCAGCCAGGACGGGTATGGTGTCGGAGGCACTTAACAGCGGCAAACATACCACCACTCATGCCCGGTGGTACGACCTGCCCGGAGGCGGGGCGCTGATCGACAGTCCGGGACTTCAGGCATTCGGCCTCACGCATTTATCCGGGGACCAGATCGAGAAGGGATTCCGGGAATTCCGGGAGTTGCGCGGCCAGTGCAAGTTCCGTGACTGCCAGCATGACCGGGAACCCCATTGCGCCTACCGCGCCGCCCTGGCCGCCGGGAAAATTGATTCCCGGCGCTTTCATGTATTTCAGTCGCTTCTCACCGAACACAGCAAGAAACCAAAATACTGAGCTCCGATGAAACTTGAAACCGATCTCTCCAAAATCAAACATCTGGCCCGGGTCCGGACCGACGAGAACCTGGATTTCCGCGCCTACCTCAAGGAATTACCCTTTTCGAGCCGCAAGATTGACAAGGTCGTTCAGGAAACCCGCATCGAAATCTCTGCAGGTATCGACTGTACCCACTGCGCCAATTGCTGCCGGGAAATGCAACCCGTTCTGATGCCTGCCGACATCCGTAGGCTTGCCCGGAAGACCCGGCTCCCCCTCAAGGCCTTCACCACCCGTTATTTAAAAAACGCCCCGACGGGTCACAGCGGTATGGTTTTCAAGCGCCGCCCCTGCCCATTTCTCCTCGATAATCGCTGCTCCGTTTATGAAGCCCGCCCCCGTGACTGCAAATCCTACCCGCACCTCCATCGCCGCGACTTCGTTCAGCGCACCCTGCAAGCTATCGGGAACTATGCCTGCTGTCCCATCGTCTTCAACACCTATGAATCCTTGAAAACACGCCTTGCCAGAAGAATCCGGCCCCAGCGGAGTTAGCCTTTGCCATCTCACACTCCATCGCTATAATGCCGCCCCATGAACATCAATGATGCCATTGCCCTGATGACGCCCGGGTTGTACGCCTATGTCAGCTTCCTCGTGTTCTGGTTTGGCGCCTGCATGGGTAGCTTCCTGAATGTCTGTATCTATCGCATCCCGCGTGAGGAGTCGGTCGTTAAGCCGCGCTCTCATTGCACGCATTGCAACACGGAAATTCCCTGGTATGACAACATTCCCCTGGTCAGTTTCTTTGTCCTGCGCGCCCAGTGCCGGAAATGTGGCGGTCCCATCTCCGCCCGCTACGTCGTGGTCGAGGCACTGGTTGCCGTGCTGTTCGTTCTGGTCTGGCTGAAGTTTGGAACCCTGGAGGATTATACACCTCTCCATCTAACCCCTGTGTATTCCCTGCCGGTTGTTTTCCTTTTCTGGCTGGTTGTCTTCGGGCTAGCCCTGGGGACGTTTGTAGATCTTGAACACATGATCATTCCCGACCGCGTCTCGCTGGGCGGCATAGTGCTGGGCCTCCTGTTCAGCGCCCTGGTTCCGGAATTGCACAATGAAGCAGACGGCTATGGCGGTTTCCTGTCGGCCTTTCTTGGCGCCGCCATTGGCGTCGGAATCCTCTGGTTTATCGCCGTTCTGGGGAAATTGATTTTCCGAAAGGACGCCATGGGCATGGGCGATGTGAAACTCATGGGCGCCATCGGCGCCTTCCTCGGGTGGCCGTCCGTCCTGTTCACCCTGATGGTCTCGTCATTCCTCGGTGCCGCCGTGGGCATTACCCTCGTTCTGACCGGCAAAAAGGCCATGCAAAGCCGCATCCCCTACGGCCCCTACATCGCCCTGGCCGCCCTCATCTGGATGCTGTGGGGTCCCACTCTCTGGAACGCCTACATCAACTGGCTGATCCCGCCGCAGCCCATCTAAGACGGCTTGATTGCCTCGGCGGCACTAATCGTCGTCCTGAAGTGTTTACGGCTCACTAACTAATGTTTTCCATATTTCCCTGAGGCTTCACGCACGGCCATAACAGGACTAGGATGGATCAATGCGACTTTCCCGTCTTTCCAAACGGCCAGCGGTTGGTTTCGTCGCCGGTGGTCATCTACCACTCCTTGAATCGCCACATTCATGGCTTCCACCGCTTTTTGTGTCAGCGTTTTAATTTTCACCTTACTCATGAGCAATTGTCTCCTTAACGAAGCGATACCGATATTCATCGTGGATGGTCATCTTCCCATTAGCATCTTCAAATACCAGCACGGGGTTCTGCCTGGAGTTGTCAAAGAAGTGGAGCGAATCAACCAACGGACGATAATGATCAAACAAATTAGTCAATGTGCGAGGAAACCGGCGACGAACATCATTCTCCGGGACATTATGCCCGCCGTTTTGAACCCGATCCCGAATGCGAGCCAGGCCAAGCTCTACATCAGGTATCCACACATAGAACAAGTGCACTGTATAGCCTCGGGTCTTGGCATCTTGAATCACCTTGAGATAGGTTTTTCCAGACAATGTTGACTCAAACGAAAAACTATCCCCTGCCTGGATTGATTTATCAATTTCACGGAGCACAATGCGCCCTGCTTCCACCATTGCCAAGGCCGGATCAAAGGGCGACAGACCAGCCGCGATCAAATCCGGATTGATGAAACGTCGGCAACCAGCATAGTCCGGCAAAAACACACGCGCAAATGTGGTCTTACCCGCCCCATTGGATCCACCTACAACGTAGAGCTCTTTTCTATTCGTGTTCATCTGCGTAGGCTTAAATCCTTACTCCGCCCCGCTCCAGCGGGCGAAGAAGCCGGTGGGTAGAACGCGCTTGCAGTGGGAGTTTTTCATCACCATGGTGCCGGCCTCAATCTTGCCGCCGAATTTCTCCAGCCAGGGCACCAGCAGGTTCTTCATCAGCGGCGGGGAGAACCCGAGCGTGTGGCAGGTGAAGAGCACGAAACGGGGCCGGTCTGACATCAGGGGCAGGAGCAGATCAAGCAGTTTGAGCAGGTGCTCTTCTAAAATCCACTTCTCGCCTTCCGGGCCCTTGCCGTAACTTGGCGGATCAAAAATAATGGCATCGTACTGGCGCTGACGTCGCCCTTCCCGCGCCACAAATTTCAGGACATCATCGGTGATCCACCGGATGGGCGCCGTCTTGAGCCCGCTCGCCTCTGCATTGCGCCGCGCCCAGTCGTTGATGTCGGGTACCGCATCAACATGACACACGTCCGCCCCTGCCTTGGCGGCGAGAAGGGTCATGGCGCCGGTGTAGGCGAACAAATGAAGAACCCGGCAGGGTTGGCCTCCGGCAGAAACCTGCCGCGAGACCCAATCCCAATGGCAGGTATGCTCCGGGAATAGGCCCATATGGCCGAACCCGGTGGGTTTGATCGTGAAGGTCAAATCGTCCCATTTCATCGGCCACTGGGGCGGCGGCTTGTGGGTAAAAGACCAATCCCCCCCACCCGTGTTGCTCCGGTGATAGGTTCCGGCGGCGGTTTTCCAAAGCTCCGGTCGTTCCGGCCGCCACAATGCCACCGGCGAGGGCCGGTTAAACACATGACCGCCAAAGCGTTCAAGCCGGCAACCGTCGCCAGCATCCAGAAATTCATAATCCGAGGTTGTCCGTGCCGCAAGTTCCATGATGTCACTCCCGAGGGATAGAATACCTGAAGAAGCCGTCGATGCAAGCATCGGTAACTTTCTGCTCCTCATTCATAAATCATAATGATACTATTCTGGTCTTATTTCATGAGCACGAATGCATTTCTGAAAATGATCGGGGCGGTCAACGCCGGGGAATCGTCGATCGAGCCCCGCGCGGATGCCCCCCTTGTGCTCCTTGTCGGGAACCCCAATGTCGGCAAAAGTGCGCTGTTCAACAAGCTGACCGGCCAGTATGTCACCGTCTCCAACTACCCCGGCACCACCGTCGAAGTCGCCCATGGTCATTGCCCCCAACTGGGGCACGAAATTGAAATTGTCGATACCCCCGGCATGTACAGTCTGCTGCCCATCACGGACGAGGAACGTGTTGCCAGTGATATTCTTTTCTCGCCCCGGGTTCGCACCGTGATCCATGTGGTGGACGCCAAGAATATTGACCGCATGCTGGGCCTTACCCTGCAGTTGATTGAAGCCGGGCGCCCCGTGATACTGTCGCTCAACATGATGGACGAAGCCCGCACCTTGGGCATCAAGATTGACCATGCCAAGCTGTCGCTACGCCTCGGCATTCCAGTTATCCCCACCGTGTCCCTTACCGGCGAGGGGATTTCCGAGCTCATAAAACACTTGAAAGCGCCCCCCCCGCTCTCCATGCTCCACATCGAGTGCGGCTCGCTGATCGAGCAGTCAATCCTTGATATCGCCCGGCATCTTTCACCCGCCAGCCCGATCGCCCCGCGCGCCCGGGCCAGCCTGCTTCTGCAGGGAGACCTGCGCGAGCGGGAACGGTTGGTTCAGGAAAAAGGCGAGCAGTCCGCCGCCACCATCCTCGCTATTATTGCCGCCACGCGGGCCAAACTAAACCACTCCCCTCATTACTACGTCACCCTTTCGTTACGAACCCATACGGGACAAATCCTCGCCGACTGCGTCAATAAGCCGGATCGCGCACCCGACAAGTTCCGCAGGGGACTCGACCGGTTCTGTACCATGCCCCTCACCGGCTACCCGCTCGTTGCGCTTGTGCTTTATTTCGGGCTGTACCAGTTTGTTGGCCAGTTTGGCGCCGGCACCTGCGTCAATTTTCTCGAGAACAACATCTTCCAAAGCCACTTCATTCCCTGGGTCACCCGGCTGGTAGATCACACAATCCCCTGGGCGCCACTCCGCGACCTCCTCGCCGGCGATTACGGAATCATCACTCTGGGCGTCCGTTACGCGATCGCCATCATCTTCCCCATCGTCGGAGCGTTTTTCCTGTTTTTCGCAACGCTGGAAGATAGCGGATACCTGCCCCGCCTGGCCCTGCTGGTGGACCGAGGCTTCAAGCGTATCGGACTCAACGGGCGTGCGGTGATTCCCATCGTGCTCGGATTCGGCTGCGACACCATGGCAACCCTCGTGACCCGCACCCTGGAAACGAAACGGGAACGGATTATCTGCACCATCCTGCTGGCACTGGCAATACCCTGCTCCGCCCAGTTAGGCGTCATCCTGGGCCTGCTCTCCCAAAGTGGCGCTGCCCTCGCCATCTGGGCGGGCGTCGTCCTGGCGATCATGCTCCTGGCCGGCTGGCTGGCCGCGAAGCTGCTCCCCGGTGAGCCCCCGATGTTCTATATGGAACTGCCGCCTTTGCGCCTTCCCACCCTCGGAAATGTTCTGGTCAAAACCTATACCCGGATGGTCTGGTACTTCCGCGAAATCCTGCCCATGTTCATCCTGGCCAGCCTGTTGATCTGGGTGGGACAAATCACCAACCTCTTCCAGCTATTGGTGCACAACATGAAACCCGTCGTCCGGGCGCTCGGACTGCCCGACGAATCGGCCGTCGCTTTTCTGTTTGGTTTCTTTCGTCGGGATTACGGCGCCGCCGGACTGTACGACCTTCAAAAAACAGGCATCATGACCGTCCACCAGTTGACCGTGGCGGCCATCACCCTAACCCTCTTTCTTCCCTGCATCGCCCAATTTCTCGTGATGCAGAAAGAACGCGGCACCAAAGTAACCCTGTGGATTTCCCTCGGCGTGCTTTTCACCGCATTTGGAGTCGGATATCTGACGCATATTGTGTTATTATTGGTGGGATTCTAGTCCAATGAAATGCTCCTTCTGCCAGCGTGAATTTGATGAAACCAAGTCTCCGGATGCCTGCAAAGGCTGCCCGTCCGGCGGCGGTTGCCACAATGTGCGGTGCCCTTTTTGCGGCTATGAGTCCCCCCGCGAACCGGGGCTGGTAAAGACAATCAAGGAGTTGATAAAGAGGGTTCGGGAAAGAGGGGTCAGGGGTCGGGGTTCAGGATCAAGTCGTCAAAAACATTCAACATGACAGGTGAACCAATGAGAACATACAAGT
>CAJBSZ010000507.1 GCA_903958395.1 uncultured bacterium | reverse complement strand
GTTAGAATCAGGGCGACAACTCGCGGATCACCCTTGCCGGTGATCGGGCCCTTGAGAAACGCCAGCGGATGATCCCAGCAAACCTTGCTGACCACGGCCTGATCCATGACCGGCGTCAGCAGACTGGTCACAATATAGATCGCCGCGCACAACACCACCAGGATCGGCCCCACCAGCATGAAGGGCACACCCAGCCCCTGCTGCGGATCCGACACAAAACCACTGAACCCGGTCTGCGCCTGCGCACCGAGAATCATTTTGCCGATGCTCGGAAGATCGACCAGGAAGTAGGCGATCCCGATCAGGGAGCCGAAATAGAGCGTCGCCATCGCCGCCTGCCGGGTCCCCCTCTTCCAGAAAATGCCCAGTACAAAGACGGTCGTGACCGCCGGCGCAAAGGTCATCGGGATCTTGTTGATCGCCTCGAAAATAGTCCCGAACTGGTCCCCCTGGGTTGACCACAGCATCGCCAGGATCATGATCACACCCGTGCTGACCCGGCCGATGGTGACCATTCGGGTATCGGGCATATCCGGCTTGATACGCTTGACAATATCCATCGAGATCAGCGTCGCACAACTGTTGAGCGCGGCGGCCATGCAACTCATCAGCGCGGCGGCCATTCCGGCCGCCAATAACCCCTTGAGCCCCATCGGCACCAGGTGATTGATCATCATCGGCAGCATGGTGTTGTAGTCCGGATGCCCCCCTACGGTCGCCAACTGGAAGGCGCCTTTCTGCCACAGCACGTAGCCAATCACACCGGGCAGAACCATCAGGAAGACCGGCGTGATCTTCAGGAATCCAGCGAAGAGCGCCCCGTTCTGGGCGGCATGCAGATTCCTTGCACCCAGAACCCGCTGGACATGGGTCTGATCGGCACACCAGTACCAGATCCCGAGGATGGGATAGCCAAGCAGGACGGACAGCCAGGAAAACTCATTCAAATGCCCCTGCGCATTGATGACGGGCTGCAGCATGCTCAACTGCCCCGGATTGACCGCCGCCTTGAACGCCGCCACATCATGAATGCCCACCGCCGGTAAAGCCCGCAAGCCCAGTACCGTCACCAGCATCGCGCCGCCTAACAGCAGGCAGACCTGGATATTCTCCGTCATGACCACGGCCTTGAGTCCGCCCAACGCCGTATACGTGACCGTGAAGATCGAAAGCACAATGATCGTGGCATACATGGGCACACCCAGAAAACTCTCGAACACCTTGGCCGCCGCGAACAGGCTGATGCCGATATGGATCAATAACGCCCCGATAAGGCCGATAACCGCCAGAAAGGTCCGCGCCTGGGGACAATAGCGCCGCTCCATGAACTCTGGCAGCGTGGATACCTTGGAATTGATGTAAAACGGGGCGAAAACCAAGGCCAACAGCATCAAGGTAAAGCAGGCCATCCACTCGAAATTTCCAATCACCATGCCTTCCTTGGCGCCGCCCGCAGCCAGCCCGACCAGATGGATCGTCGAGATGTTCGAAGTGAACACCGCCGCACCGACCGTGAACCAGCCCAGCGATTTGTTCGCCAGGAAATATTGCTCGGTCGAGGCATGGCGCCGGAAGCCCACCCATATCCCGAACGCCGTAATTCCGAATAGATAGACCAGAAGAACCGTTGTATCCACCCAGTTCATAGACCATGTCAGTGCGCCCATAATTAAAATCTCCCAAACTGATTCTCTAACGCTTCTCGATATACCATCTTCCGCCGCCGCCCGACACCAGCAGAATATTGGAATAGGCCGTAAAGTCCCCCGTCCGGATGACCGCCTTCACCGTCCGCGCCCGTGCCCGAATTTCCGACTGGGTGATGATCTCAACGGCAACCCCTTTCCCGAATGACTTCGCCAACTCCTTGAAGCGGGACGGCACCGTCTTCTTGGTCTCCTCCGAGAGAACCAGTTTCTCAACCGAGAAATGCTTCCTCAATTCCGCGAGCACTTCCGGAACAGTGGGTTTGTTCTCCGCCAGTGAGATATCAATCGTCCGGACTCCGTTGGGGATGGCAAACCCGGCGTCACAGACGATCACTTCGTCCGTATGCCCCAGCGTGCTCAGGATGTCGCAGATCTCCCTGTTAACATGGCCAGTTTCTCTCATGCCCGCCCCATGAACGTGGTCTGAACCTGTACCTTATGGTGAGCCTTCCAGGAGGCCTTGAAACGTTTATAATCAGCCCTTGCTTCAAACACCTGACTGTCGTTCCATAAAATACGCCAGTCGCCATCCGCTTCCGGCCACAGGAAGACCTGGCCCCAGATCAGCCGGTTGTTGGCATCAATCCCCGGATGCACCGGGGACCCGTCGCCCGAGATCCTGGTCATCTGCCCAGGGGTCAGGAGATCTTCCGTCGCCGCTTTGAGATTGTCGCGCATCCAATCCGAGCGGGTGGACATGGCCACGTAGCCGCCGCTCCGGTTTTCGCGCTGATAGGCCCAATTCAATGACACCAGGGCCGGCGCCACGCCTGATTCCCGGGCAATCGCCTGGATGACAGGATCCATCATGTCGGCGCGATGTTCCTTGAATGTGTCGCGACCGGGCCGATTAGGCGAGCCCAGCGCCATGTAGCCCGTACACACGATTCCCTCCGACTCGAAGTAGCGGCGCAGTTCGGTCTGCTGGAAAAGCGGATGCATCTCCATCTGGTTCAGCACCGGCCGCTCGTCTCGGGAGACATCCCTGAGGAGAAGCTTCATGGTCGCCGCTGTATGGTTGGAGGTCCCGATATCGACGACCTTGCCCGCCTTTTTCAACTTCACGATTTCGCCCCAGGTTTTCAGGAAGTCTTCATGAATGTACGGCACGGCATCCGGATTACGATGGGCACCGGCACAACCCGGCGTGTGCACATTGGGCCAGGGCCAGTGATTGAGATAGAGATCCAGCTTCTCCACTCCGAGCGCCTTCAGTGTGGCGTCGAGTGCCGGCGCAACCGCTTTCGGAGACATATGCCCGTTCCAGAGCTTGCCGGTGATGAACAGGTCATCGGCCGACTTGATATATCGCTTCCTGATGGCTTCCCGGATCGCCTCACCCACGACGGCCTCATTCTCGTAGGCGCGCGCCGTGTCGAGGTGGCGCCAGCCCAGTCGAATCGCCTCAACCGTGGCATCCTTCATATACGCCTGCGCCCAATCGGAATGAAAGGTCCCAAAAGCAGCCACCGGCATTTTAACGCCGCTGGCCAATGCGACCTGGTGAACCGATTCCACCGGAATGCTCGCGATACCCTTGTCAAAACAGACCGGCTTCAATTTCATAGCAGCAACTCTCATGGTTTGATTCCTATCAGCCTTCGTTAACGTCTATCATCACCTTCAAGGTTTTGTCGCCCTGCGCATCAATAAAACGATACGCCTCGGCATACTGTTCAAAGGGGAAATGACGGGTGATCAATGGCCCGGCTTTGAGAGCTCCGGAAGCGATCCACTCCACCGCCTGCTGGTAGTCCTCATGCTTGTACATCAGCGTGCCGATCAGACTTAATTCACGGTCCCCGACGATGGACATATCGACGCGCGGCCGCTCCCCGAAAACACCGAGCACGACGATTTCCCCACCTTTGTTAATGCACTGAACCGCATCATTCAGCGCGGATTCCAACCCGACCGCCTCAAAGGCTACATCAAACCCGTCCGCGCCAAACACCCGGTCGATGGCCCCGGCCAGCTTGGCAGTCTTGATGTTGCAGCTGGCCTCGATCCCGCACTCCTTCGCCTTTTCCAGCCTGAAGTCACTGATATCGGTGATCATGACTTTATGGGCACCACGGCAACGCGCGGCCTGGGCCACCAGGTTTCCAATCGTGCCGGCCCCGAGAACCAGCACATTTTTGCCGGCCAGAGAGCCTGCCCGGCCCGTCGAATGCGCCGCCACCGCCGCAGGCTCCACCAGCGCACCCTGTTCAAACGTCAGACTGTCGGGAAGGATGACAAGCCGGTCTTGCGGGACAACGAACAAATCCCGGGCGCAACCGGGCGCCTGGAATCCCTGAACCTTTAATGTATTGCAGATATTATAATCGCCACGCAGACAGGGTCGGCACTGGCCGCAAACAATCTGAGGACGCGCCGTGGCTTTCATGCCGGGCTTAACTCCGGTAACGCCCGGCCCCACCGCCTCCACCGTGGCGCTATATTCATGCCCCTGCACCACCGGATAGGGCGTGAACGGATGTTTTCCGTGCCAAACATGGATATCCGAACCGCAGACACCGATCCGCCGGATACGCAAGAGAATCTCCCCTGTCCCGGCCACCGGTTCCGCCACCTGCCGGAATTCCAGACTTCCCGGCCGAATCATCACAACTTCCTTCATAGCATCTCCATTCCACGGGCTTACACAGAGCTTCTACCGCCGACATGACACCCTTCCACTCTCCAGATCATAGAATCGACTCGAGGCTGGACACAAGGCCACTTTCGGCTTTATCATCGCCATTTTAGGAATCGGCAAGAGGAGTACCCTCCCATGAAACGAATGCGAAAAGTCATCTTGCTGATCCCTGCCGCCCGGGAATATGATCGAGGCATCCTGCGCGGAATCAACGAGTACGCGCAGATTCATGGACCCTGGATTTTTTACGCGGAACCGCCGCCCTACCTATGCGCGCCCGGACAGGATCAACATCTCGTTCATAGGCGAGCCTGGCAGGCCGATGGAATCATCGCACACCAGTCCAACAGCACAGAAGTCCGGGCGCTGCGACTGCCGACCGTCCTCCTCTGCAGCACCCATCATCTCCCGCCCAAAACATGCCAGCTGCAAAGTGACAATGAAACGATTGGACAAATGGCCGCGGATCATCTTCTGGGCCTGGGGCTTAAACATCTCGCCTACTGCGGTTTGGCCGGTATGGAATGGTCCTCGCTACGCGGAAAAGCCTTCGCCCAGCGCGCGATGAAGGCCAGGATCAAAGCCGATTTGTACACACCCCCAACACCCCGCTCCGGCGAATCCTGGTACACCGGGGAGCAACACCTCGGAGACTGGCTGGCGTCACTGCCACGCCCTGTCGGGCTCATGGCCTGTAACGACGATCGCGCCAGGATGGTTGCGGAAATCTGCCGCCTCCGGGAGATCCGCGTCCCGGATGATATTTCCATCATGGGCGTGGATAACGATGAGCATGTCTGCAACCTCGCTCACCCGCCGCTCTCCAGCGTGGCACTCGCCACCGAACGCGCCGGTTACGAAGCCGCCGCGCTGCTGGACAAACTATTATCCGGTCGGCGGATCGACAGCAAAATCATCCTGGCATACCCCATCCGGGTCATTTCGAGACAATCCACCGACTTGATCGCCATCAAGGATGCCCCTCTGGTGAAAGCCGTTCGATTTATCCGGGAAAACAGCAACCGGGTCATTCAGGTTCAGGATGTTGCCACCACCGCGGGACTCTCGCGCCGTGTGCTCCAGGACCGCTTTCGAAATGCCCTCGGCCGCACAGTACTGGAGGAAATCCACCATTCCCGGATTCAATGTATTTCGCGAATGCTGGCCGACACCGATCTCACGGTGTCCGCCATCGCCTCCGCCATCGGATACGAAGCCGCCTACCATCTGGCGCGATTCTTCGCCCAGCGCACCGGCATGACGCCCTCAGAATATCGCCGTCGTCATCGAGCTATCGGAGTAACCTGACCTTGATTTATGGGGAATTCCAGGAACTC
>CAJBSZ010000506.1 GCA_903958395.1 uncultured bacterium | reverse complement strand
GCCACAGGCTTGGCCACCTTGTCAGAACTCACCTAGACCATTGAGGCGGATACGATCTTCGCATCCGCCCACACCCACTGGTTGCTCGTGCCACCCTCCGCAAGAGGCACCGCCCCGTAAATTGCAAACCCCTGCACCTCGCTGCCGGGGCTCGGCAACACCAGCGGCTTGATCTCGCTGTCCGGTTTCTTTAGATCGGTTCTGTATGTTGCTGGCAACTTCCTGGCAACGAGTCCCTCATCGGCGTACTTGAACTTGATGACCGCTTTGCCGTCCTTGATCGTCATGGAATCAAACATCGGACCGTAGCAGGCAACGCCCTTGTCGCCATAGGTGTTAGCCAGCGCCAGCAGTGCCAGGCGATGCCCCACCTCCTGCTTGTTGCGGGGGTGCAGGTCGCCATCCTCCGCATTATCGATCAGATTTGCCAGGAATGTGCCGGGCAATTCCAGCGCACAGGTCTGCGCTTCACGGAGTTCAGCCCATGGGCTTTCCCCGGGCGTTTCGACCCTCGGTCCATTGTTCGGCAACTGGCAGATATAGAACGGCAGGCCGGGATTTCCCCACTGGTTTCGCCAATCGTTGACGAACATCTTGATCAGCTTCCGGTACTCACGTGTGCGCCCCGTGTTGTGCTCCCCCTGATACCACACCACGCCGTTGAGGGCATACGGGATGAGCGGCCGGATGACCGCATCAAATTTGAGCGCCGTATAATAGTAGTTGATCCCGGGCCCGTTTTCCATGACCGGACGCGCGTCCGCACCCCTGGGCAGCGCGGCATATTCCGCCTCGACCCTGGCCATCCATCCGCCGGCCAGCGCCGTTTCAGACGCACCGCCCTTGATCTTGAATTGGTCGGCATTCCCCCGGAACGAAGGCACTCCCAGGAAAGAACGGGCTCGGAACACCACCACGTTCCGACCGGCCCGCACCACGCCTTTCGGTATCCCGAGGGCATATATCCTGCGGCCGTAGCCATTGGTCAGACTCGTGTTCCCGCACGGTACGCTGTTCACATAAACGGAGAACAGATCCCCCGCGCCACCCATCCAGATCTGCGCTCCGTTGGTACAGGCGGCCGGAAGTTCCACATCCCGCCGCAGCCACAGCACCCCCCCGCTCCGGCAACCGACCCCGGCGGTTGAACCGGGGAAACCGACTTTCTTCCAGCCTGACCCGTCCGCAGGATCCGCAACCCACTCATCAACCGAACCCTTGATCCCTGCATCCGTGCGGCCGTACTTTTCCTCCCACAGCACATGCTTGGCCGCCCATTCCTTCAGTCGCCGGAATTGGCCATACTTGAAATCCTCCGTTTGCGACTCCACCTGCTTCCGGCATTCGGGATCGGCCATCATGGCCTCCCGGCTGATCCAATACTCGATCGCCGTAGCCCCCTGCGATGCATTGATCAGCGCGACGGGAATCTTCAGCTTTTTCTGCAGCTCCCGCGCGAAGAAATAGCCCGTTGCCGAGAATTTTCCCGTCGTTTCCGGGCCTGCGGCCAGCCAGGTACCGTCGCCATATTTCGGCCTGTAGCCCGGACGATCCCACTCCACCTTGAATTGCCGGATGAGCGCATTGGCCGAATTCTTTATTTCTTTTTCATAGTCAAGAGCCCCTCCGGTCCAGCTGACATACCCCACTGGCATTTCCATATTCGACTGCCCCGAACAGAGCCAGACATCGCCCACCAGAACATTCTTTATCGTCATTTCCTCCGGCGCTTGAGGAACGCCCTTCTTCACGTTTTTTGCCGCCTCATCCTGCCTCGGAGGAACGGACCTTATCGTGAGAACCTGTGGCTCGCTGTTCGCTTTCATTGAATCAAGCGTCACACGCCATTCACAGTTGGTGCCAGCCATCATTGTTTTTTTCTGACCAGCAAACTCAACAATCACTTCCGCACCGGCATAAGTCCAGCCCCACACCGGAACCGGCTTGTCCCGTTGAATCACCATGTTATCCGCAAATATGGACGGCATCTTCAACTCCGCCGCGCCTGCCACCACCGTCCACGCCATCAGAATAACTAATACCAAACCATTTAATTTCGTTTTCATCTTCACCTTTCATGAGAGAGAGATTGAATATCGCCGGATCAAAAACACCTTGGTAGAGACCTTTCCGTCAGCGGCATTCGAACTCGTACTCCCGCCCCGCTTCCGCCGTAAACCGGTACCGCTCAGCATCGGCATCTTTCACCGTCTTGACCGCCGTCCGACCGGGAAGTTCGATCGCCTTCATCCCTTTCCCCGGCCACGGGTTCATTACCTTGCACTCGCCCGAACGCCGCGCCTTGATTGAGGCATACGTCACCGCTCCACTCTTCCACTCCGAGCTAACCAGGAACCCGCCGCGGGCCTGCATGTCCTTGAACGCCACGTTGAACTTCGACGGCACGCAGGGGAAGAGATAGATCGTGCCGCTGCGCGAGTTGCATAGACGCTCCGGCTCGAACCAGCAGGCCATTGTCTTTTCCTGAGACGTGACCAACGGCGTCAGATTGGTTACGGTATCCACCGTATTGGTGAAACTCGGAAAGTATTTGCGTGCATAATACATCATCCAGGGGTAACGGCCAAAGCCGCAGTCTCCAGCCCAATGGTCAGGGTTCATCGCCAATAGGTGCCCTGTGTCGGCGTTGAGCACGCCCACGCCTTTACACGACCGGAAGGCACGCTCGCGCTCTTCGTGCGAAAGGTCCAGGTTGAACTCCCCTGTGACATTGATGGGAAAGTGCTGCGTCCACGTGTTCTGCTTCAACACCCCGTTCTGCACAACATCCGCGTATGTACCGTCCGGCATCCGATAATAGGGCTGGATCTTGTCCAGATAGTGCTGCCATTCCTTGCGTTTCTCGCCGTCGGTTTTCAGAAGGGAGGCTGCCTGGATGGCCGTCTTCCAGAACCATTTGGCCGAGGCGATGCAGTCCTGCGCATCCTGTCCAGGATAGTTTTCACGCGAAAGCGAATCCTCGATATGGTAACACCCGTTCGTCCCCAGCTTCACAAGGGAGCCAAAGAAATCGGCCAGATTCCGCAAGCCGGGATAGACCGACTCCCGCAGATAGGCTTCATCATGGCCGCCGTAATCATATTCATCCCAAACCATCTTGTACGACCAGCACATGCTGCACCAGTCGTTTTTGGTCATCGAATCCGTATCCCAGGAGTAATAGACTTCGGGAACCGTCACCGGCACATACCCGCGGATGTAATACATTCCCTTGTAACCATTATCTGCTGCATGGCGCTCCCAGGCCTTGCGCCAGAAGTTGACCAGCTTGGTGTAGTAGGGACCGATGCCCTCGTTGCGTCCGGCAACAAAGTCCTGGACATAAAGCTCTTCATTAAAGCAGAGCAGCGCACCCCAGCGGACCCGTTCCGCCTCCAGATCCGCATAGCTGGCGTCGCCCTCGAATTTCATCGGATCAGGCAGGCTGCCGTAGGTGTGCCGGTTCTGCCAGCTGCCCATAAAGAAGAAGGGCAGCAGGACATCCTTGAGCGGGCTCGACCACTCCCCGGTGAAAATGCGACCCCGCTCCCGGCGTTCATAAAGGGCCTGGAACCACTTTTCGTTCTCCTCGACAATCGCGCCAAACCCGCGCGCCTCGGCCGCCAGCAAATTCTTCTTCGCTTCCGCGAGGGGATCGGCTGCCTCCGCCGCGGTCACGATCGTGGCATACGCCAAAACGGTCTGGCCGTCATTCACCGTAAGCCGCGCCGTGGAGCCGGGGCCGGGGTTCGCCCCAACCGGGCCTCCCCCCACCAGATTGGTGCTCGTCAGTGTGACGGGCACACCGGCAACCTTGCCGACAAGATAAAAGTCAAAACCCTTCGGAAAGGTCTTGTCCACGGGAAGCTGATGATGCACCCAGAAGAAGGTGCCGTCGTTGCCCGCCCCTCCAAACCCCTCTTTGATGAACGACCGCTGAATGCGGAGAAAAACAGGGTTAGTCACGCCCGAGAACGTCGCGGAAAGCGCAATGATGTTCGAGTCTGAACGCGAGACCACATACTTGAATTCGCCGACCGCCTTGCCGTTCCTGATCGTAAAGGTGTTCAGCCCATTGCGGATCTCGGTCGAGACCTCCGGTTGCGGCGCTCCGCCGAAATCCTCCGCCAGCAGCATCAGCCGACCCGCGGGCTTCGGGAACGGCTTGTTCCAAAACGCGGCCGTCCGTTCCTGCTTGGTCTCCGGCTTCTTGTAAGGCAGCTTGGGGTCAAACCGATTCCAGATATCTGTTTTTGAGGCACTGATCGTCAGATTGCTGCAAGGCCCCCAGAGCGAAAGCTTCAACTCGCCATTGCTCAGGTTGATGCCCTCCCCTTTTGCCCCGCGGGGCATCGTGGGCCCCTCTATCCCGAAGTCAGCCGGCAGCGGACGCTTGAGCGTGTACGTCTTGGCCACATCCCACAACGCCGGTTCCCTGTCCCATAGTCTTGAGTCCGCCCTGACTTCAGCGTTAAATGCCAAGACAAGCACAACCAGCATCATCGCCCTATGTGCTCTCACATTTCCCCACTGCCTTTTCATCATTTCACTGACCACCTTTAATCCTCCTGAACGGCGCCGCCGGCAGACCGTCGGAATTGAAGAGCGAAACCGGTGGGTCGTCATACCAGGCATAGCGGACCGACTGCGACTGGCCGATGCCCGGCGCCGTGAGCATGATTTCGTTCCCTTCCACGACCGCCGACGCCGAAACATAACGGCCGTCGGCGCCGGCCAGTTCGAATCCATTTGTTTGACTGTTCCTTAACACCAGCTTCTGTGATTTTCCGCCCGGATCGAATGACAGCACAACTTTACCGGCATCAAACTTCGCGCTTTTCAGGACGGGGCCGCTGGCAACGACATCCTGTCCATAAACCTTCTTAAGAGCCACCAGCGCGAGTCTTCGCCCAACTTCCTGCTTGTTGCCGGGATGAATCGCCTGGGGTTCGCCGATATCAATACCGACCGCCATGCCGCAGTTGGGAACCGTGTCGGCGACCTGCTGTTGTGCTTGCCGGAGTTCAGCGAACGCCGTCTGGAGTTTCCCTGGCCCCTGGCCGAAGTTCACCAGTTGCATGATGAGGAAGGGGAAGTCCATCCCCCAGTCCTTCCGCCAGAAGGCTATGAGCTTGGTCATCAGGCCGGCATACTGATCCGCCCGGGGACGGTTGCTCTCCCCCTGGTACCAGATCGCCCCCTTGATCGCCATCGGCGTATACCTTGCAATAAAGCCTGAGTAATTATTTCCCGCATAATGGATGCGAGCCGCATCACCATAACGTGTGCCATCCTCTCGTGAAAGCTTTGCCGCAGGCTGACGCGGCAGCGGCTTACCCTCTTTTTTCGCCGCGTCGTAATCCCGTTTCCACGCGCCCATCGTCTTGCGGTCCTCATCGGCCAGCGGCTTCAACTCATTGAACGTTTTATCCGCTACGGAAATCTCGGCAGCATCAAACAGGGCCTCGCGCGGCGCCCACGATTCGGCTTCGGTACCGCCCATGGACCCCTCCGCCATTCCGATCGGAACCTTTAATTGCTTGTGCAGTTCACGCGCAAAGAAGTAACCAGTCGCGGAAAACGTCTTCGCGCTTTCCGGCGTGCAGACATTCCAGTTCGTCGCGTTAAAGTTCTGGTATAGCCGGATGCCGTGATGATCCGCGGCGGCGACCTCATTCGAAGCGTTGAGTGCCCCGCCATAACCGCACCAGGGGCCTTTCATCACGGTCATCCTCATGTTCGATTGCCCCGAACAAACCCAGACATCACCAACGAGGACGTTGGTGATAGAAGAAGTCAGAAGACAGGAGTCAGAATTCAGAAGTTTGGCTCGAACAATCATCGTCTGCGGAACCGCATTCGCCGGCATGGGATCGAGCGTCACCCGCCACCAGCCGTTGCTTCCGCTTGCCTTAGCCTCTTTCTTCTGCCCGGCGAATTCAACCGTCACTTCGGCGCCTTGATCCGCCCAGCCGGAAACGCGCGCGGGCATATCACGCTGGATTACCATGTGATCGCCAAAACAGGATTCCAGACGAATTTCCGCCCCGACCACGCCCCATCCTGACAACACCGCCATCGCAACGAACACCATTCTTAAACGCATGATCCCCTCGCTTTCCTGTCTATTCCGCCAAAGCAGGCCTGATCCGCACGGTCCCGACACTCTCCGCGACATCAAATCGAATATCCAACACCGAACTGGTCTCTTCCGTTACCTGGGCTGTGCGATTGATATTGAACGCGTGTTCACCGGTTTTCACAAGCATGTCCGGCAACGCCTCATCCCCTTCATACAACAGGACTGCCTTGGCAATCCGTATCTTGCCGGCCACCGGCTCAAACCGCACCTCATATTGGCCCGGCTTGATGATGAAGCGATTGAGGTTTAACGTCAGGGCCGACCTCCCCCCCGTCCACGTGCCACACTGCTGCCAGTCCTGCAACCCCGGCCCCACCGAGATGATCAGCCTCAGGTTGCGGGCGTGGAGGTTCGCCATCATCCGCGCCGGATCGGGGTAGCTCGCGCGCTCGAAAATCATTCGGCGCTCACGCATTTGGGAAGCGGACAATCCTCAGGGGCCTCATCCGGCCAGACGAACGGCTCAAAGCGCGTGGGGCAGGAACTTTTGGGGGCGCTGGCCTGTGCCCCTGCGGCTTCCGCGGCAAGCCGCCGCTCGAAATCCTCCGTGGAATTCGTGCTTTGGGTACCCGCCGTCGCCACCAGGGGAAGCAACGCCCCGATAGCCATCCCGAGGCACACTCGCAACCATCGAAACCGCCCTGCTTTATGCATGTTCACATTCTCTCCACGTCGTTCCGGCATAGCACACCGTGTTTGTCATAGCCTATGCTGGAGAGCGGCGCTTCTCAATGGACAAAAACGGCAATATTTTGCATTTTTCGGAGCTGACAGTTCCGGAGGAACCATACAGGTTCCCTCTTTGCAATATCACTGCAAATCGGGAATCTCTGTCTTCTCTTGTGCAGTGTCTCAAAAACAACTGGTGTTATCCTGACATGTTGGAAAGATTCACCACCCGCCTGGAGTACCAGGCTTGAGGCGCAGACACAGAGAAGACGGACGCAGCGAGAGCCAATGTTGCAATCACCATGCCGAGACACGCTAGCGACCATCGAAACCGCCCTGCTTTATACATGTTCACATTCTCCCCACGTCATCGTAACTGTCAATCTCCCTCACATGATTCCCGCCCTCTCATTTTCCAGGGGACCGCACGGCCTCGATCCGATATTCGCGTCCAGCCGCCGCGGCAAACCCGTACCGGTCAGTCTCGCCTACCCGTGGCGCCTGGATCTCGCTCCCGCCCGGGACCTCAAAGACTTTCAACTTCCTGCCCGGCCAGGGGTTCATCACTTTGCATTCTCCCGCACGCCGTTGGTTCCCGTCACCTCGCTGCCACACGCTTTGCGCGCCTGATAATAGAGCCAGGGATGGGGCGACCCCCACCCCAACCCCTGCCATTCGTTAGGAGCGATCGCCAGCAGATGCTCGAGATTGCCCGGGAATCCACCCGTTGACCGAAAAGCCCGCTCGCGCTCCTCGGGGGGCGAGCACAAATTGAACTCATCCGTTATATCGATCGGGAAATGGTTCCATTCCTTGTGCTGCTGAAGCACTCCGGGTTCACCCTCGCTCTTGCGGGCGAGAATGGAGCCGTAGGTCCCATCGGGCATTCGGTAGTAAGGAACAATCTTGTCGAGCCGCTCCTGCCATGTGGCGGAGCGGGCGGCGTCGGTCTTGAGGATACCCGCCGCCAGGATGGCCGTCTTCCAGGCCCACTTGGCGGCGGCGATGCAGTCCAGCGCGTCGCGGCCACGGGCGTTCTCCCGCAACGTGGAGTTCTCGATATGATAATGGTCGTCATCGCCCAGCAAACGCCCCGCCCCCACTACCGGCGGAGACCGCGCTACCCGCGGCAAAGAGAGCCGCACAGAAAACGATTTTCAACCACGATCGCCTCATCCTCCTTGCCCTCCTGTTTTCATTGATCTGCACCCAATACCCATTCCTCCTCTCCTTCCGGTCTCTGGCGGTCCGAGATACGTTGACTGCAGGCCGCCCTGATCAATGATGATCTTGTCGAGCACGACACCCGGATCCACCATCCAGACCCGTAGTGTGTGATCGCCCGCCGGCAATTTTGCCTTGCAGGAAACCGATGCCACATTGGCCAGCACGCGGGTCCCCCACTCTTCCCCGCTCTGCCCGTTCGCACCGCCGCTCTCCTGGTAATCCAAAACCTGCGGTGTCCCGTAATCCACGGCGACGGCAAACCGCATGCTCCGATTCTCGTGGATGCGCTGCGTCGGCAAACACTGGAAGTGCAAGGTCGCTGGTTCGGAGGCCGTCCTGGTCGAGAAGGCGTACTCGACGGCGGGCGACTCGCTACTGAAATCGGTTAAGCGGCTGGGCTGGTCGAACGGGAGAACGGTAATCGCGGAGCCCGTGCGCCCCAGGCCTGGAATCGCCTGCCACGCCGCACCATGACGGGGAATGGACCGGGAGAAATTCGCCGCCGTGATGGCGACAAAGCCTTCGGCCTTCGCCTTGGCATCCCCGGTACGCCGGCCGTTCTGGATCAGCGGCGTGCCATCTCCGAGCCAATCCTTGCTGGTCCGGCCCGAAACCGTCATCATGCCCTTCCACTTGCCCCCGGCAATCTGCTGGTTGTAACGATCCGTCTCCGCCCGCACGCGGGCGACCAGTTCCTTCACGAGAGCGGCATGAGGGCCACTTTCTTTCTTCCCGGCCTTGTCAGCCGCAATGCAGGCCTGTCCCACGAACGAGAGCATCCGCACGGGATACAGGACCAGTTGGAAATACGCATCCTTCAACTCCGGCGCCAGCGTCGGCTCGACCGCCTCCGCGCGGGCCAGAACCTGCCCGTACCGTTGCCGCATCCGCTCGTTCTCGCCGTAGGTCGCGCTGAAATGAGCGCCATTCAAATGTTCCGGCCGCCGGATGACCGCCAGCCGGTAATACTCATCCAGGATGCCGGCGATCTCAGCCGCATGCTCCGCGCCGAATATCCGCGTGGAAAACTCCCTCAAGAAACTCATCTGCACATCGGCCCCATAGGCGTTCACATTCCACGCCAGACGCATCCAGAAGTCCATCCCGAGCTCGCAGGGCTTGATATCGCCGACATTCGCCACCCAGATCCTCTGCGCTCCATAGGCATAGGCCTTGGTCATCTCGGCCCAGACCAGCGCCGGGGGCGTCGTGCAGAGCCACAGATACGGCTTCGGCGCCCCGAGGTACGAGAGGTGATAATACACTCCCGCCCCACCTTTCCTTGCCCGTTCCCGCGGATTACTGAGCTGGCGCAAATAGCCGAAGTTGTCGTCCACCCAGATCAGCGTCACGTCGTCAGGGACATTCATCCCGGCCTGATAAAGCCCCATCACCTCCTTGTAGGGCACGAAGCACTGAGCGACCTTGTCAAGGTCGGGATTGACGTATTTGCGGAGAAGGTCCCGCTGGTCGGCGAAGACCTTCTCGACGAGTTTCACCCGCGATGGCGTGTCGGGCGGGCCTTTCATGGAGGTGTCGTGAATCCCCCGGATGCCGAGCGTCCAGACCGATTCATACGGGCCATGCCGCCGTGCCCCCTCCTCCCAATAGCCCAACACCCGTTCGCGGTTGGTGTCATAACGCCACACGCCATTGGTCTCGGGCCAGTACCCGTTGTTGCGCAACATCGGCTCGCAGTGCGAGGCCCCCACGGCAATCGCATACTCATCCGCCAGCGTCACATTCCCCGGGATGCTTCCGAACTCCGTCGTGCCGCGGTGCATGGCCGGCCAAATGTGGTTGCCTTTCAACCGCAACAACAACTCGAACACCTTCCGGTAGGTCTTCGGGCCGATGTTCCCCAACTCCGGATCGAATGTCGTGCTGGCCCATGGGAACAAACCCCAGTCCTCGTCGTTGATGAAAATGCCTCGGTATTTCACCGAGGGCGGCCCTTGCCGGTGCAGCCCGGCACGGACCATCAGGCTTCCCTGCTTGCGCGGCGGCACATCCGCCCACCAGCCCCAGGGCGAAACGCCGATCTGCTCGGACATCTCATAAACGCCGAACGCCGTCCCGCGCCGGTCCGACCCCGCAATCACCAGCGCCGACTTCACGTCAGGCAACGGATCGGCGACAACCTGGATGAGAAACGTCTCCCACTGCCCCGCGACCTGGGCCACGTCAAGCTTCTTCGCCTGCACCAGGGAATCAATGACCGCACTGTGCCCAAGCGTGCCGATCAACACCACTACGGACGGCAAGGCCTTGGCGTCGTCGAGTAACCGGGGTTTCTGCCCCGTCACAAGCTGGACGTCCTGGGCGAAATCGCCGGCCGCAATGTGGACGACCTTCAAGTCGGCCGCATCCACATAGATCGGGGTCGCCCGGCCCCCGGCCACGAGCTTGAAATCCCCTTCCCGATAATCCGCGCCCACCATCGGCTCGCCCGCGTGCAGCACCCCGGCGACCAGAACCCCCAACCCGACGACAGTTCCTTTCACGCAAGGTTGCACCATGGACAAACTCCCTGAGACTTCGACCGTACAACAGTGAGGGGCAAAACACGACCTGTTTGGATCGCCTTCGAACCGGCCAGCCTTGGCCGGTGGAGAATAGAATCAAGAAACCCAAGTCCAGGGCGGCTAGCGTATCTTGTAAACCGACCCCCGTGGGAACATCGTGATATTTCCGCTCGTCTGCACCTCGAACGCATCAGCAAACCCATCGCCATCCAGATCCACCGTCAGGCCCGCAGGCGTGTTCGTGCCGATGCTCACCACATCCACGTACACGTTGCTCTCGGTTCCGGTGTTGATTTGCCGCAGCTTGGTGTAACCCGTGACGCTGTCTCCGACGAACGGCACCTGTTCGCTCAGAAGGATGCCGTCAAGGAAGACCGCTCCCTGGCGAGCCACGTAGTCCTGGAACACGCTCACCCGGACCCAGTCGTTGGAAGCCTTTGGCGCCACTCCACCCAAGACGTTATTGGAACAGGTCCGCCAACCATTCGAGGACTCCACCATCAACCAGCCGTCGGCGTCGAAAGTCAGCCGAATGCTCTGATTACTCGTGGCGGCGTATTCCGGCGCCCCCCCCAGCATGGGCAGACACTGGTAATCGGTCCAGATCCGGCTGGCGGCGGTGTCCACCGTCACGTTGGCCTCCGTGTCAGGGGGCAGGAACACGGCCTTCGTCCCGCTCGCGGCGTAATTCGTCTGGATGGCTACCCCGGCGGCCGTGGCGCTCCAGCCATAAACGCCCATTGCCTGCAACCGCGTCCCCGTCGCGTAGGACTCGAATCCGTCGGCGAAGTTCAGCGTGACGGCCACCAGCGTGGCCCAGTATTGATCGGCCGTGAAACTCCCGGTCAACGTCAAGCCGTCAGCCGTCAGCATCGCGCCATTCACGCCCTGCACGAACCCGCCCGCCCCGATGGCCAGGTTGGTGGCGGTCAGCGAACCGCCATCCAGCGTGACGGTGCTCCCGGCGGCCACCACCGCGTTCGAGCAGCCCACCGCCGTGACCAGGGTAGCGTTATCGTTGAACGTGAGCTGTCCGGCCACGGCGAAGTCCGTGAGGAAGCTTACCGCTTGGCCGATGGTGATATCACCGGCATAAGTTCCGTTGGTCGTCCAGACGACATCCCCGTCCGCTGCCAGGTCCAATGTCGCCTGCAAGCCCGCCGCGTCGTAGATCACCCGCGCCGAGCGCGCGGCGTCCTTCCACCAGGGCATGGTGAGCACGTTGCTGCTGATCAGGTCGCCCGTGCCCGGCCCCACCGGGCCTGGGCCCGACGCCGCGCCCCACCAGTTCGACCGCGCATCGGTCGTCAACCGCGCCCACACGCCCGTCGTGTTGCCCAGGAATTCGCTCTGGGCCACCGTGCAGTTCGTCGCCCCCCACACATACACCCCGTGCGCGCAGTTGCTGAACTGGTTGTACAGGAACAGTCCGGTCCCGAGATTCGTCAGCACCCGTACCGCCGCCATCTGGTTCGACACCGTATCGTTCCCCACCATGATCCCCGCGTTGATCGCGCCCGGTTCGCCCACCGCGCCGTTGGTCGCCCCCGTCATCAGGAACCCCGAGATGGCCACATTGTTCGTCCGCACATGGAAGCAGTCCAGATCCGTACCGCTGGTCGGTGCCTGCACCCACACACTCGCAGGTGAATTCGTGTTGCCCAGCAGGGTAATCCTATTCGTAATCACCACCGGCGCCGAAAGGGTGTAGGTCCCGTCCGACACCTGGATCGTATCCCCCGCCAACGCCGCGGCCGTCGCCGCGCCGAGCGTCGGGTAATCGCCACTGACGCCCACCGTTCGGTTGCTGGTGTAACTGAACGTCACTTGCAGACCGGTATTGGCCTGGACATTGTCCAACGGGTACGAAACAACCTTCTGTCCGGCGTAACTGACATCCGGCGTGCCGTTGTTCGTGATCGCCGCCACCACATATGCGGGTGACGAGGTGATGGCGAAGGTGAGGTTGGTTCCAGGATAAGCGACCGTCGTCCCTGAGGGCGTGATGCTACCCCCTGTCCCCGCCGACGAAGTCACCACGAAATTCGTCCTGAACTGCACCGTCACCGTCGTATCGGAGGTAATGGAGCTGTTGGTGTAGGTGGCGTGGGCGGTATATTTCCCAAACAGGGCCGCCCCTACCGTGCCCCCGTTGGTCTGAACATCATAGACATGATACCCAGCATTGGCATCAATCGTGAAATTGGTGCCCGTGTAAGGCAGAACCGCAAAGTCGGCATTGGTGGTCGGCGCCACCGTGCCCCCGCCCGGCACGCCCAAGGTCAGGTTGGTTGAAACCACATGAAAAACCGGATTGGTCTTGAACTGCACCGCGATGGCCAGATCGGTCGTGATGGCGTTGTTCGTGTACCCAGCCAGCGCCGTATACCGCCCCGCCAGTTCCGCCCCCACCGACACCTCATTGGTCAGCAGATCCCAGACATGATAGCCCGCCGCCGCCGCCGCCGTGAAGTTGGTTCCCTCGCCGGGCCGAACCGTGAATGCCGTATCGGGACTCACGGTGCCGCCGCCCGGGGCCTGCAACGTCACGTTGGTGGCGGTCGCGAGCAGGTTGAAGCGGCGGTAGGCCGACACATTCCCGTACTGCTGGATCTCCTGGGCATCCAGCATGCCATCGTCGTCCAGGTCGGTGAGCCCGTTGGTTTCGAAGGCCGGCCAGATGTTGGTAATGGACACCGAATCCAGGAACCCGGTCTGCGAGCCGCTGTTATCCCAGAAGACACGGGTGTAGTTGGTGGCCGTGGCGCCCGGCATGGGGATGTTGGTGCGCAGGAGTTCGCCGTTCAGGAATACCGTTGCGTTGCTCCGCGCATAGTCCACGCAAACGCTGACCCGGGCCCACTGGGTGGTAATCGCGGGCACGGGAACGCCCATCACGTTGGCGGCGCATTGCACCCACGTGCGGTTACTGTCCACGTTGATGTAGCCCGTCATGTCGAAGTAGAGTCGCAGGCTATCGGACGCGGACGTGCAGGTCCCGGCATCGGGCGCGCCGCCCAGCGGCGGCTTAACCCGGTAGTCGGTCCACAATACGCTCGCGGCCGCGATATCCGGCGTGACCGCGTTGGTCAGCACCGTCGACGCCGGAGACATGACCGCATTGGTTCCCTCGCAGACGATATTGGTTTGAACCTGAACCTGCACCGTTGAGGCCTGCCAGCCGTTGGTGGACGTCAGGAAGGTCATCCCGTTCGTGTAGTCCTCGAAACCATCGTAATACGCCCACGCCGGGAAGGCGCCCAGGCCCGCGGCCAATACCGCCAGCAGGAGGCAGGCGCCGGTCAGCCGGTTGCACGTGCCATCCCGCCCTCTCTTCGTCCTTCCGCCCTGTGCAAGCCTTTTCATAAGTCGCCCTCCCCCAAGAGTAAGACCGCGGCCCCAGCTACTGGATGATCATCAGGTAACCGCGGGACGCCGCCCTCACGGTGATATTCGAGGATGTGACAGTCAGGCCATACCCTTCCGTCGTCGTAAACGTCGGCGTGCCCTCCTGGCCCTCGAGCGTGAAGGCCACCGCGCTCGCCGGCAGCGGCCCGGTACTGTCAACCTTGATGACGCCGCTCCCCGAGATCTTGCCGAGGATCTGGATCGTGTCGCAGGCGCTCCCGGTATAGGTCCAGAGGTTCGTCCCGCCGTTGAACGTCACATTGGTGCTGAACGTCAGGGTTCCCGTCGCGCCTGCCCCGCCGGCCGACAAGGTTCCCGAGGCCGCCACGGTCACCAGGCCGGAGATCACGCCGGATCCGGTCAGAAGGCCGCCGTTGGTCAGCCCCCCGGAAAACGTCGCCGTGCTGTCACGGATCGTCATCGTCCCGTTCATCGTGCAGGCGCCGGAGACCGTGGCGGTGGTGTTGGATAAAAGCAGCTTCCCCGTCGGGCCGACCGTTACCGGATTTGCCGCAAGGTAAGTCGTTCCTTCGACCATCTCGAGCCCGACATAGTTCTTGGGATCGGCCGTGGCTTCGAACGTATAGGTTGTTGTGTTGCTGACCGACGAATCGTTCAGACGGAAAGTATTGGCTCCAAGCCATGTGAATTTGCCCTCATAGGTCGCGCCCTTGTTTTGTCCGAGCAGATTCACCGTGCTTCCAGCCCTTACCCCCCGGTATGAGAGCGTGGCGTTGGTCATCACGATCTCGTTACCGGTGCTGCCGGTATTGTAGAGGTTGATCGCGGGCGTGGTCGCAAGGAACTGCAGGACGCCTCCATCGGCGATCCGCACCGTATTGCTCATCGAAGACGCATCCGCGTTCTTGCCCACATCAATCCGGGGTACTTGCAACAGACCGCCGTTGCGCACAAGCACGTAGTTGCCAAAATCGTTGGCGGCAATGCCCACCTGCATATACAAACCGTTTGTCGCGGTGCCCCCGTCAATGAGAATATAATTATTGGTCCCAGCAATAGTTGGCCCTGAGGCTGATGCTGCCCACAAACCGCCGTTGCTCACCACGATTGAATTATTGTAGGCACTGACAACGGCTCCCGGATAAACCGTCCCGGAGGTGTTCCATACCGACCCGGTCCCCGTCACGACAACGCTGTTGGCGTTGGCGCCTGCGCCTTGACCAATGCGTGTGTTGCTCGGATTGATCAATTGTCCGCCATCGGCAATCATGACGTAATTGCTCATCGCCCCGCTGCTATTCGCGATATTCACCGTGGCGGTGACGGTGCCGTCCTTGCCGACCAAAAGGTAGCTGCCGAAGGAATTGGCTCCATATCCGACATTAAGGCCTGTCGTGGCTGACACCGTGACCGATGCCCCGTTGCTGACCACCATGTAATTATTGGTGCTGGTGGCCCGGCAGATGTAAATAATGGCGAGCGTCAGCTTGGAGTCCTGGCCGGCCACGAGCACATAACTATTGTTCTGACCGCTGGAAGCGCCATCGATATTGAGAATGATACCGGTCACATTTGTCGTAACGCTACCGCCATTCGTAATAACAAGCGCGGAGTTTTGATACATACTGAAAGTCGCACTGCCTAAATTCAATAATCCCGAGCCCGCCACGACGAGTTTTCCCGCCCCCTGGGCCGTCGTCGTGCCTCCGATCGTAAGCGCTCCGCTTGACCCCGTATTCGTGGCATTGTTCAGCGTCACGGTGCAGTTACTGTAGACGTTCACCGGGTCGCCATTGCCGGGGATCGCATTGGTATTCCACGTCGCCGCGCTAGTCCAGTCACCACTAGTCTTGGAGGTATAGGTTGCCGCCCCCGTATTCCCCGCTCCCAGCGCCAGCAACGATGCTGCAACAGAAACCGCCCATATCCGTTCAATGATTTTCATGACGACCCCTCCTTGAGCTTGAACCACAGAAGTTCCCTATCTTTGATAATCAGTATACGCCGCCCCGGGAAATTCAACAATGGACGGACCAGCCTTTTTTTGCACTTTTTAGCGCCCGGGAGTCCTGGGCGCACCTTTGGCGCCTCGGCGTCTGGGGACAACGTGCCCTGTGCTTTGGTCTCTCAAGGCAGGGTGAAGCCTCCGGCTGAGCCGGGAGGTTTTCAACAGGGGCTGCTAGGTAGTTTTATGGCACTTTTGTACGGGAAAACTTTTTCCGGTACTTGAGCGGGGAAATGCCATTCATGCCCGAGAAGAACCGGTTGAAATAGTATTCGTCCGTGAAACCCAGTTCCTCGGCGATCTTTGACATAGCCTTGTCTGAGCCTACCAGAAGATCGATCACTTGCTGATTCAACCGGGCGCTAAGATACTGCCTGGGCGAAATGCCAAAACAAACGGTGAAATTCCTCGAGAAGGTCGAGGACGAAAGGCCATGAACCCTCGCCAGATCCCCGACCCTGATGCTGGCGCCAGGATGCTCATTGATATGGTTGAATACCGCCTGGAAGCGCACCTGGTTGGCATATTGGTCCCCGACCAGCACATCGAGATTGTCCAGCGACTCGGCAAGCAACTTCTGGACGAACGCCTGCAAGCGCCAGTAGGCATGTAGCGGCAACGGGCTTTTCCGCCATTGCTTGACATAATCCTTCGCCTCCCACGCCCCCAGCCTCAGCGGCCTCCGCTCCGGAATGAAGAAGTCACGCCTATTGGTCCATTCTATCCGGAAGACGAGAAAATAGTGCTCATAAGACCGTTCACAGGCACATTCCACCGGACAGTTGGCGGGAAGCCAGTACACGCCGCCCTTTGTCATGGTCAGCGTCTTCCCTTCATGAAACACTGACGCCGAACCGTCGATGACAAAATGGATGTGATGAAAATGACTGGTCCGTTTGGTCCCCTCACTATTCCAGTCGGGACCCACCCTGTAGTGGTGCAGGGAAATCAACTTGATCCGGATCAGGGAAAGCGCATCGAGCTCCTGCCGGTTGGAGTGAAGGTCGAATACGTGGCCAAAAGGCTCGTAGTGATCCAGATAGAAACTGTCAGTATTGCTCGTCATATCCAGACTCCACGGTAAACCCCGGTAATGCTGGGGTCATATATACCCGACAAGGGACTACAGAGCAATGGACAAAACACCAGAAACAAGTGAATCTCTCGCCCTGCCTAATGTTGATTTTTTTAGGATAACTACCTGGCCGACGGCCGAAATTTCATTACTCCCTCAAACAGAACATTGCTTCCGCCAGCACCGTCCCCACAAGTAATATGATATGCGTAGGTGATAGGGGTTTCGACCTGAGCAAACGCATCCTGCATGTCGAGAACGATTCTGCCATTCTTCGCCTCAAGCGGAACGACCATTCCCCCGGCGCCCTCGGCATGCGATCTGAAAACAACATTCTCAACTCCCCGCAAAACATCGAAGGAAAGCTTTGACGAAACACCCCGACCTTCAAGCGAAAGAGGCACCTTCAGATTGCGCATCAACACGCGCTCCGGCCCGAAAACAAGCTTCCGAATGGGCAAGTCCTTGCTCCATGTCCCCAACTCAACCCCCTCCCTGAGTTCCACGGATAGCTTTGCACCCTGTCGGACGAAAACCGGCGCCGTATCGAGGCTTATCGGAACTTCGATTTCAGACGGCCCATCGAAAGCAACCGGGTAGAGAAGGTGCTGCCACGTACCGGCCGGAAACTTGACCTTGCGTCCCGTGGCCCCTTCAACGACAACCGGCGCAACGAGCAGGTCCGGGCCGAGCATGTACTGGGTTTCTTCATGAAGGAACCGGATATCATTCGGAAACTCCAGCAGCATCGGACGCATGATAGGAAGTCCTTTTTCAGCAGCCTGCCTGCCGAGATCGATCAGCGTGGGACGGAGGTTCATCCGGATATGGGCAAGTTTCCTGTACGTCGTGACAGCCTGGTCGCCAAACTCCCAAGGCTCCCGTTTCAGTTGCCCGTGATACTGCATAAGCGGGCTGAATGCGCCGAACTGGACCCATCGGATGTAGAGTTCCGGCGACGGATTGTCGATGTAGCCGCCGATATCATGCCCCCAGAACGGCATTCCACTCACCGAGCTCGATAACCCGGCAGGGAGGAGCGAGCGCATCTGCGCCCATGTCGCAAACTGGTCACCAGCCCACAACGCTGGCGTTTTCTCATTGCCGAGACTACCGCTGCGCGCCCACAGCATGCCGTCTATCTTCTCCTGGTCGAGCAGCTCTGTCAAAGCACGGCCGTAAAGGGTCGAATACTCATTATGCATTTGCCATCCGCGCCGCCCGTCGAAAAACACATCATCAGGCTTGATGTCCTCACCGTCATCGGCTTTGAACCCATGAATGCCCATTCGCAGGACAGGTCGCATAAGGTCCTGCCAGAATTTCACTGCATCCGGATTTGTGAAGTCGATATTGGCATAGCCTTTGAGCCAGTTGAGGCGAAAACTGACCGTGCCATCCGTTTTTTTGACAAAATAACCTTTCTCCGCTGCAATCTTGTATTCCGGCGATTCAGGATGAAGGATGGGAACCTGCCACAGTATGTTTTTGATGTCGTGCTCACGGCAGAAGGACAGGAATCCCTTTACATCAGGCCAGCCCTTCCTGTTGAAGTTGTTGAAATCCCCCTTCGCATTCTGCCCTTTCCACGCTTCCTGGACAATTGCCGCTACCGGAATATTGCGATCCAGCATCCCCTGGATGGCCTCCATTGCTTCGGACTGTTTATTGTAACTGTTCCGGCTGATCCACGGCCCCCACGCCCAGTCCGGAACGGTACGGTAAGGACCATGTATCTGTGCCCGCTTCTCAATAAGTTTGTCTGGCAGATCGGCAAGCACAACATAGAAGACACCTGACCTTCCGGCCCGGTGATATCGATGAAAACCATCGCCGGTCGAATTCAGATCAAACACGGCTTCAGGATTATCATCCGCAAACATTCCGTACCCCTTCGTGCTGTACAGAACCGGCGTAACGTAATACGTGTGATGGCCGTCCCGGCCCTGGCCGGGCTCATCCACAAGCCACATGTCGACACGCCTGCCGTTCTGGTTCAGGTTGTCAAACCGCTCGCCCAGCCCCCAGATGACTTCATCGTTAGACGCTTGCCAAACGACCGCCAGACCCGGCGTGGCAGATCTTCCGAATGCATTCAACGGGGTTATGCTTCCGGCCCAAACCGGAGCCGATTGCGCATCCCCCTTTCGCCCGGCTGACAGCAACCCGGTTTTGCGGTCAACCCGCATCCAGCTTCCGTCATCAGACACAAGGCCATCGGCATCAGCCCCCGGAGTGGCAGGGTCAGCCGCTTGCACTGCAATCCTGAAGATACCCGGACCGGGACAGCTTGCCTCTATCTTGAGCCCACGAGAATGGCTCACCAGTACCCGGCCCGATTCCGGCACGGCGGCCGCCGCATGAACAGCAATCAACCCGGCAACTGTTCCCGCAACGGCGGCAAGGCTCCGATTCATCGCGCTGTCTCCGGCTTCACCAAACGGACTTCCTGCAGACACATCCGGTAAGAGGAACCAGCCGGATTGGCGGCGCGCTTGTTCTTCGGCGCATAATTGGCCGAGTAACTGAGCCACATGGTGCGGCCATCGCCACCTATGAATTTCGAGGGGAAATTCGCAAAATAGGCCTGATCGCCGAATTTCTCCATCAATACCACACGGCGCCAGGGTCCGGTGAGGGTTTCCGCCTCCATGATCATCGTGTTAAAATCATCCATGCCGCTATTCCCGCCATCAATAATGCACATGAAAAAACGCCTGAGCACAGGATTCCATGTCACGGTGACACAGCCAAGGCGATCATTCCATTCCAGCAGGGGCTTGATCGCGGAAAAACTGTTCGTCCATAGCGGCAAACCACTTGCGTCGTAGCCCGCAAAGAACTCATAACACCTGATGTTATTGATCGTTTCCGGCGAAGGCTTCACGCGGGCCAGGTAGACCTGATCGCCGGAAACCCAACTGTTGCACGCCTGCGGCCTGGTGGCGCCATGCGCAACCAGATACGCTTTTCCATCCGGTGAGTGTTCCATATTTTTGCCGAAATCGACAAAATGCGGCGTTCCCATTTTCACCTTCGGGATCGCGACAACCTGCTCGTCCGTGGCGGCCCTCATGTTGAGCACAGGATCCTTGTTGGTGGAGACATAAGAAACAAACGGCTCGTAGGCTTCGCCGAACAGCGGCCGCTTCGATGTAAACGGGGTCTTTTCCCAGGTCTTTCCAAAATCCCGCGAGATATCGAACCCGACAAACGGCCCCAGAATATCATAGGGATATTTGTGAGTGGCCACGGCATAGCTTCCGTAATACCAGAGTCCGTTGTAAACCAGGGTGCCGCAGGGATACCGCCCCTTGTAGGGAGCGCCAGGCACCTTCCGGATTCCGAGGGGAATCACCTTCAACGCAAGCGGATTATCGCCCTCGATCCTGGCACAGCCTGTATTGTAAATCGGAGCCGCACTGACACACTTGGGCAGCGGATCCGCCGTACCATCGGTATAAGGAGAATACAGGTTCCCGTCAGATGCCCACGAGGGATACCAGGTATCAGCCTGTGTATACTCCGCATGACGCCCCGTGAATTCAATTCCCGAGAATTCACTGGATTTAGGAAAGGGACAATCCACAGGAGCGTTATCCGGCCACACCCGGGAGACCGGCGCAGCCGCCGAAGCATCCGCCGGTTTTCCGGCCAGACCCGGCGGCGTGAGATCCTTGTTACTGCTCATCAATTCGTTCTGAAATGCATCAGCACTTGCCGATTCCTCAGCCATCAGCACCGGCTGGTGATTCAGACACACCACCACAACCATCCCCATCATGTATTTTGAACACATCATTCTTTCTCTCCTGTTATTCTTTGAAATTACCGGACTTCTTACTCCCCACAAAACCGAAGAACACCAAATAAGCATACCCCAGAAGCACGACTGAAAGAGACAACCTGACACCCACGCTATCCATCACCGCGCCTTGTATGGCAGGCATTATTGCGCCGCCAACAATCATCATGACGAGTAACGAACTTCCCTGGCTGGTATCCTCGCCCAACCCACGGATTGAAAGCGTGAATATATTCGACCACATAATGGAATTGAACAGCCCGATACCGATGATGGACCACAACGCAAGTGAGCCGTGGGTCGTCATGGAGAAAAGCGTCAGGATAATGGCGCCAATACCGAACAAGCCGATCATCCGCCCCGGTTTTGATCGTCCGACCGCAAATACGACAAAACTCAAGGCGACCATAATCACAAACGGAAGCACGTCGAGGGGATCAAGGAAATGTCCTTTAGTCAGGTTTTCCTTGAACGTTGCATTGAGGAAAATGACCAGCATCGAACCAATGGCCATGACGGCCATAAGGGAATATTTCCTCAAGGATTGCAGTGAACCCAGCGCCACGGCTCCCATCAGCCGCCCGATCATCAGCCCGCCCCAATAAAATGAAAGGTATTTATCAGCATCACGCGAGGCAAGGCCCAGCACGTCTTTATCCCCGAGATAGTTGATGATAATGCTGCCAACGGTGACTTCCGATCCGACATAGAAGAATATCGCGAGCCAACCCCAGACGAAATGGGGGTGACGAAAGACATGGATACCGGGCTTAACCTTGTCATGGTTACTGTAATTGGGAAGGTGGATGAACTTGAAGACCCCTGCGAGGATAAAAAACACGATGGCCAGACCGAGATAGGGAGCTTGTACGGCTTTGGGGCCACTGGCTGTGCCGCTGTACACCTGCGAACCAAACAACAAGAGCCCCCCCACCAGCGGGGCAATCACATAGCCGAGGGAGTTGATGCCTTGCGATAGATTAAGTCGCGAGGGCGCCGAGTCTTCCGGCCCCAGAATGGCGACATAGGGATTGGCAGCGATCTGGATGAGCGTTACCCCGCCACCCAGTATGAGAAGCCCAGCCAGAAAAAGCGGATAGCTGTGGAAGCTGGCCGCCGGATAAAAGGTCACACAACCCGCCCCTGACACGGCCAAGCCTAATACGATTCCATTTTTGTATCCAATCCGGTTGATCGGATCTCCAAAAATTGCAGAGACAAGAAAATAGAGGAATGACACCATGAAATACGCCCCGAAAAAAGCAGACTGAACCAAGTTAGCCTGGAATTGTGACAGCGAAAAGTCTGCCTTGAATTTCGGGATAAGCAGGTCGTTCATACAGGTGATGAATCCCCATAAAAAAAACAAGCTTGTGACAGTAATGAATGCCCCATGCCCTCGCGGAATGTCAGACGCGGGACGTGTTGATGTCGTGTTGGGAGTGATACCATCCATCATAAGACCCTTCATACCTTCACTCGCCTTTCTCTTCCGGCGGAAACAGGTCAAATCGTTGAACAGGCTCCTTGATCACAAGCCTGACCTGTTGCGCCTTGACCGGATCAAACCGCCTGCTGAAAATATTGCCATAGACGGCCGATTTCAAAACCGGCTTCCATGAACCGTCAGACTCCTTCACGTCAAAAGAAAACTCCCTTCCATCACCACGCCTGTGGTTGGTTTTACGGATGACAAATTCAATGCGGTCGAATAGTTCAGGCCGCCCCAAGTCGAGGACTCCGTCGACCCTGTTCTTCCCCACTGTCAAGGATCCCTCTGACGCCACCGTCTGCACACAGTCTTCCAGCAAACGATCATATTCCAATCTCAAAATCGAAACCGGCGATTGGTCGTTTCCTGTCAGGAGCTTCGAAGAAAGAATGGATGCAGGAACCTTCGGCGGCGTTGGCTCCCCTCCGTTCAAGCCAAACACGTAGAGCGTACTGCCCCTGAAGACACTGTCCGGCCAGGGCGCCGCGCGAACGCCCGTAACGCTCTCTCCGTATTTATCCAGCCAGAACTGGGTCGTTTTACCCGGCCCTGGCTGACCATCCAGCATCGGCGGCAGTCCAAAGAGATGATTCCTGTCCGCGCAGGCCACGCTTACAAGCGTACGAATCCGGTTCTCATATGACGTGAAATCCACAACATCCACGCGGCGGGATTCGGGCGTTACCATCAGGGACTGAACCTTGCCGTCGCGATAGACACACTCAACCGTGGTATTGAACGGCGCGCACAACTTAAAGGAAACATCCCACTCTTCAGGCCACGCCGGCAGGAGAAAGATTCGCTTCCCCTGGCTTTGCAACACCATACTCTGCAGCGCATTGGCACTGACGGCTCCATGATCGTTATCCGGAGTGAAATCCATCTTGGTTTCCCAGAAGCCCGGAAAACGCGCTCTGGGATGGCCGGCCACAGGGGCAACCATTTCAGCATTGTCGGCAATATTCGGAAAACGATCATCGTAATTGATACTCACCAATCTGGCCGTCTCCCGCGGCAAACCAAGGTACGCGGCCCAGATCGGGGCCGGCTGCCAGCCGCCCGTCTCCCAGCTCTGCGTGTCAGGAGTCCCGTCAAGGCTCAGTTGCCTGACATGGAATGATTGCCTCGCACGCGCCAGAAGATCTTGATCGCACCCCAGGGCCGCCTGCTGAAACGGCCAGACCGCGTACAGCTCGGGTGTTTCGCAGATCAGGCGTCCGGAATACTTCGCTCCGGGCGCCAGCAGCTTAATCCCCTTAACTGTGCGCCATGGCACATCGGGCAATATCCCAAGAACGTGTTTCCAATACGCCTGTCGTTCCACGCCGACAAAGGCCTTGTCAAATGAAAGTAATTTCTCAAGCAGGTAACGCAATCCCGAAACTTCTGTCACCGGATTGGTCACCGGCTGGTAAGTTTCAACCGTCCCTGCAGGCTCCATCACCATCCTGCCTCGCTCATCGCGTTTCGGGAAATGCAGATCATAAAACTTCACGAACTCGTCGGCGCAGGGCAATAGATACTCTTCCAGAAATTTCCGGTCTCCGGTGTGCTCATAGTAGTCACACATCATCGCCGTCATTTCGATCGTGCCGAGCCAGTGGTATGTCAAATGAGCAGGCACGTCCTCAAAAATAGCGACGCCTCCTGCCATAATCCCCTCGGGCATAAATGCGCCGCCGTGACCGAACCACTGGCGGGCGCGATCTTTGGAAACTTCAAGCGAATCCCGTATCAGCCTGAACGACGGCATCATCGTATCGTAATCACCGCGGGCCAGCATCGACCAGCCGGGATGTCGCGTGTTCTGCCAGAAAAACGGAATATAGCCCCAGTCCCGTTCGTCAGCATGTGCGGGTTTCCCGCGCGGGTTTCCAAAACTATGGACCCCGGCGGGCAAATCCATCGTAAAAATAGAGCCATTGAACGGCGGAGGAACCGTCCCTCTGCTGGCGCAGGCCTGGAGAAACCGTTCCAGGGCATACCGCTGCGTCAATTGGAACGCATTCGTCGCACTGTCCACCACCAGGCTCTTGCAGTAATCGTCTATCGTCTCCTTGTACTGTGTAAACAGGTAGCCAGCCAGTCTGACCAGCTCGTCTCCGCACTTTTCAACCGAAACATAACTCCGCTCCCAGAACGAGCGCCACCAGTCCCTGTGTGCGGCAAACATCGCCTCGCCGTCGACCCTGCCGACCCCCTCCGCCTGCTCCTCAATACGATTGAACCACGCCACCGCCGTATCCGTCTGGCATGTCAATACATGAACCGACAAGTCAAAGTTCCGACGCTTTTCGTTAAAACATAGACAGTCCTTCGCTTCCCCGGAAACGAAGCCGGTTCCCGTGAGCAGACAACCGGAGGTCAGGTTCAACAACGGGTCATGTGCGGTCTTCGCCAGTTCAGCCGACTTCTGAGCAATCAGTTTCTTCATCCACACCGACGACACGTTCCGGTACGCCCAGGCCAGCCGGTCGGCCTTGTCGTCCCGCTTCAGGCCCACGGTGCCGGCGGGCAACGCCCCTGAGCGGCCCTCGTCCGAGCAAATGTCGGCAAGGCCTTCCAGCCGACTGCGCGACCAATCCAGACTTACAGTCGCATCCAGCGGCATCGCGCTTTCGCCTGTCACCCGGATCACCGAGTGATTCGCATCAACCCAGACCCGCAGCTTGGTTTCGAAGTTCAGTGGTCCTGCGTCAATTTGAATTGCCCCCTCCCGCAGCACCAACTCCTGGCGGAACGGATTGCCCGCAGCAAACGGATTGGGAGACAGGGCCAGACGCACCCTTCCCAACTTTAACGTAATGCCTTTGTCGTCAAAGGCGTCAACCTTGCTGATGTAGAACAACAGGTCCCCGCTCTGTTCCACCCAGAGATTGATACCGATGTCCCCATTGCCCAGCGGCATCGAGCCCAGGGAATTGAGGCTGGGACTGTCCCACACGACATTGCAGTTATCGGGCATTTCATCGTCCATTGAGAACCTTTCTATCGGAGCCAGAAACGGCTAAACGACCCGCAGCGGCAAAATTCTTTTCATTCTCCGGCAGGAGGCGCAGCACATAGGAAAATGTTGCCGGGTCTGACCACACTTTATACTCGTCCAGCGGCGGTGACCCGCAGGAGGCCGACCCGACACCCAGGGCCGCAGACCCCACACAGAAAACCGTGGACGTACTTTCCGGCAGATCAACCGTGTATTCAATCGGATCCATCACCTCGTCCGTGTAGGGAAGTGCGGCCGCCTGCAGCAAACCGCCATCCGCCTGGACCAGCAAACCGGGCATTCCATTTCCGTCAAGCGCCGCCCAACGGACATCCTCGTGATTCCCGCACTCCATCGGTTTGGCATACGGTGTCATATTCGCCTTGACGGTGCCCGAGTATAACCCGACATCGGAACCGCGCTTGCGGTCTGAATAATTCTCCATCGGGCCACGCCCCAGGTAGGTGAACCGATCCAGTTTTCTGTCAAGCAGCAGCCGCACACCGAGCCGAGCCAGCGGAATACGTTTTCCCTCAGGAACAATCCCATTATCAACGACGATTGAGCCATCGCCGTTCACGACATGCCGGGCCGAATGGATCATGCCGAATCCTGATTTCCCGGCGAACTTGACTGATATTGACACCGTGGCCGAAAGCGGATCTTTCTGCAACGCTTGAAAAGAAATCACCTTTCCTGCCAGGTTGGTCAGCCCGTACCGGGTCCAGTCACCCGCAGCCCACTTGTCGTCGTTACGGTGCATCGCCCGCCAGAGATGGAGTCTGGGGCCCCCACCTTTCACGAGAATATCGACGCCGTCCCGCACGAGCCGGGAAATCGAGCCATGGACTTTGTCAAACACAACCGAAAACCCTTCGCCGCTGACCGTGACCTGTTCCGCATCCTGCGTCACCATGACCGGATGTTTCCCGGCGGCCTTTTCGACTGGCGCGGGCGCCCCGACCGGTAGTTTGAATTGCCCGGCGGCCACCTCGTAGCCGGCCTTCGCCCAGAGTTCATCTTTCGCAAGCGCCAATGACACGCGCAGGAAATACTCTGCGCCGGGTTTCGGCATGATCGCCTTGAAAGGCACCTTGATTTCTTTTTCCGCGCCGGGAGCAATACCCCCAACCGCCAGCGATCCCCTGTCGATCACCGTGCCGTCTTCGCTCACCGTCCACGCTCCTTCGAACCGGTCAAGCGGGATGAATTGATACTTGTTCTTGATCTTCACTGTCCCGGCGGCAAGGTCATCCGCTTCCAGGCCGATCCACTGGTAGACACGCTTCATTTCGGGATAATGCGGCTTGGGCGACCGGTCGGAAAACACCACGCCCTTATGAATGAAGTAGTGGTCGTTCGGAACTTCGCCAAATCCGCCGCCGTAAGCCATAAACTGCCTCTTCGGGTCGCGCCCGTTCCAGAGGCCCTGGTCCTGCCACTCCCAGATGGCGCCCCCCATCAGCCCCGGAACCGTGTCGAAAAGATCGCTGTACTCCCCCAGCGATCCCATCGAGTTGAACATGGCATGCGCATACTCACACAGGTAGTACGGCCTGGTGCAATTCGTACTTGAGGCCAGCGTCTCCAGACGGGGAAGCGGCGTATACATGGCACCCTGGATGTCCGTTGAATTGCCTGGAAACAACCGGCCGCCGAACCGCTCATAATGAGTGGGGCGAGTGGCGTCAATCGCCTTGACTGCCGCAAGAGCCGCCAAAAAGTTGGTGCCCCCGGCCGACTCATTTCCCAGCGACCAGATTACGACAGACGGATGATTCTTGAAATTCTCCACGTTGGCCACATTCCGGTCCACGTGCGCCGCCTCCCACTCCTTGAGACCGGAAAGCGGTTGGGGCGCGCGCTGATATCCATGCGATTCCACGTTCGCCTCCGCCACAAGATAGAGGCCATATTCGTCGCACAGCTCATACCAGCGCGGATCATGGGAGTAGTGGCTGGTGCGGACATGATTGCAATTCCCCTGCTTCATCAGTTCAAGGTCCCTGACCATCCTCTCCTCTGGAACGTAGTGACCGGTATCCGGCCAGTTTTCATGCAGGTTTACGCCCTTCAATTTAACAGGCACGCCGTTGATCAGGAAGACTCTGCCCTTGATGTCAATCTTCCTGAACCCTGTCCGGCACGAGATGATTTCGTCTCCAAGTTTGAGAACCGTCGTGTAAAGGTTCGGGGTTTCGGCAGTCCATTTCAATGGATTCGCCACGGGAATTTTCAGGCTAACGGCCGTCTCCCGTCCTGCTTTCATCGCCGGAACCCCGGTGCTGGCGGTTGCACCAGGAACAGGCTTCCCATCCCCCGCAAAAAGCTCTACCGAAAATCTGGATGGACCCCTGTCCGTATCGCTGAAGTTCCTAATTTTTGCGCTCACATCCAGCGTCGCGTCATGATACTTTTCATCGAAGTCGGTCTTCACGAAGAAATCGCGCACATGGAGCGGCGGCGCACTCCAGAGCGTCACGTTACGGAAAATTCCGCTGAGCCGCCACATGTCCTGATCTTCAAGATAGCTGCCGCAACTGAAACGGTAGACCTCCACCGCAATAAGGTTTTTGCCCGGCTTGACAAATTTAGTCAGGTCGAATTCCGCCGGATTCCGGCTGTTCACGCTGAAGCCCACCTTTTCGCCGTTCACCCAGAGATAGAAGGCCGAATCAACACCGTCGAACGTCACAAAGAGGCGGCGGCCCGCCCAGGCTGCGGGAACCTCGAATTCGCGGCGGTAACTTCCCACCGGGTTGCGCTCGGTGTAGGCCGTCCAATCCTTGGGCGGTTCTGTCATCACGCGTGGCCAGTCCTTCTTGAAAACATAGCCATTGTTCTTGTAGTACGGCGTGCCGTAACCCTCAAGCTGCCAGCAGGACGGCACCGGGATCTCTTTCCACAGGCTCACATCATAATCCGGCTTGTAAAAATCAACCGGTCGTTCCGCTGGATGTTTTACCCAGTTGAATTTCCACGGCCCGTTAAGGCTGCGGCAGTACGGTGAAGCAGAGCGCCGGGCACGGAGCGCTTCTTCAAGACTGCCATACGGCATCAGTGTTGCATGCGCCGGTTGCTTGTTGATCCCCACGCATTGAGGATCCTCAATCTCAGGCGGCAGCACGGGATCAGGGGCACTGTTGTTCGGTCCCGGTCCGGCATATTGCTTCCAATACTTTTCCTTGAACGGATTTATTGTGGGGGCAGTCTTCCAGGCCGACTCATTCTCCATGAACGGCAACACCGACGTCCACCATTTATCATACGCCTCAGCCAACTTCCCGCCGATATCCGTATGCTTCCCCAGAACATCGTTTGTTTCACCGGGATCTGCCTTGAGATCATAAAGTCGCCAATCCTGCCTCTTTTCATGAACCATCAGGTACTGCCGCCACCGCACACTACAGTCCAAATATTTATCGGGTGGCGCGCCTTCCGGCTTCATTCCACCCCACCGGCCGCCATGGATAAACAACATCCGGTCCTCATGCCAACCGGCCTGGGGGTTCTCAAGCAACGGAACGAGACTGAATCCGTCAAGTTTCCTGGAATGGTCCTCATTAATCTTTGTATTCGCCAATTCAGCAAATGTCGGGAACAGATCCAGGTGCGCCGTGAGCCGGTCACAGCGACCCGGTTTAACTGTACCGGGCCAGCGCCATAGCGACATCGCCCTGGTGCCTCCATTGTGCGGCGTCGCTTTCCCCCCCCGCATTCCGGCATTCCAGACCCTGGTCGCGGGACCATACCCGCCATTATCGTTCAGGTATATCACCAGTGTTTCTTTTTCGATACCCCATTCCGAGAGTTTTGCCATCAGCTTACCGACATTTTCATCAATATTGGCCAGCATACCGAAAAATTTCGCGACGTCAGGATCCACCTTCCCCTTATACGGCGCTTCATATTTTGGCGGACAACTTAAAGGGACATGGGGGGCGTTGAGGGCAAGATAGAGGAAAAACGGCTCCGGCCCCTTGACCGACTCCACCCATTTCATCGCCTGACTGAAGAAAACATCCGTGCAAAAACCGTGGGTTTTCTCGAATATGCCGTTATGTTTGATCACCGGGTCGAAATATGTATTTCCCGGCGCATCGCCACAACTGCCGGGGAACGTCTGCCCGATCCCGCCGCCGCCATGGATAAACACCTCGTCAAACCCGCGCTTCCCCGGCTGATAAGCCTCCTCGTCACCCAGATGCCACTTGCCGAAAATACCCGTGGCATACCCTGCCGACTGCAACATTTGAGCAATTGTGGTGGATTTTAAACTCATCCGCTCGCGTTCAAATACCGTGTGCGTAACGCCGCTCTTGAACTCGTGCATCCCCGTCATGATGGCAGCCCGCGTGGGCGCACAGGTTTGACTCACATAAAAATTCTCAAACCGCACCCCCTCGTCATACAACCTGTCCAGGCACGGTGTCTGCAACACCTTGTTCCCGTTCCTCCCCAGGTCGCCATATCCCTGGTCGTCGCTTAGAATCAAAATAATGTTTGGCCGGCGCCCCGCCAAGGTTGGTCCGGATTCAGCCGCCCCACAACACGACATTGCCAGCAAAATCCAGCCACAACTTGTCATATTCAGGAATCTATGTCTTCGCATGTTATTCATCCTCAAAGCGATATTGACTTGCGGCCTACAGGTCATGCTCTGCAAACAAATCCGGGTGATCATGGTAGACCTTCAACACCAGTTCGCCCATGAGCGTATTGGCCCAGGCAAACCACTTCCGGGAAAATTCAGCCGGATTATCCTTGTTAAATGATTCGTGCATGAATCCCGTTCCGGCATGCGTCGCCTTCAGCATGCGCAGGCACATGCGGACCTCATCACGGTCGTCACTGGTCAACGCCCTCAGAATGATGCCCATAGGCCAAATACTGTCCTTGCCCGTATGGGGGCTGCCATACCCCTCGGCCGCCCGGCCCCTCACATACCAGGGATTATCCCCGCTCACGAGATACTTGCGGGTCCGCTGATAGAGGGCATCCTGAGGCAGGTGATACCCCAGGTAACAGAGCGACATCAGACTGGGCACATTCGCATCATCCATAAAAAGCTGGTTCCCGTAGCCATCGGCTTCGTACGCATAGATCCGGCCGTAATCAAAATGTTCGGCCGTCCCCCATTTCATGACCGCCGCCTCAACCTCATCGGCCAGCTCCCGACATTCCTTCGCGAACGTTGGCTCAGGCACCGCCTTTGTATAGATCCAGGACAGTTGCCGCAGCACATGAACGGCAAAGAGATTCGACGGCACCAGGAACGGCAGGATCGTGGCATCATCGGACGGCCGGAACATGGAACAGATCATCCCGACTGGCCGGATGGGCTGGCCCGTTCCTTCATAAACCGGCGCATCAATCATGCGGTCGGTCGTCCGGATAAAGCGGTAAGGGCTTTGTCCGTCCTTGCGCTGTTCAGTCTTGAACGTCGCCACAATCAGCCGCATCGCGCGATCCCAGTCTCTATCGAACACGGATGAATCCTGCGTCAGCTCGTAGTACTTGGCGGAAAGCCGGACCACGTAACAGAGCGAATCCACCTCCCACTTCCGTTCATGGACACCTGGCTTCATCTTCGGGAGGTCCCGATTCCACTCGGACACTTTCGTCCCATCCTTGTAGAACGCGTTTGCGTAGGGATCGAGGAGCACACACTTGACCTGCCGGCGTATCAGCCCCTGGATCATCAGGCCGAGTTTCGCATCCTCCTTTATCAACGGCATATAGGGCCAGACCTGGCAGGTTGAATCCCGAAGCCACATTGCATCAATATCACCGGTAATGATAAACGTGTCGGGCTTGCCGTCCTGGAGGGTGAAGTCCGTCGTCGTGTCGAGCGTGTTCGGGTAGCAATTCTCGAACAGCCAGGCCAGCCCGGGGTCTTTCATGGCGGCCTTGACCTCGATGATCTTTTTCTCCACCGCGGCACTGACAAAGGTTCGCTTCCCGATCGGCGGCCGCTTCGAGGCAAAGCCATCCGCCGGGGATTGGGCGAACACCATCGTCGGCGCCAGGGGCCCCATGGCCGCGGCAACCCCGATGAACAAACAGACCCCACAAAACGGCAACGTCTTCATTCTCATATTCACTTCTTTCCGTTCATCCGTATCAGTTCCATGAAATCCACATACGCCTCGTTGACCAGCTGGTTCATGTTGGCGTTCGCCGGCGCGTAAAACAACTTCACCGTATGGCTGCCTTTCGTCAGAGGAACCGTCACCCCACTGGAATACCCCCAATCGGCCCATGAAGTCCGCTGCGGCATGACAACCGTCGCGGGTTCCCCGTGATCCACAGACAGGCTGCGGATACAGCATTTGTTGTCGGTATAAACCAGACCATGACCATTGGCATACTTGAAACGTATCAGATACTCCCCGTCGCTCATGGCCAACACCCGGAACGAAAGCACATCATTGGTTTCAGCCGTCGTTCGATAATACCCGTTTCCGCTGAATCCCTTGTTCCCGGCCTGGATATTTCGCATGTCTCCCAGGGCCGCCTCCGCCTCATAGACGGTTCTTGCCCCATCCGGAACCGCAAGCAGATAGGCGCTCAGATTGGAGGGAACACGATTGGAGTCCACCGCCTGGACCGAGTAAACGCCCGCGTTCATAGCGTCACCGGGAGCAAGCGTATCCGTGAGATTCGTGCCGGACGTCTCCGTCAAGAGTCGTCCATTCTTATAGACGGCATAGGCAACGGCATCGTTGACGCCAGTCCAGGACAGACCAACCGATCCGGCCTTATCCAGGACCAGCGTCGCGCGTGGCTCCAAGGGTGCAATGACCCCGCTGGACTGAAGATTGATCTTGCCATCAGGGCCTGCGGGTTCCATTTCAATGTCAATACGGTGCTCGCCGGTAGTGTCCGGCGTGATGACCAGATCATGCGCGGACCCGCCGTCATAGCGGCATGATTTGATGCTCGCCCCGTGCCCGGTGATCCTGATCGTCAGCGTCGAACCCCGGTACTTGAAATTCTCCAAAACCAGCGGGCCCTTGATAAAACCCGGGACCATCGGCCTGAAACGCAACCCCTCGGGACACAATTCCATCCCGAACAAGATCCTGTAGACAACCGACAGGTAGCCGGCCACGGACCAGAGTTGCCGGTCGGAGTTGATCTCCGTATCCCCGGAATGCCCCCTGTCAGAAGAGAAGTTCTCCTTGTTCGTGAGGAAAAGCGCCGCGGCGCGGATGATGGACCGGACCCCATGCACAACCGCCGCCTCGTTATGCACCTTGGCACCCGCCCAGGCATAGTACGCATTGACAAACGGCCAGACCGCTTTGCTGTGATAAGGCCTCGCGTGCGGCTGCTGGGGATACATACAGGGCGCACCAAAAGGGACAACGGGAATAGTCTCAACCAGTTTGCCGGCCTTTTGCTCACCGGCAATATCGAACAAGACCGCCAGCGCCTCCCCCAATGTGTCGGACTTATCCGACAGCATCCCGCCCATGATCGCCGGGTAACGGTAGGAACTGTAATACTGCTTGTCAGCCAGCCAGAGATCGTGATTGATGGCCGCCTTGATCCCCTCCGCATTTTGCTTCCAGACATCGGATTCAGCGCGATCCTTTTTCAACAGAATCGCCATCTCGTACAGAATGCTGTTGAGCCGGCTATGGAGGACACAGGTGCTGATAGACCGGGATTCAAAAATATCCACCGGCTGCATCCAGAGCGGATACGATTGTTCACGCCAGTCCATGAACGAGGACTCACCCGCATAGAGCCCCGTCGAGCCATCCCGGGCATTCCGCCTATCCGCTTCGGCGGTATTCCTCAAGACCTGGTAGGCATATTGCAGGAAACGTAAGTCACCGGTGACGAGATAAACCTCGCGAGCCGCCAGGGCCCAGACGGCGCGGTCCGTCGATACCGGCCAGGAGCCGCCAGTGCCGGTATCCTGAATGATCTGCATCGTCGGGCCGACCTTGGCCTTGAGGCTGTTCCCGGCAATCTCCGGCAGCAACAGTCCCAGGGAAAGATGAATACTATAGGAGATGTCGCGGGTCCAGATACCAGTCCACTCCTTGCCGGCCATAAAAGACTTTTCCGGCAGGATATCCAGCAGGACTTCTTCCAGCGCCATGTTGTAAAGGGCCTGCAACAGGGGGAACTCCGGAGCTTTAAATGCCGGGAATGAAGACAAATCCGCTTTCAACCTCCACCGATTCTTCCTGCCGTGGTAGTTCGATTCCATTTCACCCTGACTCAACACAACAGAATACTTATCCCCCTGAACCACCCGATCGCCCGATATCCGGAACGCTTCATCCCGGGGATACGCAATCGCGCTTTGGGCGTCGACCTTAAGCCCCTTCTCCTTCCCGGATTCCAGATCTCCCAGCGAAACGGAGACGCAAGAGACCAGAAAGCATACGAAAAGACCCGTTTGCGCAACTATCTGTGATTCAGTACTCATATATCATCACGGTTAAAGTATAATAAGCCCTCCCTGGAGGGGCTATTTCGCACTTCGCAGTTCTTCAATAAACCGGCGATCGATCCGGTAATTTCTGATGGCAAGAAGGGCTGCAATGGCAATCAGCGTGCCAACCACAAAGGTGATCGCGCCCAGCCACCAGAGCGTATGAGGGCTCTGGAACACGGCTTTGCCGGCATCAGGGACCTTGTACCCGATCCAGTCCAGGCAGAAACCCGACACAATGGCGCTGAATGCAATGGCCATTCGCATGGCGAGACTAAACACGGACGAGTAGCCGCCATCCTTGTTTTCGCCGGTCTGTATCTGATGGATTTCGGCCGCATCGGCCATCATGGCCGTCGCAATGGGCAGCAACATGCCGTTGCCCAGCCAGTAGGCTGCGTGGAAAACAACAAAAAGGATCAGGGCGATGGGCAATGCAAATCCTCCAACACTCCACACGGCATCCTTGGGAAGCAACCCGGTGAGAAAAAGGATGCAAAGCATAAGGTTGCCAACAATACTGATCGCACTGCCAAAGATAACCGTACCCTTCTTATCGAATAATCTGCTCAAGAATATCGCCACAGCCGACCCTATGCCGGCGCCCAGCATGGTGCTGCCGTGCGCAATGAACTTCTGATCTGCTGAAAACCGCATGAAATCATCATAGACATACATCTGCAGGGTCGACACAAGCACCATTCCCACACAGACAATAAACGTGAAAATGAATACCCAGCGGGGATTGGGATCAAGGATGATCTGTTTCATGTCGGCAATGAAATCCCGCACCGCGCGCCCCCCGGTCAACTTGCTCACGACGGCCCGGGTATCTTCATGCCAACGGTATGTGATGACCGTGACGAGTAAAACGACAACCGCAGTCACAACGGCAAAGACACCGCCCATCAAGACATAATTCCCGGGAACGGTCGTTGCCTGGACTCCGTGCGCATCATTGAAGAAGATTTTCCAGGCCATTGCCGGGCCGGCTATATTGGCGATCATACTGAATATGAAACGCAGACTCTGGATCTTTGAGCGGCCCTGATAATCGCCGCACATCTCGAACCCCAGCGCCATATAAGGAATAAAGAACACTGTTATTCCCGTGCGCAACAACAGATTCATGACAACAAGATAGGAGAAAAGAACCAAGTTGCTGCCCAAGAAGACCTGCGGGACCCCCCATATCAAATAGAAGAAGCCAGCCATCAGAAGGCCGCCGATCAGGATGTAAGCATGTCGCCGCCCGAAACGGCTCCGGGTATTGTCACTGATATGTCCCATTACAGGTTCCGAGACAGCCTCCCAGAAGATCGACACAGAAATCGCTATGCCGGCCCACTTGGGATTCAGTCCCAGCGCCTTCGTGTAATACAGCATGAGAAAACCATTGATTCCATTCAGAACCAGCGAAGTGGCGCACTCGCCGAACGCATACATCAGCATGTGAACCAGCTTGCACGTCTTGGCGGATGAATGATTATCGGTACTCATGGTTCTGTCATCTCCATCGGCACCATCAGTGGTTCAAAGGAACGCCTGGGGTTTACAAAACCATCGCCTGTTCTTTTCAACCTCACCGGCCCCAACAGGCCGGAAACGGTCTGCCCCTTGTAAACATAGGGTGTCGGGATTCCGACACTATAAAAATTTGCAAGCGTATTGGCAACAACGACCTCCACAGTATTCGCGCCTCCAACAATCAACTCGGTCACCCTAAACCGCCACGGAGGGGCAACACGAGTTCCGGCCGACCGCCCATTCACCCATACTTCCGCCGTCCCCGCCACGTTGCCCAGATCCAGAATCCAATCACCTTTTCGAACCCCCTCATCGTTTACCTTACAGGTACGCCTGTACCTCACAATTCCAGAATAGGTGCCAAGCCCGAATTGCGACCAGTCGCCGGTTTGTATCCGGCCCTTGCCGCACGCCAGGGCAATGGGCTCAGGGAAAGCATCCCCGGCAAATGAACCGGTTTGTAATTCCACACGAATGGCAACCCTGACACGGTCACAGGAAGGATTCGGAATAGTCACCCGGTACTCGATAGAGCGATCCGCGCGTTCATTCAGTTTTTCCAGCCTCATTTCAATACCGGCAACCCACACCTGCGGCAGGCCCCGGATTACCGAACTGAAAGACATCAGGCCGGGCGGTGAAGTAAACCGATACCACCCAACATGTTTTCGACGTCCCGGGAAACAGTTAAACTCGGGTTTTCCGGGAATACTGAACCATCTCAGCGCAAGCGCGCTGTTTTCAGGCGGGGGATCAAAAGCCACATAGGCACGAACACGCTGGCCGCAGGATTGTGAGAATTTCATCAACAGCGGATTATCCCCTTGATTCAACCTGATGGTTACCTCTCGTGGCGCCGAGCGGTAATGCGGCAGGTTCCACTGCGACTGGCGACCGGGCGGCAGGGCCTCATCCTGCGCCATCACGCGCTGCCCGTTGAGCCAGGCTGAATATGACGATCGACTCCCCATTATCATGAGCGTACGGCCCGCCTCACACGCCGGCACCGTGCTCCAGACATACCAAGCTGACCCGGGTTGGTCACAGTTTAAATCGATGAATTCCAGCGGGACTTCCTTCTTGAGACCATGCGGCCCGCTGGCCCAGTCCCTTAGAAAAGGATCCTTCTCGATTCCCCATTGGAGCGACATTTCATAAGGCATCCAGGAATAAGAGCGCCCTTCAACAATCACAGGTTCAGACGTGTCAATCTCAGCGGAAGAAGTCAGCTGTTTCTCCATGGCTGACAAATCAATACCCGGCGGCAGTGGACCTAATACAAGGAAACGGGGTCCATACGAACAGGTTTTTAGAGGCCATTCCGAATCATCAAACCCAGGCAGATGCCAGGGAGGATGCGGGGATTTCTCCTCTGCATAACGGAACTGACGGACTTCCGCTCCGATCATCCCGGCATGGACAGGCAGGCGGAAATCACCGAACCGATTGTCCAGGGTCGGTTGCAATTCACAGTCCCATGCCCCGTCAAGATCAAGCCCATTAGCGACTGATGAAACAGTCCCTGCCGTACCATCAGTCACCAAACCGTTCTCAGCACCGAAGACAATAATCTTTGCTTCAAAAGGTTCCAAATCAAGCCGTAGCCGGGTTCCGGGCCAATCACCGCGGTCAACCGGAATCGACAGCACTGAACCGGTCCAGGCATCCCATTGAGAAACAGGGCCGGTTGCCCGAAAGACCACATCGCCTGCATACGGAGTTATGTTCCTGTTAAACACATAATAGATGTCCTTCCCACCGCCCCGGCGATGCAGAACACAAAGGCAACCATCCCGGGGCCTGAAATCACGCAGAATGGCCGAATCTATCGCCTGTTTCACTTGCTCATAACCGCCCTGTATAAACATACCGGACTTGACATTGTCACTGCTGAAAATTTTCCTGACAAGTTTATCCAGGTCTGGATCCTGGCTGCCGGCTTTATCGCTGGCCGACGGCAGGCAGCCATAGGCAATGACCAGGCCGCCTTTCGCCTGGAAATCGCGCGCCACCTGCATGGTCGAGAATCGCACGGCGCTCATCGCCAGCAGGATCAGGACTTGATACTCCTCCCCGGCAATACAAAGCAGGCCATCGCGCACTTCCGCCCTTTCCAGGGACTGGAAATCAACAAAATCAAAATCGATTCCGGAATCAAAGAGCGCCCGGCCAAGCCCGAAGGCATGGACTTCAGCCTCATCAAGCAGCACCTCCCCGCAGCCGCATTGCTTCTCGGAATACGGGATGCCGTCCGCCGATACCTCGGCCATCCTCCGGTTCGCACCCCCCTCAATCGCTGTAATCGGGTAAAGTATGGCCACATCGCAGACGTGAACACCTCGACTGAGGAGAAAGGACAGGCGCGCTGTGTAATTGTTGAATTGATTCATATGCCGCCAGTAAGGCTGCCGGAAATGAAAATCGGGAGACGCCCATTCCCACCACGAACCGCAGGTCGTATAATACAAGCCGTGCAAATTGACAACCGTCGCACCATAGGCAAAATCTTCGTTGATCGCCGCGATCATCCTGGCCGGCGTTGCGCCCCACCCGCTTGAATGAAAACACTCAGCCCAGACCCGGGGCCGTTTATACAGATGGGCAATGGAACTGTTGACTTTCAACCCCTTGAACGCGCGTGGGCCATCGAGCCGGGGATCATCCGAACCCGGCGCCCCAAACCAGCGCATGGTGCGGAAATAGTCGCCATACGATTTCGCCCCCTCTTCAATCATCCCCCGCCCGGCGTTGTCATGCGCCAGCATCACCCCCCTGTCTTCAGCCCATCGGAAAACCGGGATGAAATAGCGCTGCTCGAGAAGCGTCGTGACAACATCATTGTAATCGATGCGAATCTTGGCGGTTACCGCCCCGAGATTGTGCCACAAGGCCGGGAGAAGAGGAGCCAGGTCATAGCCCTTGCGTATCCGGAATTCTTCGAGAAGCCGGCCGGACCACAACGGCATCCTGGCCCCGAAATCCAGTTCATCCTGAAACAGGATCGGGATCGTCTTGCCGAGTTCGCCGGGACAATGTTCTTCGAACGGCCGATAAAACATGTCGATTACTTTTTCGCCCGCCAACGGATGCATCGGATCAAACGGCTTGTCCTCGTAATAGACAAGGCTTGCAAACCATGTTCCGGCAGGCGCTCGCCAATTCAACTTGCCCTCGTCTACGGAACCGGAAAGATCAATATATCCCTTTGTGCAGGCAATCCCATTTTCCAATGGGTAAGCCAATGCCGTAATCATCTGACAACCAGGCTCAACCGTGAGGCGGCACAGGGTGCCACTCTCCACATACTGGCTGGCGTCTTTCAGTTGTCCGCCTTTCATGCCAGGCGTTTCGCGGCCAATACGCTGCAAAAGCGGATTGAGCAGTGTATAATCCTGGAAACTGATTTTCATCCCCCGCTTTTTGCATTCGGCCACGAACCATCTGAATAGATCCCACCAAGCGGAGGAAAACACCGGAGGATCCCCGGGATTGGAAGTGCCGTCAGGGTGATGATTGTAACTGATAACGGCATTCTTAATGCCCTTCGTCTTCAAGGCATCCAGCTGCCAGAGAAGTCGTTCGCGATCAAGCGGCTCCCCAACCCACCACCAGAAAGGTATTGGCCGGTATTCATCCGACGGACAAATGAATTGAGCCTGGAGTTCATCCCGCTCTACCGCAGCACATTCAATTGTGAGCTTTCCCTTCACCATACTCCACCCGACTAAAACCTTTCATTAGATAATTCTCACTGTAGATTATGGCTATCCACATTCTGTATCAATGGACAGACTCCCCTTTTTCTTGCACTTTTTGGGTGGCGTGCAAATCATCATCCGGCAAACTATTTCTGGCACAAATGCACCGGATGTTGGTGCCCAAAACCACTGATTCCCCTTTTTTTTCAGAAATCGACAAGGGATAGGCAATCAGAAGCGAAGCAATGCTGAATACGTTGTGCAACCAATTATATATTGGCGTGAGGGTCAAAATCTCATCGAAGAAGCCCTCCTTCATCAATACGTCACCGCATACATCAGAATATTCTGGCCCAAACGAACCCTTCTGGTTTGATCTGCCGGAAAATAGTGCGCCCGATCCCCGTCCCGGCGAATCCGCTTGATAAAAAGGCCTGCGTTGTCCAATTATACCCGCCCTGCATCCCCATTGCAGCACTCAGGAGAGGTGGCAGAGTGGTTTAACGCGCCGGTCTTGAAAACCGGAGAGCCGCAAGGCTCCGGGGGTTCGAATCCCTCCCTCTCCGCCATCCTTCGCTCTGCGCCTGTCGGCTTGAGCTACGGATGGTCTCCGACCAGGAACTTGAAGCGCAGAGCGAACCCAAATCCTCGCCTAGGGAACCGAGCTCCAGGTGTAGATCCAAGAACACCCTTGTCACGACGGCTCGGCAGGGACGCCTCGCCCTACCCGAAGACATCGATGATCTGTATAGATTTCCAGGTAGGGCGAAGCCTCCGGCTGAGCCGCGT
>CAJBSZ010000505.1 GCA_903958395.1 uncultured bacterium | reverse complement strand
GCATCGCCTTTACATTGAGCGGCCGGTAGACCGATGTGGCATAGAACCGCCGGGTGGGATCCATCACGGGGGCGTTCCAGATAAAATACCGGTACTCTTTTTTGATGGCACTGCGCCGGGCATGAAAATCAGACTTCACACGACGGGCCTGGAAAACCCTGATATCCTGAGGCAACAGGGCATTCAGTCCCTTGGTAAGATTCCCGGGAATCCATTCGCGCGACAGATCAAAATGGGCCACCTGCCCCGCCGCATGAACCCCCTGGTCGGTTCGCCCGCTCCCATGCACCTTGACCGTCTCTCCGGTGAGACTCTTTAACGCCTCTTCAATCCGTTGCTGCACGGTCATATTCGCCGGCTGCACCTGCCAGCCGGCATAGGCCGTGCCGTCATAGGCCACCGTAATTCGAAACCGGAAAGCTGAAACATCCGGCGAATGGGAAAGTTCGTTCATGGGGAAAACCTACGTGGATCCCGCCTCAAGTCAAGTGAAAGCGAGTTTTCGGCTTGCCCGTACCCCGTGCCCCGACTATTTTCAGCGGATGATAACACTAGCTCCCGCATCCAATCCCTGGCTGGCCGCATTGAAATCCAATGAACCCTGGTTTGTAAAAGGCGATCTGGACGGCTTCTTCGGCCTCTTCATTGACAATCTTCTCCAACTCATGCTGATCGGCGTCCTGTGCCGGTTCGTATGCGGGTTTCCGGCCGATTTCATCACCACCGTCATCCTGCCCGGCGCAGCGATCTCCATCCTGATCGGCAACCTCTTCTACGGTTGGCAGGCCCGGATGGTGGCATTCAAAACCGGACGCCGGGACACTACCGCCCTCCCCTTCGGCATCAATACGCCAAGCCTCGTGGCCTATGTCTTCCTGATCATGGGCCCGGTATACCGCGAGACCGGAAACTGGCAACTAGCCTGGCAGGCAGGATTATTTGCCACCCTCGTTTCCGGCGTCATGGAGGTCGCAGGCGCCTTCATCGGTGACTGGATGCGGAAGCACACTCCCCGCGCCGCCCTGCTGTCCGCGCTGGCCGGCATTGCCATCACCTTCATCGCCATGGGCTTCATCCTCCAGATCTTCGCCTCCCCCCTGATCGCCATCCTTCCCATGATGCTGATCCTGATTTCCTACGCCTCCCGTATCCGGTGGCCTCTTTCCCTTCCCGGCGGCTTCCTGGCCGTGATCATTGGCGTCTCGGTCGCCTGGATTCTCCGGTCTCTCGGATGGATCACCTTCACCACCCCGCAGGACGCCTACACATTCGGATTCCATGCCCCTCATTTCATGCCCGGCCACGCCCTGTCCCTGATGACTTCACCGCTCGGTTGGAAATACATGGCCATCATCGTACCCATGGGACTTTTCAATGTCATCGGGTCGCTCCAGAATCTGGAAAGCGCCGAGGCGGGCGGGGATCGCTATGAGACAAAGCCCTCCCTGCTGACCAACGGCATTGGAACCCTGGTCGCCGGCTTTTTCGGAAGCCCCTTCCCCACCACCATCTACATCGGCCATCCGGGCTGGAAGGCCATGGGTGCGCGGGGCGGCTATTCAATCCTCAACGGAGTGGTCATTACCATTCTCTGCCTGTTCGGTGGCCTGACCCTGATCCTGAAAGTCATTCCCATCGAGTGTACGCTGGGCATCCTGCTCTGGATCGCCATCATCATCACCGCCCAGTCATTCCAGGAAATCCCGAAGCCCCATGCCCTCGCCGTGGCACTGGGTCTGATCCCGTCCTTTGCCGCATGGATGCTGCTCCAGATCGAAACCACTCTGCGAGTGTCAGGGTCGTCTCTTTTCGCCATGTGGGACAAATTCGGCCCGGATCTCTACATCAAGGGCGTCGTCGCGCTCAGCCAGGGGTTCATCCTGACCTCCATGGTTCTGTCCGCCGCCACGGTCTTCATGATCGACCGGAACTTCCTGAAGGCAGCCTACTGGATGTTTGCCGGGGCTGCATTATCTGCCGTGGGCCTGATCCACGCCTACACCATGACCCCGACCGGCATCGAAAACAAATTCGGCTGGCTGGCCGCTCCCGACTTCGCCGTCATGTATGCCCTGACCGGCCTCATCCTGATCGGCCTGCATTGCTGGCACCTTCCAGAATCGGGCGAACATGGGTAAGACCGGATCCTTCGAAATGAAACGGAGGCGAAAAACTCTTCAGACCTTTACTTGGGCATTTCGGCGGTCATGGTGCCTTTGCGGCGACCATTGACTTCATTGTATTTGCACTGGGCAATGCCGTCGTCGCCGTACTTTCCGGAAAACTCGAAAGTGCCATTACCGGCTCCTTTACACGCCTTGCCGGTCCCACTGATTTCCGATTTCAGATCGGTCTTAATCGTTCCCACGTAGTTCAGGGGCTTGCCGCTCCAGGTGGAAATATAGATGGCGTCATATGTGCCATCCCCTTTCGGAGTGAGTTTGGCAGACCAGGGATTTTCCTTACCACTGAACGTGCAGGTTCCCTTGATCGACGTTATTTTTGATGGCTTTGCGGAATCCTTGTCGAGCGCAGGAGAGGCCGACGCAACCGCCCACACCGGCGCCAGACAAACCCCTCCCCCAAATAGCACGCCGCATAAAACAATGGTGGTGATTACAGATTTTTTCATTAGGTTCTCCCATGGATTATTGAAGATCGGTTTCATAACGTTGAAAATTACCACGACTCCCAGACGTTTGACCAGCATCATCAGGGGGCTCTGTTCGTGACCTGGTTCCAAGCTGAAATCGCGCCTTTTTCTGGTGGCTTCGATTGCATTCGCGGCGGGAATCTGGATAATGGCGGGATTCATTTGAGAGGGATTTTCATGGCGAAATTCAGTGTATCATGCGGCGGAACCGGCGGGCATGTCTTTCCCGGCATGGCAACAGCCCAGGCCCTGCGGAAGCGGGGACATGCGGTAACACTCTTGCTTTCAGGCAAAGCCATCGAAACCGCCACCCGCCACGCCTGGAACGGGATGGTCATCAGCATTGGGGCCGAAAAGCTTTCCTTTCACCCCCTTCATCTGCCCCGCACCCTGCTCAGCCTCCTGCGAGTCTACCGAACCAGCGTGAAGGCGTTACGTGAGCAGCAACCCGATGCCCTCCTCGCAATGGGTAGTTACTCCTCCATCGGCCCGGTTCTGGCGGCGCGCCGTCTCGGAATCCCGGTGATCCTGCATGAGGCCAATGTCATTCCGGGCAAGGCCGTCAGCACCTTTTCCCGGCTCGCAACGGCCATCGCCATCACTTTCCCCGAAACCCGCGCCCACCTGAAGCACCCGGCCATGACACTCACCGGCCTGCCGCTTCGCAAGGAAATGGAAATGGCGGCAACCCTCCCGGCGGACACACCCGCCGTATTCACTGTCCTTATCATGGGGGGGAGCCAGGGTGCTCAGCGACTGAACGAGACCGTCCCCACCGCACTGGCCCGCCTGATCGCCGCCGGAATCCAGGTGGAGGCCATCCATCTGTCGGGAGAAGAGGCGAAATCCTCCGTCGAGGAGGCCTATCTGGCCGCAGGCGTTCCCGCCACTGTATACGGATTTTGCAATGACATGGTCTCCGTCTACCGCCGGACCAGCATGGCGATTTCCCGCTCTGGCGCCAACTCCTGCCTGGAGCTTGCCCTGTTCGGCATCCCGGCGCTCCTCGTCCCCTACCCCCATTCGGCCCGGGACCACCAGCTCGCCAATGCCCGGGCCATGGCCGATGCCGGAGCCGCCGAGGTGCTGGAACAACAGGATCTCGCACCCGAGCGTCTCGCGGAATCCATTCGTTTTCTGGCGACCAACCCGGCCGCACAGGCCGCCATGCGTCGTGCGGCCCACACCCGCTCCCTTTCTGGCGCCGACGACCGGCTTGCGGATTTGATTGAGAAAGTCGCAGCCAGTCGCTAAGCTGCCTCCCAATTATGCGTATCGAAAACGGAACTGTTGTCGACCATGACGCCATGGGCCCCGATTACCGGGTGCTGACCCTGAAACTACCCGAGGTGGCCCCACTGGCCAAACCCGGCCAGTTCATCCACCTCCGCCTCGCCCAGCTACATGATGCCGTTCTGCGTCGCCCGTTCAGCATCTACCGGATCGACGGAACTCACCTCTCCATCCTCTACAAAACAGTGGGGCGCGGAACCGCCTCCATGCAAAACCTGCGCCTCAACGACTCGGCCAGCGTGGTTGGCCCCCTCGGTAACGGGTTCCCCCTGAATCTCGCCGGTTCCGTCACCCCCATCCTCGTCGCCGGCGGCTACGGGGTGGCACCGCTTTATTTCCTCGCGCGAGAGATGACACGCCACGGCGTCCTCTTCATCGGGGGAGCCAAGGCGGCGGATATTCTTCTAGCCGATGAATTTCGTGCGCTGGGTTGGGATGTTCAAGTGGCCACCGATGACGGATCCCTGGGCGTAAAGGGTCTGGTAACCGTGGCACTTGATGCCTGGCTTCAGGCCTCTGCTTCACACACGCAACCGGAATTCTTCGCCTGTGGCCCGAACGGCATGCTCAAGGCGGTGGGCGACCGCGCGATCCGCGGCAACTGGAAAGCGTGGCTCTCGCTTGACCGCCACATGGGCTGCGGGGTCGGCGCCTGCCTCGCCTGCGTCCAAAAAGTCCGCCTCAGTGGACAGGAAACCCTTGCCCGCGTCTGCAAGGACGGCCCTATTTTTGAAGCCCGCGACGTCATCTGGGAAGACTGACATGACACCAACACTCGACATCACGCTCGCCGGCATCCGGATGAAGAACCCCGTCATGGTCGCGTCCGGCACCTTTGGATACGGCCCTGAATACGCTGATCTCGTAGATCTGAACAAACTCGGGGCCATCGTGGTTAAGGGCATCAGCCTGGAGCCCTGGGGCGGGAATAAGACCCCGCGCATGGTAGAAGTCTCCGGCGGGCTCATCAACGCCATCGGATTGCAAAACCCGGGCGTTGCGGGCTTCATCGGGAAATACATGCCCTTCCTGCGGAAGCACGACCTGGCCGTCATCGTGAACATCTGGGGAAAGACGCTGGAAGAATACGCGGAAGTGGCAACCCGGTTCGACGGCGTCGAGGGTGTCCATGCCCTGGAGATCAACATTTCGTGCCCCAACGTGAAGGCGGGCGGCAGTTCCTTCGGCACCACCCTTGAGTCCACCGCCAAGGTGGTGGCTGCAGTCCGGGCAAAAACAAAACTCCCCATCATCCCCAAGCTGGCCCCCAATGTGTCGGATATCGGGGCTTTCGCCAAGGTATGCGAGGACAACGGGGCCGATGCGATCTCGCTCATCAATTCGTTCCCCGCCATGGCCATTGACATTGAAACCCGGCGCCCCATCCTCGCCAATATTTCCGGCGGACTCAGCGGCCCGGCCATCCACCCGATCGCAGTCAAGCTGGTGTACGAGGCCGCCAAGGCCGTCACAATCCCCCTGATCGCCCTCGGCGGCATCACCTCCGCCAAGGACGCCATTGAATTCATGATTGCAGGCGCCTCGGCGGTGGCCGTGGGAACGGCCAATTTCACGGAACCCCTGACGGCACTGAACGTGATCGACGGCCTTCGCAACTATCTCGCCAGAAAAAACATAAGCCGTGTCCAAGAACTGGTACGCAGCATAAGGATATAATCCCATGACCATGGAAAAGAATTCCCGTATTTACGTTGCCGGACACTGCGGACTGGTGGGCTCGGCCATCTTCAAACACCTGAAGTCAGACGGCTACACCAACATCCTCTGCCGGACGCACCAGGAACTGGAACTCACCGACCAGGCCGCCGTGAAACGGTTCTTTGAGCAGGAAAAACCCGAGTTTGTCTTTCTGGCAGCGGCCAAGGTCGGCGGAATTTTCGCCAACAACACCTATCCCGCCGAGTTCGCCTACAGCAATCTCCAAATCCAGAATAACATCGTCAACTCCAGCTACCTCTCCGGCGCTAAAAAACTGATGTTCCTCGGCTCCTCGTGCATCTACCCGAAATTCGCCCCCCAACCCATCCGCGAGGACGCCCTGCTTTCCGGCCATCTCGAGGAAACCAACAAGGCCTACGCGCTGGCCAAGATCGCCGGCATCATCATGTGCCAGAGCTATAACCGCCAATACGGCACCAACTTCATCAGCGTCATGCCCACCAACCTGTATGGACCGGGCGACAATTACCATCCCGAAAACTCCCATGTACTCCCCGCCATGATCCGCCGCTTCCATGAAGCCAAGGTCTCCCACGCCCCCACAGTCACCATCTGGGGAACCGGTGTTGCCCTGCGTGAGTTTCTGTATTCCGACGACCTGGCAGACGCCTGCGTCTTCCTGATGAACACCTATGAGGACAGCGAGATCATCAACATCGGATCCGGCATCGAAGTCTCCATCAAGGAAGTAGCCCATCTCGTCCAAACCGCCGTCGGCTATACCGGCAAAATCGTATTTGACACATCGAAGCCGGATGGCACCCCACGGAAGTTGCTGGACTCGACCAAACTGACCAAATTGGGATGGAAGGCCCCCACCCTGCTTCCTGAGGGCCTGAAATTCGCCTACGCCGACTTCCTGAAACAGATTGCTGAAGGCAAAATCAAGTGATCGTCATGACCACGCGAAGACCCCGCCTGTTCTGGATTCTCCTCGTTATTTTTCTGGCCATCGGAATCGGGTGGTTGTTTTATATTCCCTATCGCCCGGACCGCGTTTTCTCCGCCATTCCCGCCAATGCCTCGGCCGTCAGCGTGCACAGGAACCTCGCCAGTGAGTGGGACAATCTCCTCAGCAACCCCATGGTGCTCCGGGCAGTACAGGCGGCCGGGGTTCCGGACAAGGACTTGAACGACTTCCGCAATAATCCTGTTACGAAAGAATGGGTCACCCGGCTTGTCTCGGATCAGTCTGTCCTGGCCTATGTCCCATCCCTGGGAGCCCAGCAAAAACCAGCCCTGGTCTGCGCGTCATGGATCGGGGGACAAAGCCGTATACTACGCTGGCAGATGGCCTGGCTCAAATCCCGCGACCTCATCCCGGTTAAAGTCAATGAGGGTCATCTGACCCTCTGGCTGAGCCGCACCAAATTCGGAAACACAAACCTTCGACTGTCTCTGGCTCTGACAGAAGGCATGGTGCTGGCCTGCATTTCGGAGGATCCGGCAGGGGTGCGGGTCCTGCTTGAAGCCGCCGAAACCTACCCGGGCCGCCTGACCGTGGCAACGGTAAAAAAACCGGAACACGCCAGGGCACAATTGAAACGAACACCCCGGAATTGGGGATGGATTGACACCCAGAAGAATCTGGTTACCTACGAGCTCACCGTGGATCCAGACCATATCACCCTGTATTTCAACGGGCACCTCCCGCTTCCACCCGCCCCGCCTCTCGGCGAAGCATCCGGAATGAAGACGGTGACTGAATTAACCGGAGCCACTTCAGACCTCATCACCCTCCTCCCACTGAGTTGGGCGCATTCGCTTATGGAGTCGGAGTCGAACCTCCTCTGGTTAAATTCCCTTCGTCCTCTGTTTGACACCCAGGATGCCCCGCCCGATGCGCTCGCCTTTGTGGCGCTCCTCGACCAGCAACACAACGGACGGCTTCGCGGTCCCATGGGCTCAACCCTGCGTGCCTTCATGAAAGGGGTTAAAACACCCACCCTCCTTCTTGGAATTCAAGTGGGAAGCCGCGATGCGGCAGACGGCCGGATCCAGCAGGTCATTGCCCTGTTGAACAGCCAGTATAATCTCAGCCTTGTTCTCCGCCCCATTTCCGCGGAAAACGGGACGGTATTGACCCTGATCGAGGAATCCCGGAAAAACTTCTACGGTTCGTTCGAACCCGACGAATGCGTCACCTATACCGTATTAGGCGACTGGCTCATCCTGTCCAGCAATGCCTCCGTCCTGAAAACCCTGGTGCCACCCACTCATCAAGGAAGACCTGCTTGGGGCTCCCTGTCTAAATCCGGCCCCTCCGCCCTGGGCTGGATCAATCTGGAAAGCATTGCCCCGACGGTGAAAAATGCGGCAGGCGTCCTGAAGCTGGCCACCCTGTTTTCATCATCCGAACAATCGGGGAAAATTCGCGACACCCTGAATCAAACGGGCGTTTGGGTCGATGTTTTACGGGTTCTGGGTCAGGCAAAATTCACAATCAATGAACGGGATTCGGAAGTTGAAGCCCGACTGATTATCGGCAAGTAACCCTCGCATTATCAGCCATGACCCTGATTACACAACTCAAGAAATACGCAACAGTCGGGGTGGGAAGTGCCATCACGGATTTTACGATTTTCGGAATGCTGATTCATTTCGGTGGGCTTCCGCCCGAGGGAGCCAACCTCATCAGCCGCCCCTGTGGAGGGATTTTCAGTTTCACAGGAAACAAACTCTGGACCTTTGAGCGCAGGCAACTGGAGGGAACCCGCCGTCAATTCATCCGATTCTGTATTGTCTGGGCCGTATCATATGGGATTTCAGAGCTTCTGGTCTGGCTCTTCCATCTCTATTTTATCCGGCATCCGGCCCTGCCCCAGGCTCTTTCCAGTCTCATTTTTCATCTCAGCCATATCACCGCGAACATGGTGCAATTCCTGCCCAAAGTGTGTGCCGAAGGGCTGGTGTGCACGGGACTATTTCTGAGCCACAGGTTCTGGACCTTTCGCCACCACTAGAGATCGCTCCGCCTTGACAGTCGCCCCCAGGTGAATCGAGGTCATCGTGGCGCGGATACTGCCCAGTCCCAATTCATAGTCAACAGCCAGCGGGACGACAGTCTCAACCGGCGCATGGTCAGCAGACGCAATCAAGGCGCCGTCCTGAAGTGTCTTTGCCAGTTGTTTAAAGGTCATGCTCCAGGCATGAAAATCGCGAGGCTTGACCGAACTGCCCCGTTCCGCCACTGTTTTGATGGCCATCGAATCCAACCGTCGCTGGGTCAGGCAGGAGGGTGATTTTTCCCGCTCGGTCAGAATACGGAGCGCGACGACATTCCCGTCCATGTTCACGACAATACGCCCCTGCTCCGAACTTTCGGCGCCGGGAACCGGCGCCTGGTATTGTTTGACGAGAAACTCCATGACCGGCCGTATCTTGCGGCTTAACTCGAGCAACGCCTCCGGATTCACGAGATGGGTTTTGATCTCACCCTTCTTCAGGTCATGATTCTCGTATTCCAGCCGCCCGGACTGAGTATCATAAAGAGACCACTGCAAAATCTCCTTGGACCGCCCGATCAAGGGGTTCAGCACTTCGTCCGTGTATTTAGAAAACACCAAAGCCTGCAAATCCGGAACGGTCATCACCGCCACAATACGGTCATGAATCGAGATCCTGCTCCGCTGTCCGGCTTTCCCGCTATCCGGCGAATCCACCCGCATGTCGAGAAACAAGGAGGGAACCTCCTGTCCGGTGCCCCGGTGCTTCCATCGCCCGATCGTTGTAGTTGCAACAATCTTTCCCACCTTGCGCAATTGAATATTCAGAAACCGGTATCCGACGTCATACTCCATGAATACCGGCGTCTCAACCGGCGTGAACTGTGCATCCAGTTCCGCCATTCCCCCCGCCCACCCCGACAGCCCCATGAACACCCAAATCAGCCCCATCACCAGAAGTCTATTTCCTGAACCCCAGACCCCTGAACCCTGACTTTGGACTCCCCCCTTCATCACCGCCGTCTCCTCTGTCCCTTCCGCTGCTCAGGCCGCCCCTTTACAGGGCGTGTCGGCTCCGGCCGTTTAAGCGAAAAGTCGATTCTCCGCTTCTCGAAATCCACTTTCACGGCAAACACTTTTACCCGTGTGCCCAACTTGTAGACATCCTGCCCCGCCCGCAACGCCTTCATTCCAGGATCAAACTGGACAAAGGATTCTGAAATCGCCGAGACATGAATCAGACCCTGGACGCTCAACCCGTCGAGCTCGACGAACAGGCCGAAGTTCATAACCTTGACCACCACGGCGTCATAGACCCGGACATCATGTTGCTCGATCTGCTGGGCCAAAAAACGGTATTTCTTGATTTCCAGCAATTCGCGTTCCGCTTCCTGTGCGGTCTGCTCGGTTTCGGAACAATGAAGAGCCAGTCGCTCCAATTCGTCCCCCGGATACGGATTCGCTCGCGATTCCAGGATCGCCGCCAGAATACGATGCACCACAAGATCCGGATAACGGCGGATCGGCGAGGTGAAATGCGCATAAAACTTCTTAGCGAGTCCAAAATGCCCGCCTTCCTTGGAACTGTAGACCGCCCGCTTCATGCTCCGTAATACGGCCACCTGCGCGCAATTCGCCAGCGGGGTATCCTTGATTCGTTTCAGGAACTCCATGAGATTGCGCCGGTTATTCAACTGACCTGGCTGGTAGCCCATATCATGTAAATCGGCAGTCAGCATTTCGATTTTATCCTCCGCAGGCGCCTCGTGGAGCCGGTGGATCAACTTCATGCCCCGTTCGCTGATCACCCGGTCAACGGCCTCGTTTGCCGCCACCATGCACTCCTCAATCATCTGATGCGAAATGTCGTTCACCACCGGCTTGATGTCTTCGATCATGCCCCCTTTTCCGATAACGACCTGATTCTCGGGCATATCAATGTCGAGCGCCCATTGGGTCATGCGACGCCCCCGCAATTGCATGGCCAGGGCGCACACTTCATTGACCAGGCTTCTTGCCTCGAGGGGGAAATTCGGAACCTTGCAGGCCATTCCGGCAGGAGTCTGAAGCACCTCAAGTGCCTGCTCGTAAGTCAATCGCAACCGGGATCGGATGATTGTTCGGGAAAACCTGGACTGCACCACATTCCCGGCGTCATCAAATGTCATAAACGCCGAGAAAGCCAAGCGATCCTGATCTGGCTTCAGGCTGCAAAGGCCGTTGGACAACTCCTCGGGAAGCATGGGAATCACCTTGTCGGGAAGATACACGCTATTGCCACGCTCAACGGCTTCCCGATCCAGGGCATTTCCCTTGGTTACAAAATGACAGACATCGGCAATATGGACTCCCAGCACACGCCGGCCTTCCGCATCCCGCTCCAAGGACAACGCATCATCGAAATCCTTGGCCGTTGCCGGATCCACTGTGAAGATGAACTTCCCCCGCAAATCCTCGCGCTTTCCCGGCTGGTCAAGACGCGCGGCGGAGACTCCGGCCTCATGCATAACCGCGACGGGAAACGATTCGGGCAATTCATATTGGCGCATGATGGCCAGCGTATCGAGGGACGGATTATCAGCCGGACCAATCACCTCGATGATTTCAGCCTCGGGATTCACATGGCGGTTTTCCCAGTTCGTAAACTGGATCACCACCCGGTCGTTGATCTGGGCGCCCTTGACTTCAGAAACATAAAAGTCCTGCTGATACGACGGATCCATGGGAGCCACATACAGAAAACGCCCCGTGCTTTTCAGGGTGCCGACCACAACACGGGTTCCTCGCTCCAAAACCCGTATCACCACGCCGTGGCGCTGCCATTCCGCCATTCCGGGTCGAAGCGGTTCGAGGCGTACCACCACCTGGTCGCCCGGCAGAGCCGTGCTGAGGTGCCCCCGGTCAATCTTGACCGTCAGTTCCCCTTCCAGATTGGTGAGATAGCCATCGCCCGACCGCTTCACTTCAAGCCTGCCCGTAATGAGATCGGCGGGAGCGCCCAGGGAATAACGGGTCTTGCGGATCAGAACAATCTCCCCATTCATCACCATCTTATGAAGAAGGGAAATAAGAGCCTTCCGAGCCCCGCCCCGCAGGGCAAAGGCCGTCTCCAGCTCTCCCAGAGTCATCGGGGCATACCCCGGCCTCTGGAAAAACTCCAGAATCGTCTCGTGCGTAAGGATTTCAGAAGCCGTCTTTTTAGGCATAATATTAACTTTCCCTCTCTCTCGACCGCGGATCCAGGGCGTCGCGTAAGGCATCGCCCACCAGATTAAACGCCAGGACTACCGCCAGAATTACAACCGTCACCGCCGTCAATTCCCACCACATCCCCTGCCACAGGCGAAGTCGTGCATTTCCTATCATAATACCCCAAGACGGTTCTCCCTGCACTCCAATTCCGAGAAAACTCATGAACACTTCGGTTCCGATCGCTGCGGGAAACCGGATTGAAAACGTGATGATCACGATATGAAACACATTCGGAAGGATATGGCGAAAAATGATCCGTCCGTTCCCGTAGCCCAATGAACGCGCCGCCATCACATAGGACCGGTCACGATGCTTCATTACTTCAGCCCGCAATAACCGGCACAGGCCCACCCAGGTGGTCAACCCGATCCCCATATAGACCCCCAGCAGGCCTTTCCCCACCACCATGGAAATGGCCAGGATGAACAGGAGGCCGGGAATGCTTTCCATCGTTGAATAGAGCCAGACAATACCCTCGTCCACCCAGCGTCCGAAATATCCGGCGACACACCCGAGAATCATTCCGATGGGAATGGCGATCAGTGAGGTGACGACGCCGACCAGGAAAGCAATGCGCGCCCCCTGCACCGTCCGCTGGAGCACATCGCGGCCAAGATTATCCGTCCCCCACGGTCGGTAGGCCAGATTCCCGAATCCACGCCACACCCGGCGGAAGGCACTCTCCCCCGCCGCCTGACGGACTGACTCAAACGGATGCCGGAGAAAGCTCGGGGGGAGATAACGTTCGCTGAGATTGACCTGCTGGTAGGACGGTGTGCGATCCACGGCCTGATAATAGCGGTACACAACCTCCCCGTAGACGGCCACCAGCGTAAAGGCAGCGATGACCCACAGGCATGCGCGAATGAGCCGGCGCCGACACAACTCCCGCCACACCCCCCTCCACATTGACTGCCCTTCTTGCATATTCAATAATCCACGCTTATTTCAACTTCACCCGCGGATCCACCATCGCATAACACAAATCCGTCAGCAGACTAGCCACCACATAAAGGATCGCCCCCACCAGGACGACACCCCGAACCACATCCACATCGGATGAATTGATCGCATTCACGCTCAGGCCGCCAAGCCCCGGAACTCCGAAAAAACTCTCCAACAACAGGCTTCCCGTATACAGAAACGGCAACGCCAACGCGGTGTTGGTGACGATCGGGATCAACGCATTGGGCAGTACGTGCTTGAACAAGACCGCCGTCGGCCCCAACCCCTTCGCATAGGCCGTCCGGACATAGTCCTTGTAGAGTTCATCCAGCAGCACGGTCCGGTAGAACCTCAAATTCGAACCCAACCCGCTGATGATGCCGATGATCACAGGAAGGAGAAGATAACTCCACGCCTCAAAGCCCCAAATCGGAAACCATTTCAATTTGTAGGCCATGAAAAACTGGCCGAAAATAATCCACACAAGATAGTTCACACTCATCAGGGCAACTGCCGTGATGACCAGGACCCGGTCCACCCACCGATTGCGCCAGTACGCACAGACCAGTGCCAATCCCACCGATAACACCAACCCGCCAAAGAATATCGGGATGGTCAGCGCCAGGGAGGGGCCAATCCCCCGCTTCAACATCGTCGTCACCTTCTCATTGGTCGCCAGCGATGTCCCCAAGTCAAAACGGGCCAGCAATTTGAAATAATGCACCAACTGCGAATCATACCAATGGGGCATCCTCCGGCTCAAAAGAAGCGAACGCACATCCAGCGTCCCGTGTTGCACAAACAATGTGACCGGCATCGCCGTCCCCTTCGCGCCAGTCCTGAAAATCAATTCAGCGGAATCATGGGCGGGCGACACGGCTGTTACGCCGCTTGCCGGAATCCATGAAACCGAACCCGCCATGCGGCTGATCCCGCACCGGAGACGATAAACGGTGTCCGGTTGCAGAGGAAACAGCATTTTGATCGGAAAGTTGGTTCCGGCGGAAAGCGTGAGCCCTTCAGCGAAACGGGTTTCCGGAAGGGCCCTCGTCGAGGTCCACCACCCGAGCACAGCCGGTTTGTTGAATCCGCGTTGCTCATCAAACTCCTCCAACGCCTGAGGCGAGGCGTTTTTCCCAAGGGCCATGGAGGCCGGACTCCCCCCCACCACGTTGAACAGAAGGAATGTGATGAGAATCACCCCGAGGATGATGGGGATCATAGTGAGAACGCGGCGTATGATGAAAGGTATCATGAATCATCCACTTACCAGTCCGTCGGCTGGTAATCCTTGAGGAATTTTCCCCAGACATGCACCCCTGTATTGAAGCCGGAAATAATCGGATCCACGATGCGCGCCGCCCCATCCACAATATCCAGTGGAGGGTGAAACCGATGCATCTTCGTCTTGAGTTCCGCAAGTTGCACGGGATCCTCATCGGTCACCCACCCGGTATCCACAGCGTTCATGTGGATACCGTCGTTGAAATAGTCAGTCGCCGAGGTGCGCGTCATCATATTCAGTGCCGCCTTGGCCATGTTGGTATGCGGATGCCGCGTGGTCTTGAGCTTCCGGTAAAACTGACCCTCCATGGCCGAGACGTTCACGATATGCTTGTCCCGTTCCGGGGTGCGCAACATCAGGGGCTTGAGCCGCGCATTCAGGATGAAGGGGGCAATGGCATTTACCAGATGCACCTCCAGCAACTCCACGGCGGGAACGTCCGCCATCAGTAACCGCCAGGAGTTGGTGGTCCGCAGATCCACCTGCTGGAGATCCTTGTCAAGCTGCCCTTCAGGAAACAAATCCCTCTGGGCGGCGAGCTCATCGGGCAACAAGGGCACTTGGGATAACTCGGCGGCATGGGTCAATCCCGCCACTTCCGACATTCGTTTCCGGGCCGCCACCGCATCACCTTCCGGAAGCATGTGGTACCCACGCAAACCCTCATACGCACCCAGCAACCGGCGGACCTGCTCCGGCATATCGCTCAATGCGGCCGTCTCAAGCTCCATCATGTGCTGATAATAATCCGGCGGACGCCGCACAGTCTGGCACGCATTGTTGATGATAAAATCAAGTCGGCTCCGGGTTGCCAGAAGATGACGACAGAACGCTTCCACACTCGGGGTGTGACGGAAGTCGAGGCCGAAAATTTCAAGGCGGTTCCCCCACTCCGGAAAATCCGGCTCGGCGGCGTAACGCAAGGCGGAATCGCGGGGGAACCGGGTGCAGACAATGAGGTGCGCCCCGGCCCGCAACAGCTTGATTCCCGCCTGATAGCCGATCTTCACGCGTCCACCGGTCAACAGTGCCACCCGCCCGCTCAAATCCGCCGACTCCGCGCGCTTGTTGAAGTTCACCTCCCCGCAAGATGGGCACAGATGATCGTAGAAAGGATGAAGTTTCGTATAGTCCTGCTTACAGACATAACAATTCTGCGGATCTACCACCTCGCGAAAGTCGGGATCCTCGACATCCTTTTGCTCAAAGTTCGCCGGAGCCAGGCCGTTCGGGGTCATATAAACGGGCTTTTTGCGCAACTCCCGAATCCCCGTTGAATTGAGCTTGGCCTGGTCACGCCCGATCATCTGAGCCTTGCGAAGGCGTTCCGTGGCCCTGACCAGACGCCGCCGCTCGATCATATCCGGGTTATAGACCTCGCCCGCGGCCGACATCAACTCCTTGCGCTCCTCAAGAGACAGCTCCGCCAGTAAGGCCCGGTTTCCCGCGACCTGTTTCAGCAGTTCAGTCGCCGCCTTCAAGCGGACGGCAATATCAGCGGAGTGAGTAAGTTGTGGGGAAGATCGATCAGACATAAGGGGTAGTGAACCAAGAGAATGCCCTTCGGACAAGACAAAACCCGCCCTCATCGTGTTGAGGGCAGTCACTAGGGGGAAACCTGAGGACCCGTTCACAGGGTCTTCCGGCTCACTCGCAGTGGAACACTTCGTCCATCCCGGCCCACCACTCGCCCTGGGCGCGATCCGGCAAGGGTTCCTGACAGGGCATACAGAATGACCACCATTTCTGTGTAACGGGATCCGCGGCCATCCGGGCACCGTCCGCAGCAAAATCCGTCCCCGTATACTCGAAATAGCTGAACAGGTAATGCTTCCCGTCGGGCATCTTCCGCAGGTATATTGAATAGTTCCGGATATGGCAGGCGGTTATCATCCTCAACACTTCGGGCCACACGGCGGCGTGCAGGGCTTTATATTCCGCAAGCTTCTCTTCTTTGACACCAATCACAGTTCCATAGCGTTTCATAATGTCCTACACTTTATTTCCCCGCCGCCAATTCTCCAAGATAATTCCCCGTCGTCAGCATCAACACCGCTCCGACAAGCAGGGAGAGGGACACGGCGACCGCCGCCCAGGTTCGGGGCTTGCACCCGCGCCATTCCCGCAACGCCAGCCCCAGCATATTACTAATGAGCACCAGCATGATCATATGAATGGCCCAGCTCGTGAATTTGAATGTCCCCATCCGGACATGGCCGAGATTATAGAAGAAGAACTGTCCATACCAGAGGCATCCCGTGAGAATCGCCATCACGAAATTCCTGGACAGCGAAGCCTTCTCCTCACCTGCGGGCAATTCCACCAGTTCACCTAATGTCTTGTGCTTACGATGAAGGTGGAGGCAATAGATCAGGGTCGTCAGAAATGCTCCCGAATTGGCAAAAATGTATGTTACATTCCCGTTGAAATAGCCGGCCCCATGCGCTTCAGCAATGGCGGCAATCGGCGCCCCTGCCTCCAGCGCAAACCCATACACCGCTGACAACACACCCGCCAGCAGGCACAGCGGCAGCCCCTTGGCAATCGAAAATCCCTGCCGCGCCTTATCCGAGGCAATATCCATTTCCTTGAGCCGGCCTGAAAGCCCGCATAGAAAAATGCCAACCGTCCCCACCGCGATTCCAGCCAGAACCCATCCGGAACCGACCTTCGAAAAGATGGCAAGAAACTCTCCACGCACCAGCGGCGGAATCAAGGTACCCAGCACACTGGAAAGACCAACCGCCAGGGCATAGGTTAAGGAAAACCCGATATACCGAATGGCCACCCCGAAGGCGGTCCCTCCAATCCCGTAGGCCGCCCCTAACAGAAAGGATTTAACCATGGCGTCACGGGGTGCTTCCTGCAGAACCTGCACCAACTGGGGAATCGTCAGATACGCTCCGAGGATTGGAAGGATCAGCCAGCAGAATGCCGCCTGGGTCATCCAATAGGTCTGCCAGGACCAGCCTTTGACCTGTTTCTGGGGCGTATAGCAGACGGCGGCCGATGTGGCGCCGATCGCGTGAAGCAACGTTCCGAGAAGGGGATTGGCAACGATCATTGGTTCTCCTTTATCAGATTACCTCATCATATTCGCCCAACTTCAACGGATAGTGACCGTATTGGCGAACCAGTTTCACAATCATGTCATAGGTCTTCCCCGAGATGTTGCTCGCCACAGAGTGATCCGACTGGAAAATAAACCCGCCCCCCTTCGCCGCATTCAGCTTGCGGAGGACTTCACGCCGGATGGCCACCGGATCCCCTTTCTCCCACACCTGAATATCGCTGTTCCCGCAAAATCCAAGGGTGTGACCAAGTTCGCGCCGCAAGTCCACCGCATCCATGCCGGCCTTCACTTCAAGCGGATTGTAGGCATCAATCCCCATCTCCGCAAAGTCCCGGATCACGGCATGCACATTTCCGCATCCATGGTAAATAACCATCAACCCCTTGGAGTGGGCATAATCGGCAATCGCCTTGACCCATGGCTTGTAGTGCTCGCGCCAGAAGTCCGGATGCATAAAGGTACCGCACTTGTAGGCAATATCGCCCCAGATCACAAATCCGTCGAGTTTACCCGCTGCGGCATCAATCTGCGCCTTGGCACAGTCCAGATAGAACTGTCCCACCACTGCCACCACTTCCGCCATTCGCTCGGGCTCCATCCCCACCCACAACATGTGGTTCTCCGGCCCTATCAGGCGGGTCATACATTCATTGACCTCAATGATGCTGCCGAACACCGGAAAATCAGGCCACAACGAGGCGACTGTATTCACCCAGGGTGGGCTATTACGCTCAAACCCATCGCCGACCCCCGCAATCTGATTGTCACCCGCGCTGAAATACCGACGTGAATCGAAGGGCGAATCGAAGGTTTTGACCGCCTCCTCAAGTTTTTCAATGGAATCAACTTCCCACCCCACAAACTCAGGCATGGGAAAGTCATAGACCTTGCGCATGATCGCGCCGAAGCCGGTCCGGACGGTGACCTCCTGAGGCGTTTCTTTCAGGACCTCGAACGACCTGATCCAGGGATCCATATTCGGCACGGTACAAATCCAGTCGAGATCATAGTAGTAGTAGGGATTTGCATCGGCAGGCAGGCCGCATTCCTCCCGCCACCGCCGGATGAATCCACCCCAGAAGAAATCGCTGATAGGAACCCGATCCGGCTCCTCATGCCGCAAGGCCTTGCGCATACGCTCGAGTTTCGCCTGCGTGCCGGGTGAGCGGGAGGAAGAATGTTCTTTTCCGACGGTATCAAACATACTCATGTTTCGGGCTCCTCTAGGTTCTGTTCAACCCCATTAATACTCTTTCCTTGCCGACGGCGTCTATGTCTCCTAGACTCCATTTTATGTCTTATTCAATACATGGCCGCATCAACCTCGGCGCCTATGATCGCCCTTTTTCAGGCGTTGGTATCGAGTATGACCCTCTCGGAGTCAAGCCGGACCGAACGGGAATTACCCTGCACGAAGCCGGGTATCTCCCCGCCAACAGGAACTGGAATTTTCCCGGCGTGTTCAGTCCCTTCTGGCGGCTGTATTACAACGGAAAAAGCGGACATTGCGTCCTTTTCGGCGAACGCATGGTTGAGTTAACACCCGGGCACATCATGCTGATCCCCCCTCACTGCCTGTTCCATTGCCTGGGTCTTAACCCGGTGCCCACCTTCTGGCTGGCGTTCAGCTTCATACACACTCTTCGCCTGGATCACGTCCCTCCGGTATTACTCAAACCCCGTGACCCCGAATTGTGTCTGATCCGGGATTTGAAACGGTTGATTTCCGCCGACAGGACATGGGAGCCCAATGACGCCATTTTCCGAACCAGTCTGGCGCTGCTCCATGTCACACTGGCGCGTCGCGAACTTCAGTGGCAACCGCCGTTGCCCGACACCATGATGCGCGTCTGCAACCACATTGAGCAAAACCTCGGAGCTCCGCTCGCCAACCCCATTCTCGCCGGAAAGGCCGGCTTGAGCGTGGCAGGGTTCGAGCGGGTCTTCAAGCGTCACTTCGGCACCACCGCCGCACGGTATGTCACTGAAATGCGGATCCGGGAAGCCGCCCGGTTATTGTTGCAGACCGATAAAACCATCGACGCCATAGCAGAGCTGACCGGCTTCCCCAATCGCGCCTATTTCAGCCGCGTGTTCAGACAGGTTATCGACGAGGCACCCGCCAGATTCAGGCGTAAACACGGCTGACCGTTAAGGAAAGCGGGGACAGGCGAAACAATCCGAGCTTCTCCTTCAGGAGGGGCCTCGCTTGGGCTCGTAGAAGCAATCCGGGTCCTCTGACAGGTAGTCCTCGGTGGCGGCATAGGCGCGGGCGCGACAGCCTTCACAGATGACGCGATAGCCGCAGGCGCCGCATTTCCCCTTGAGCTTATCGGGATCTCGCAGGGCGTTGAAGACCTCGGAATCCCGCCAGATCGCGCCGAAGTCCTGCTTGAGCACATTACCTACCTGCAAATCCAGGTAACCACACGGCTGTACATCGCCGGTTCGCGAAATGAAACAGACTGCAGAGCCCGCCAGACAGCCGCGCGTCATGGCCGCCATACCGTTGGCATTGCCGGGATGCCCCTGCCCTTGGCCCGGATGCCCGTGACCATGGGGCGCGCCGGGCGGAGGCAACCCCTTCTCTCTCGCGACTTCCCGCATGATCCGGTAATACTGGGGCGCACAGGTGGCCTTGATGTGAATGCGGTCCTTGAGTTCAATGGACTTCTCAAACAGCCAGCGCAGGAATTTCTCCAACTGCTCCGGACCCAGACGGACGTCGTCCGTGATCTCGGCGCCACAGCCGACCGGCACCAGGGAAAACACATGAAAGGCGTCCGCCTTGCGCGCGAGAAGCATTTCCAAAAGCGCCTCCACCTCATCGATATTATGCCTGGCCACGGTGGCATTCACCTGAAGGGACAACCCTGTGCGGGCCATGGCATCGTAGCCGCGTAGCGTGGCCTCGAAACTGCCGGGGACGCCGCGGAACTTGTCGTGGGTCGCCGCTGTGGCGCCATCCAGGCTGACGCTCACGCGCTTAATGCCCACGTCGGCAATCTTGCGTGCCATGGCATCGTCCACCAATGTGCCGTTGGTCGCCAGGGCAACCCGGCTGAACATACCCACGCATTCCCGGGCAATTTCGAAGAAATCCTTGCGCACCAGCGGTTCGCCGCCGGTCAGAATCATGATCGGGTCGCCGGTCTTGCGAATTGAGCGGGCTACCTCCAGGATCTGGGACGTCGACAGTTCTCCGGCGACAACCTCATCCTGCGCTTCGGCGCGGCAATGGCAACACTTCAGGTTGCACTTCGCCGTCAATTCCCAGAACACCAGTCTCAGGTCGTCCTTCATGATATCCCGATCTCCTCGTCCGTCAGGTAGCAGTCCGGCTCGGCTTCCCAAACATCCCCGGTGACCGCCTCGGCGCGCACCCGGAAGTTCCCGTTGCAGATATCCAGCCACTTGCAGGCGGCGCAACGGCCCTTGAGGTAGCGTTTACGTTCCCGCAGTTTACCCAGGAGCGGCTCCGTGGTATCCGTCCAGATGGCGCTGAACGGCCGCTGGGTGACATTGCCGAACGAATAATGGCGCCAGAACTGATCAGGATGCACCGACCCATCCCAACTCACGCACCCGATGCCGGTTCCACTACTGTTGCCGCCGTTCATCTTCAGGAGCTTGAGCACCTCAGCCGCCCGCACCGGGTCCTCCTTCAGGAGCCGCAGGTAGAGGTAAGGGCCGTCGGTATGGTTGTCCACCGTCAGCACTTCCACCGGCTTCCCCTTATCGTGCAGTGCCTTGGTACGATTCATAATGAGGTCGACCGTGTTCCGGGTTTCCTCATGGGACATGCGGCTATCGTGAATCAGTTTGCTCCCGCGCCCGGCATAGACCAGGTGATAGAAACAAACCCGGGGAATCCCCTCCCGTTCGACGAGGTCGAGAATCTCACCCACATCCTTATAGTTTTCACGGGTCACCGTGAACCGGAGCCCGACCTTTACCCCGGTCTTAAGGCAGTTCTGGACGCCCTCCAGGGCCATCCGGAAAGCCCCCTTCATGCCGCGGAACCGGTCGTTGGTGGCTTCCATCCCGTCCAGGCTGATGCCGACGTAGGAGAGTCCGGCGTCCTTGAGCTGGGCGGCCATCGAGGGGGTAATGAGGGTGCCGTTCGTCGAGACCACGGCCCGCATTTTTTTGCCGGTGGCGTGCCGGATCAATTCGAAGATATCCGGACGCATGAGGGGCTCGCCGCCGGAGAACAAAATCACAGGGGCGCCGAAATCGGCGAGATCATCCAACAACCGGACGCCGTCCTCGTGCGACAACTCGTTGGGATAATCCTGATCGCGGGACTGGGAGTAGCAGTGGACGCAACGCAGGTTGCAGCGCCGTCCGACATTCCAGACCACGACCGGCTTCTTGTCCGCAGAAAACTGAAGCAGATGCGATGGCAGATCCTTTGCCAATCGCCCGTACCGGAGCGGATCCGATGATTCGACTGTGCCACAATAAAGCTTGGATATTCCAATCATAGTATTTTCCTGTCAGGGTTTTCCTGCGTTGTGCCGGAGGCTTCACCCTTTTGGGCGCCCTCTTCTTCCGGCTTAAATCCGAACAAATCATTCACCACCCGGGCATACTGCTCCCACTCACCATTCCGGGCCGCCCGCTTCAGCGCCTCGCGCGGCTCTGCCAGCATCTTATTGACGATCTTCTGCGCCATGACGCGAATTTCCTCGCGGGATGGCTCGGGAAGCGAGGAGAGCTTTTCCTTGGCCAGTGCCCGCTGTAGCGCCGCCTCGCAGATCTGGCGGCCATGTTCATCAACCCGGCGCAGCAGGAGCCGAAGCCCGCTGCTTTCAAATTGAAGGGCCAATTCCGAGGTGCCCTGCCGCACGAGGTGCCACGCCTGCTCAACGGCCTCCTGCCGCTTCGACAGATTCTCGGACGCCACACGCTCCAGGTCATCAATGGTGTAGACATAGACATTCTTAATGAGACTGGCCGCCGGATCGATATCGCGGGGAACGGCGATATCGATCAGAAGCATCGGGCGCCCCCGCCGGGTCTCACTGGCGCGCCGGACCGACTCGGCCTGAATGACAAGATGCGGGGCACTGGTGGAGCTGATTACGATATCGGCCTTGGCCAGATAATCATCCAGAAGTTCAAAAGGAAGGGCGCGCCCACCGCACCGGCTCGCGAGATTCTCCCCCCGCTCAAGCGACCGGTTCAGCACGAGAACCTCCCGGGTGCCACGATCCATCAGGCTCTTGAGCGCCAGTTCAGCCATCTCCCCGGCTCCGACGATCATCACGGTTTTGGAGCGGAGATCCTCAAAGATCTTCTCGGCGAACTCGACCGCCAGCGAACTGATGGAGACCCGCCCACGACAGATGTCCGTTTCCGTATGCACCCGCTTTGCGGTCTTGAAGGCATGCTGGAATAGCGGGTGCAGCACCTTGCCGGTGGTGCCAGCCTCTTCCGCCAGCACCAGGGCCTGCTTGACCTGTCCCAGGATTTCCGTCTCGCCGACCACCAGGGCGTCGAGGCTGGCGGCCACGGCGAACAGGTGTTCGGCCGCCTGGAGATCGTGTTTGACATAAAAGAATTGCTCAAGCCCGGCGACATGCGCGTTCGCATCCCGGGTGAGAAGCGCCTCGATCAGACGGTCCTTGTGCAGCGCCACATCCACGCCCGCCACATAGAGTTCAGTGCGGTTGCAGGTCGATAATAAGACCAGTTCAGCACCGGGAAATTCAGAAAGGATGCGTTGCAGGGTGGCGGGGATATGGCCCGCACGAACCGAGGCCTGCTCCCTTAATTCCACCGAGGCAGTGTGAAAACTGATTCCGATGACTGAAACCATCATGGCCCCACCACCCCCGTCCGGACCTGCAGGAAGGAATGGATCGACTCGACGAGCAGCGGAACCCCTACAAAGGCAAATAGCACCAGTACCAGGCCGATCACCGTCAGCATCGCTACGCCCCGACCATGACGGTCTGAGCTGGCCCGCATATGGACGAGCACCGCAAAGAAAATCCACGCCGCTGTCACGGCCGCGACCTTGGGATCGGTGAGCCATTTATCTCCCGCGCCCGACTGGTATGCCAACATGAGCCCGCCGATTGAGGCCACCGTCAGGAACAGGAACGCCAGGCCGACCAACCGGCTCATCACATGATCCAGCGTTTCCAGGGAGGGAAGCTGCTCCCAGACAGCCCCGAACTGTTTGTTCTTCAAGTTATAGTCCTGAATAAGGTAGGCGGCCGCATTGATGCTGGCCAGGCTGAAGACCGCATAGGCCGCATAGCCCATGATCACATGAACGATCAGTAGCAACCCCTGGTTGGGGGGGGGAACCCCGGCTGGCACCCCATGGGCCGGAAGCCCCCATAACAGGACCCCCGTGACAAAAGGCAGAAGCAGTCCGGATATGCCCCGCGCAAACCGGCGGGGTTTCATCAGGAGATAGGTGCCGCTCAAGGCCAGAGCGTACCACGTCAACCCGTCAAACCGGCTGAAGGCAGGCAGACAGCCCGCCTTGAGGACACGCATGACCATCACCACCAGGAAAATGAGGGCACCCCCAGCCAGCAGATTCAGCTCGATTCGCTCCCTCCGAATCCCCGGCTTGAGCAACGAGAGCAGCGCAAAAAAGGAGGCCGCGCCGTAAACAGCCAGTCCGATAATTGCTAGGATCGTTTCCATAAGTCGACCATAATACGCCACTTTTGGCCTGAATCTCAAGGAAAATGCCACCGGCGTGGCGAGACCCGAATACGGGACTTTTTTTGTCAAATAAACACTTGAAACGCGAAATCGAATATGCAGAATGTCACCCGACCAAGAATAATCTATCGTCTCTATGGGCTTTATGGACAAGACAGCATTACTGGACTTGATTTATGTGATGACATTTTTTGCTGGTGGCCTGGTTCTGGCCATCAGTCCGATGGTTTTGGCTCATCTTCTGGCGCCCCGGCACACGCGGTCGGTCTCGGGAAATACCTTGGATGTCATTGAGTGCGGTGTTCCAACCATTGGGGCCACCTGGATCCGTTACGGGGTCGTGTATTATCTTTACGCCCTGATTTTCGTCGCGTTCGCCGTAGATGTCCTCTTCCTGTTTCCTGTCGCCGTTATCTACAACGAGACTCCCGGTCTGACGGAACTGTTTGAGTTTCTGCTCTTTGTTGGAATCCTGACCCTTGTAATCGTGTATGCCTGGAAGAAAGGAGTGTTCACTTGGACGAGCAAACTCAAGTCCCTCCCGGATTGATCCATTTCTCGGTACTGGACGAGGTTCTGGATCTGGCCCGCGCGAATTCGTTGTGGCCGATGACCTTTGGGCTGGCCTGCTGCGCCATTGAGATGATGGCCACCGGGGCCGCGCGCTTTGACATGGCCCGGTTTGGATGCGAAGTCTTTCGTCCCTCACCCCGCCAGTGCGATCTTATGATTGTCTGCGGCACCATCAACAAGAAGATGGCACCTGCCGTGGCCACACTCTATGACCAAATGCCCGAACCCAAGTGGGTAATCGCCATGGGAAACTGCGCGATCTCAGGGGGCCCCTTTGTCTTCCCCGGCCAGTACGCCGTCGTTGAAGGGGCCGACAAGCTATTCCCCGTGGATGTCTATATACCCGGTTGTCCGCCCAGGCCGGAAGCGCTTCTCGAGGGAATTCTTGAACTGGAGAAAAAACTCACCGGCAAACGCCGCTGGCCGGTTGCCCCACCCCAGTTGCGGGAGACTCCATGACCCTTGCTGAATTAACAACCCGACTCCAGACACTTCAGGGATCGACGGTTACCGCGACGGATCACTCCAAACAAGGCGTGAATCTGGATATAACCATCGCTTCTAACGTGATTCCAGAACTGGCCCGCCTCATGAGTGAGGCCAAGTTTGCCTTGGAGGCCATTACCGGGGTGGACTGGTTGGCCGAACAACAGATTGAAATCGTGTACGACTTTACCAGTTATACCTCCGGAATACGCGTGGCAGCACGGACCCGGGTGTCCCGCGAGACTCCAGAAGTGGCCACGATCTCCGACGTGCACCCGGGCGCCAACTGGCACGAGCGCGAATCCCATGATTTCTTTGGAATCACGTTCACCGGACATCCCGGACTGATCCCCCTGCTGCTTCCCGAGGATGCTGATTTTCATCCGCTTCGAAAGGACTACGGCGCGTGAGCATCGAGGCAAAAAGCATCCATCGCGAAACCTTCGTCATCAATCTGGGGCCCCAGCATCCGGCCACCCATGGGGTGTTGCGCATCAAACTGACCATGGATGGCGAATATATCGATGACGCCGAACCGATTATTGGATACGGCCATCGCATGCAAGAGAAGATGGGCGAAAACCGCACCTATGCGAAATTTCTCCCTAATACGGCGCGCATGGATTATGTGGCCGCCTTGTTCAATAGTCAGGGTTATGTAGGAGCGGTTGAGCGTCTGGCGGGAATCACGGTGCCGGAGCGCGCGGAATACATCCGCGTCATCACCGCCGAACTCAACCGGGTGGCCAGTCATTTGCTCTGGGCCGGTGCCTTCCTCATCGATCTGGGCGGGTTTACCCCCCTGCTCTACACCTTTGATGACCGCGAACAGATTCTGGATCTTCTGGAATCCGTCACCGGCGCCCGCCTCACCTTCTGCTACTACCGATTCGGCGGCGTCTGCAACGATATTGACGATGAGTTTGTGGCGGGAACGCGGCAGTTCATCAGCAGGCTCCGCAGCCGCATGCCGATGTACCACGCCCTGATCACCAAAAATATCATCTTCCGGAAGCGCTGCGAGGGAATCGGCCCCATTACCGCTGACGTATGCCGCCGTTATGGTGGAACCGGTCCGGTGTTGCGCGGTGCCGGGGTCGCCTACGATGTACGCAAGGCGGAACCCTACTCTGTCTATCCGCAGTTTGACTTCAACGTCCCGGTCTATCCGGAAGGCGACTGCATGGCCCGTTACAGGGTCCGCATGGATGAAATTGTGGAAAGCCTGAGGATTATCGAGCAGGCACTCGACAAGTTGCCTGCTGGCCCCGTCATGGCGGAAAAAGTTCCCCGCTTCCTCAAGCCGCCCAAGGGCGAATGCACCTTCACCGTTGAATCCGCCCGGGGCAGTTTCGGCGTCCGCGCCATCAGCGATGGAACGGACAAGGCGTATCGGATGAAGTTACGATCCCCGTGTTTCTCGAACCTGAGCCTTTTCCAGGAATGTTCGCGCGGCATGTTGCTGGCGGATGCGCTGGCCCTTCTGGGCAGCCTGGATCTGGTCATACCGGACATTGACCGATGATGACATTACTGCACAACGACTTTGTTCTGGAAATGATCCGCCTGGTGCTTTATGCGGTCGGCCTGATTGCCTTTGCCGCATTCAACGCCGCGTATCTCTCCCTGCTGGAGCGAAAAATTCCCTCGTGGTTCCAACTCCGCTACGGCCCCAAGGAAGTGGGCTGGTGGGGACTGCTACAACCGGTTGCCGATGGAATCAAATTGCTCACCAAGCAGCTTCTCGTGCAACGGGGTGCGGATGTGGTGCTCTTCAAGCTGGCGCCCGCCATGGTGGTCATTCCGGCCATCATGTGTCTTGCGACCATTCCCTTCAGCGAGACGCTGGTGCCGCGCAACATCAACCTGGGCCTCCTGGTGATCTTCTCTTTCTCCGCCATCCACGTCATCGGAACCATGCTCGGCGGCTGGGCATCCTACAACAAATATGCCAGCATCGCCGCAGCCCGCGTGGTGGCCCAGAACATTGCCTACGAAATCCCCCTGCTCCTCATTCTCGTGTCGCTGGTCATGATCACCCATTCCTTCAATCTCCACACGATTGTCGATCAGCAGGCGGGCGGGTTCTGGCGCTGGAATGTGCTGCGCCTTTCCGCGAGTCCGCTGATGCCGGTGGCGTTCATCATCTATTTCATCTGCATGCTCGCGGAATCGAACCGGGCCCCCTTTGATATGGTTGAAGCCGAGAGCGAACTCATTGCGGGCGCCTTCACCGAGTATTCCGGCATGGGATTCGGCCTGTTCTTTATTGCCGAATACGCCAACATCGTGGTGGGCTGCGCCCTGGGCACCATCCTGTTCCTGGGAGGCTGGCACTGCCCGTTCGGACTTCTGCCGGGCTTGCACTGGTTCCTGATCAAGATGTATTTCCTGTGCTTCACGGTCATCTGGGTCCGGTGGTCGTTCCCCCGCACGCAGTTCTATGGATTGCTGAACCTGTCCTGGAAAGTCCTGATTCCCATTGCCCTGGCCAACCTGATGATCACCGCCATAATGCTCAAACTTTTTTAACACCATGTGGAACTACTTCAAACTGATTGCGACCGGATCCTGGAGCCTGGCTGTGGGAATGTGGATCGTCCTCCGCCATGCTTTCAAGCGTCCGGTGACCGTCCAATATCCCTATGAGAGCGTCAGATTGCCCGCCCGCTACCGCGGACACATTGAGCTCAAGCGCGAGGCGGCCGGCGGCCAACCGAAGTGCGTCGCCTGCCTGGCCTGCCAGCGTGCCTGCCCCTCGGGCTGCATTGCCCTGGATGGCGTGAAACCCGAGGGGGCGCCGCGCAAGGTGCTGACCCTGTACACGCTGAATTTCACCACCTGCAGCCTGTGCGGCCTCTGTGTGGAAAGTTGCGCCTTCGATGCGCTTCAGTTTTCAAAAGACTACAACCTGGCCTCGGTTCGCAAGGAGGATTACCAGATGGATCTACTCACCCCCGGGGAGAAACACTCGTGACCTTCACGCCGGACACCTTCTACGCCCTGATTGCCGCCGTGCTGTTTGCCGGATTTGTTGCCGTCACCCTGCTTGGAGCCATCGTGGCGGTTGCCGCCCGCAGCCTGGTTCGCAATGTTACCGGTCTGGCCCTCTCTTTCCTGGGACTTGCCGGACTCTACTATTTCCTGCACAGCCCCTTTCTGGCGCTGATGCAAATCCTGATCTATGTCGGCGCCATCTGCGTGACCATCATGTTCGCCATGATGCTGGCGGAACTGCATGAGGAAACACGGTCGTGGTTCATGACCATCCTCACGGGGGTGGGCAGTTTCGTCGCGGCCTGCGCGTTCGCCATTCCCCTGATTCTCCTGGTGCGCCGCTCCTCCTGGATGCCGGCTCCCGCCGCGCAGGTGAATATCGGCTCCATCGAGGATCTGGGGCGGGCCCTGTTGACCCGGTATGGATTCGCCTTTGAATTGATATCCGTCGTGTTGCTCCTGGCGATTCTCGGGGCTCTGGCGGTGGCACGTTCCGGAAGGAAACCAAACTCATGAATTTCATACATTTGAGTGAACAGCTGAATGTTTACCTAATGATCGGCGCCCTCCTTTTCGCGATCGGTATTTTCGGATTTCTCAAACACCGTACGCTGGTGGGCATGCTGATTTCCGGGGAGTTGATCCTCGCGGGAGCCTCGCTTAACTTCATGGCATTCGGTCATTTCCGCGCCGCCGACCCCATCACCGGCCAGGCCTTCACCTTGTTCATCATCGGTATTGCCGCGGCCGAGGCCGCCATTGCGCTGAGTATCATGATCGCGGTCTACCGGAATTACCGATCCATTGAAACCAGGGACCTGAAAGAGATGGAAGGCTGACACGTATGCCCGTTCCCACTGAATCCCCCCTTCTGATCGCCGCACTGCTGGCCCCGCTGACTGGCGCGGTTCTGGTCATGCTGAACAAGCGGCGTCCCAACGTTCGCGAAAGCTGCTCCTTCCTGGCCGCAGTCGTGCTCTTTGGCCTCGTGGGCGCCATGCTCAAGCCGATCCTGGCGGGACAGACCCTCGTCTATCATCTTTTCACGCTACTGCCCGGAGTGAGTGTAACCCTGAGGGCTGATTCCTTCTCGATGGTTTTCGCCCTGGTGGCCTCGTTCCTGTGGATCATTACCGTCTTCTACTCCATGGGGTACATGCGGGGACTGAAGGAACATGCCCAGACTCGTTTCAATGCCTGTTTTGCCTTGGCCCTGTTTGGCGCCATCGGGTGCGCATTTTCCGACAACCTCTTCACACTCTATCTGTTTTATGAAGTCGTGAGCATCACCACCTATCCGCTGGTGGCCCACCATCAGGATCAGGAAGGTTACGAAGGCGCACGAAAATATCTGGTGTACCTCACAGCCACCGCCAAGGGCCTCGTCCTGCCGGCGATGATCCTGACCTATGTCCTGTGCGGAACCCTCGATTTCTCAAGCAACATGCATAACGGTATCTTCCCGACCGGAACCAACCGGATCCTGGTCACCATCACCTATGTCTGCATGGTTCTCGGCTTCGCCAAAAACGGCATCATGCCTTTCCATGGCTGGCTGCCGGGCGCCATGGTGGCCCCTACCCCCGTCAGCGCCCTGCTGCATGCCGTGGCCGTTGTCAAAGTCGGCGTCTTCGCAACCACGAGGGTCATGCTCTACGTGTTCGGCGTCAACACGATGGACGCTTTCAATCTGGGCATCCCAACGGCCTACTTCGTTTCGTTCACCATCCTGGCCGCCTCGCTGATCGCCCTGAGCAAGGACAACTTGAAGGCGCGACTGGCCTATTCAACGGTCAGCCAGCTCTCTTATGTCATTCTTGGCGTTGCACTTCTCACGCCGGCAGGCATTGAGGGCGGTATCGTCCATATCGCGAATCATGCATTCGCGAAGATCACGCTCTTCTTCTGCGCCGGGGCGATCTATGTGGCCTCGCACCGCAAGAACATTTCCGAAATGAAAGGGCTGGGACGCGCCATGCCCTGGACCTTTGCGGCCTTTGCCATCGCCTCGTTGAGCATGATCGGGGCTCCGCCCGTGGGAGGATTCATCACCAAGTGGTATCTGCTGGTGGGCGCAATCAACGCACAGCAATTGGGAATCGTGATCGTTCTCCTGACCAGCACAATACTCAATGTCGCCTATTTCGCGCCGGTCGTTTATCAGGCCTATTTCGGGACCCCGCCCGCCGGCGACTCGCATGAGGGAGTCAAGGAAGCCGCTCCCGCCATGCTGGTTCCGATCCTCATTGCGGCAACGATTTCGATCGTCGTAGGCGTCTATCCCGACTTTTTCATCACCCTCATCAAGGGAGCGCTCCTATGATCATTATTGCCCTCATTGAGTTCCTGAAAAAACACCTCAGGCTGGTGATCTGGATCTGCGCGATTCTCCTGGCCTTGCTGGTGGTGGGAGACTTCTTTCTGGTGGACAAGGAACACGCTCATACCAAGCCTGAGCACTGGCTTGGGTTCTGGTCAGGTTTCGGGTTCATCGCCTGTCTGCTCATTATCTTCGTCTCCAAGTGGTATGGACACCTCGGCATCATGAAACGTGAGGATTATTATGGCGATGAGTGAGCTCTGGATCCATCCTTCCGTAATCCTGCTGGTAGGCGCACTGCTGGTTCCGTTTGTCCGCGGCAAGGCGCGCAGCGCCTTGTTGCTGGGGATTCCACTGCTGGCCTTCGCGCGTATTGCAAGCCTTGCCCACGGAACCTTCGGCACGGTTCAGTTCCTGGACTGGACGCTGACCTTCGGGCGAGTGGACAAGCTGAGCCAGGTATTCGGGTACATCATGGGGCTCATGTGCGTTCTGGGCAGCTTTTACGGAATGCACGTCAAACGGGCCGCCGACCATTCAGCCGCCTGGTGTTATGTGGCCGGTTCGCTGGGCGTGATCTATGCCGGCGATTACCTGGTCCTATTCCTGTTCTGGGAACTGATGGCGTTTTCCTCGGTCTTCCTGATCTGGTTGCGGGGAAGCAAAACTTCCCAGGGAACGGGCTATCGCTACCTGATGGTTCACGTGGTGGGCGGACTCTGCCTTTTGGGCGGCATCATTCTCCGGTATCAGGCAACTGGCGGAGACTATTCCTTCGGATTGGTTGATGTGGCCCATCCGGATCTCTCCACCTGGCTGATCCTCATCGGGTTTCTCCTGAACGCCGCCGTGCCGCCCTTCCATGGATGGTTGCCTGACGCCTACAGCGGGGCCACGGTCACCGGCTCGGTCTTCCTATGCGCCTTCACGACCAAAACGGCCATCTATGCCCTATGCCGCGGGTTTGCCGGCATGGAAATTCTCCTGCCTCTCGGGGTCATCATGGCCATCTACGGCGTGGTCTACGCCGTGCTGGAAAACGATTCCCGCAAACTTCTCGCCTATCACATCATCAGCCAGGTCGGCTACATGGTAGCGGGGGTCGGCATCGGAACCCAAATGGCCATCAACGGGGCCTGCGCCCATGCCTTCGCGCACATTCTTTACAAAGGTCTGCTCTTCATGGGAACAGGGTCCGTGCTGATGATGACCGGAAAGAGCAAGTTCACCGAGTTGGGCGGTCTTTACAAAAAAATGCCCTGGGCCTTTGCCTTCACCCTGATCGGCGGCCTATCCATCTCGGCCTTCCCGCTCTTCAGCGGATTCGTCAGCAAGTCCATGATCGTGGCGGCGGGATTTGAGGAACACAAAAACACGTGGGCCTTCCTGTTGATGCTCGCCTCGGCGGGAACGTTCCTCCATACCGGACTGAAGGTGCCGTACTTCATCTGGTTCGGGAAGAACAACTGCAGCAAGGAAACCTGGGATCTCGCGAAGGATCCCCCGTGGAATATGATCGCAGCCATGGCGATCATGTCCTTCTTCTGCATCTTCATCGGCTGCTATACCCCCTATCTGTACCAGATGCTGCCCCATCAGCCGGTGGACTATCATCCCTATACGGCCTACCATGTTTCTGAGACGCTCCAGATCCTGCTCTTCACCGCCGTGGGCTTTTTCCTGTTTGTGAAGAAACTGGTTCCCACCCCCACCATCAGCCTGGATGTGGACTGGCTCTACCGCATGAGCGGACGGGCAGTGCGATGGATCGCCACCAAGCCGCTGCAGGCGGTTGATACCTGGGTGAGTGAAGGGTACCGCGTCTTCGGCCTGGTCTGGCTGGTCGTATCGGCCAAGGCGTCCGCGGCATTCGACTGGAATGTGATTGATGGCGTGGTGGACGGCCTGGCCCGCACGGTGCGTAGTTCCGGCGACCGCATCCGGCATCTTCAGACAGCTCAATTGCAGGTTAATCTATTCAGCGCCGTGGCCATGATGGTCGTGTTGTTGATCTTCGTGATGGTCAGCTTGAGGTAAAGTATGGATGTCTTTCTTTTTAATGGTTCGTGGCCGCTCCTGAGCGTCCTGATTTTTCTGCCTCTGGCAGGCGCCTGCCTTCTGCCGTTGATGAGGGGAGCCCGGGTCGCCAAGATCTGGGTTCTGGGCGTGACGCTCGTCAACGCCGCACTGTCGCTCAAGCTCTACACCGGCTTTGATCTCTCGACCGCCCAATACCAGTTTGCCGAGACAGCCCGGTGGATCCCCTCGTTGAACATCTGCTACACCCTGGGTGTCGATGGAATCAGTCTGCTTCTGGTGATCATGACCACCCTCTTGATGCCCCTGTGCGTACTGTGCTCGTGGAATGCCATCGAAAAGCGAGTAAAGGAGTTCCTCGCGTGCATTCTCGTGATGGAAACCTCGATGCTCGGAGTCTTCCTATCGCTTGATTTTGTGCTGTTCTATATTTTCTGGGAAGCGATGCTGATTCCCATGTTCCTGCTTATCGGCGTCTGGGGCGGACCGCGAAAAATCTACGCCTCAGTCAAGTTTTTCCTCTACACGCTGGCCGGGTCGGTGCTGTTGCCGGTGGCCATCATCGCGCTCTACCTGCACAGCGCGCCGCACACCTTCTCGATTCCGGCCCTGATGGGTCTGCCGCTCGCCGCCTCGCTCCAGAAGTGGCTGTTCCTGGCATTTTTCATCGGGTTCGCCATCAAGGTTCCGATGTTCCCGTTCCACACGTGGCTTCCGGCGGCCCACGTGGAAGCCCCGACGGCGGGTAGCGTGCTCCTGGCCAGTGTGCTCCTCAAAATGGGAACCTACGGTTTTCTCCGGTTCTGTCTCCCCATCACCCCGTTGGGCGTCGAGGCGTTCGCGCCGGTCGTCATCGGGCTGTCGATCGTCGGGATTATCTACGGCGGTCTCACGGCACTGGCCCAGACCGACATGAAGCGCCTGGTGGCCTACTCCAGCGTCGCGCACATGGGTTTTGTCACGCTGGGAATCTTTGTCCTGAATACGAACGGGGTTGAGGGGGCCATGCTCCAGATGATCAACCACGGGATCACCACCGGGGCACTCTTCCTGTGTGTCGGCATGATTTATGAGCGAACCCACAGTCGGGAATTGGCGAACGCAACGGGCATCGGGAAAGTCATGCCGATCTATGTCACCGCCCTGGCCATATTCAGCCTTTCCTCCCTGGCCTTTCCCGGCACCAACAGTTTTATCGGCGAGTTCCTGGTATTGGCCGGGGCGTTTACCTTTTCCGGAAAGATTGCCGCGCTGGCCATCCCGGGCGTAGTCCTGGGCGCAGCCTACATGCTTCGCATGATCCAGCGCATCATCTGGGGTGGCGTTTCCAATCCCGGCACCTCCGGACTCAAGGATTTGAACACGAGGGAAATCATTACCCTCGCACCGTTGCTGATCCTCGTGCTGTGGATCGGCCTGGCGCCCACGGCGTTCATGGATACGTTCCATGCCAGTGTCGCCCACCTGCTCCAACAATTTCATGCGGGACTTAAACTCTAGACCGGGAAGCGATTCACCATGATTCTGAAACTGTTTTCGCCTGAACTTGTAGTCATCCTCGGCAGTCTGGCCGTCTTTACGGTCAGCCTCGGCCAGGGACGGGCAAGACTGGCCGCCGTCGTCACGACCGTCACCGCGCTGCTGGCATTGGCCCTGAGCCTGCTTTCGCTTGCCTGGCACGGGGAACTCTTCCAGCACGCCCTGCGGATCGACCTGTATTCCCAGTTGTTCAAGGTGTTTATTTTGCTGGGGCTGGCCGGGGTGGCCATTTTCGGAAACCTGCTCAAGGATATCCGCGAGGATATCCGGCCTGAGTATTTCCTGTTCCTGCTGCTGGGCACGTTGGGGTTGATGATTCTGGTGAGCAGTATTGAGCTGATCACCTTGTTTGTCGCCCTGGAACTGGCCTCCTACGCTCTTTTCCTCCTTGTGCCGTTGCGCCAGGAGCGCCCCGGCCTTCGCATCCAGATGGAGTCCGCGGCCAAATATGTGATGTTTGGAATTGTGGCGACGGGCATCATGCTGTTTGGCATGAGCTATATTTTCGGCCTGACGGGATCCACCTATTTCCATGATATTGCCCCCGCTCTTCTGCAGCGCTGGAACGATCCATCCGCCATCGTCGGCATTCTTCTGGTTCTCGGGGGGCTTTTATTCAAGTTGGCGGCGTTCCCCATGCACCTATGGGCGCCGGATGTCTACCAGGGGGCTTCCAATGAAACAACCGCGTTCATCGCCGGGGCACCCAAGGCCGCCGTGATGGCGGTGATGATCCGGTTTTTATTGTGTGCGAATCCCTCCGACCATGTCCTGGCTGCGGTACTCACCGTAATCGCGATTGCCTCGATGGGCTTTGGAAATCTGGCGGCGCTTGCTCAGAAAGACATCAAGCGGATGCTCGCCTATTCCAGTATTGCGCATGCCGGGTATGTGCTGCTGGGCCTGGTCACCTTGCGCGACACCGGCTACGCGGCGGCGATCTTCTATATTTTCGGGTTTGTGGTCATGAGCCTGGCGGCGTTTCTAGTCATCTGCCTCGTATCCCGCACCGGAGAGAATGTGCTGATTGAGGATCTTTCCGGACTGCATTCCCGCTCGCCCCTGGCGGCCTTGATCCTGGGCGTCAGCATGTTTGCGCTCGCCGGGATTCCGCCCTTTGCGGGATTCATGGGCAAGTTCTTCCTCCTGACCGAGGCACTCCGGAGTGGCCTGATCATGCTGGTCATCGTGGCGGCGGTAAATACCGCCATCGGGATCTACTACTACCTGACCGTTGTGCGGGTCATGTATTTCAGTGATGCCGGAGACCGGCCAACCGTCAGGCTCGGCGCCATCAATTCTTCACTGGGACTGGTTCTTCTGGTGATCGTTGTGCTACTAGGCGTCATGCCCTCCTTCCTGCTGGACCTCGCCCTCGCCGCCGTCCGCGCCACGGCTCTATAACAGCACGTCTCAGCGGATAGTTGCGTTACCTGTCAGGACGACGTACTATTCCTCACATGGAACGTGCCGATGCCGAACTGATGTGCGAACTCCTGCCTACCCGGCCCCAACCGGAAATCGGCAAAGTCCTGATCACGGGGGCAACCGGTTACATCGGAGGGCAATTGGTTCCCGCGCTCCTCACCCGGGGGTACTCGGTGCGCATCATGGTTCGCGCCCCCTCCCCTGAACTCGCCCATCGCTGGAAAAACGTGGAAATTGTTGTCGCGGACGCTCAGAGCCTCGGTCAGGTTGAAATGGCGATGGAGGGCATCGATACGGCGTATTTCCTGATCCATTCGCTTCTGCTCGGCCCGGAAAAACTCGAACGCGTTGAAATCAAGGTGGCGGAGAATTTCCGGACCGCCGCCGAAAAAAAAGGAGTCCGCCGCCTTATCTATCTGGGCGGACTCGGCGATGAACAGGGCGGACACTCCACGCACCTTCGGAGCCGGATGGCTGTTGGGGCGGCGCTACAACAGGGCCCGGTGCCCGTCACCGTACTAAGGGCCGCCATCATCATTGGCGCGGGCAGCGCCTCCTATGAAATTCTCCACCATCTGGTCGGGAAATTGCCGGTCATCCCCATTCCCTCCTGGGCCCGTACCCGATGCCAACCCATCAGTATCCATGATGTCATCCTGCTCCTGGTCGGCGTTCTTGAGACGCCGGAGACCGTCGGACAGTCCTTCGATATCGGGGGGCCCGACATCCTCAGTTACGAGGATATGATCCGGTCGATGGCCGCCATTCTGGGCCGGAGACGCTGGTTCCCCGTTTCACCCCCCCTGCCCATCAAACTCACATCGTATGTCATCAGCCTGCTGACTCCGGTACCCCACGCCATCACCTGGTGCCTGATGGAGGGCGTCGTCAACGAGGTGGTTTGTCGCAACAATCGCATTCTGGATCTGATTCCCTTCACGCCCATGACGTATCGTAACGCCGTCCTGATGGCGATGACGCGGGAAGAACAGGATCGGGTTCACACGCGTTGGTCCGACGCCTATCCGCCGGCCTGGGAACTGGCGATTAAATTGAACGAGCTCGGGACCGTTCCCCGCTACACCACGGAATATTCCCTCCCGACACTCAAAAGCGCGGCCGTCCTTTTTGAATCCATCAGCCGAATCGGAGGCGATGAGGGATGGTTCAATTCGAACTGGTTGTGGCGACTCAGGGGGCTTCTCGACCGGATGTTCATGGGGGTCGGAACCTCCCGTGGCCGACGGAACCAGACACAACTCCGGATCAATGATGTGGTCGATTTCTGGCGGGTGGAACAACTCCAGCCCGATGCGATGTTGCTCCTGCGTGCGGAAATGAAATTACCGGGCCGGGCCTGGTTGCGATTCACGATTGAACCGGGCGATCACGGAAACCGCCTCGGGGTCAAGGCCTTCTTCCACACCGACCGCGTATGGGGAAAACTCTACTGGTATGCGTGTCTTCCGTTCCACCATTTCATTTTTAATGATTTGATCCGGCAGATCGAGAAGCGCAGTTAACCGGTCACCCGGCAGAAGCCGTCAGTCCCGCGGAGAAGCCCTTCACGAATTTATCGATCGAGGGGGAAAACTCCTGCTTCATAAATTCACGCCACGCAGCCTGTACGAGCGGGAACCCGGCGAGAAGTGCATCGGCCTTTGCGCACAGTTCCCCGATATAGACCACCGGATCCGCCGGGGCTCCGGCACGGTCGAATTTCCATCCCGATGCCGCCGTGACCTTGGGTTTTAAGGCGTCACGCCCAAGCGATTTGTCCGAAGACGCCTGATCCCCATACCCGTCAAACAAATCATCCGCCAACTGGTAGGCTGTCCCGGCCAAATAGCCGCACTCCCGCAAAATGGGGCCCAGTTCAGACGACTGGCTTCCTGCCAGATATCCGACAAAGGCGAATAGCGATCCGGTTTTCCTCCGGGCAAGAGAGACGGAGAGCGGCCAGTCGGGCGTTTCGCGCCGGACCAGTTCCTGCTCGACTTCAGCCTCACACATTTCCCTGGAGCGATTGACGAACTCAGGAATCAACTCGCGTGATTCTGTCTTCATAATCAGGGAGAACGCCAGGCACACCATCAAGTCGCCCACAAGGACGGACCCTGAGGTTCCTCGACTGATCCAGAACGCGGGCGAGCCCCGTCGCATGTCGGCCCCGTCAATCACATCATCATGAAGCAGGCTGGCCGCATGCAGCATCTCGATAGCGGCCGCCCCGCACGTGAGGGTTTCCCGGGGAACGCCGGCCGCAACGCCCATCCGCAGCGCTAAACGGCTGCGAAGCATTTTTCCCCCGTAAAGGGATCCGGAAACCTGATCGAGCAAGGGCTTGAGGCTTGTTCCCTCCAACACAGTCCGGATCGTCTCTTTTACATCGTCAACATATCGTTCAACATCCACAGCCATTTCCTTTCTCACACGGGCAGGGATTATAGTCAGCCCTCCCCCTCTGCGCAATAACACAAAAAAGGCTTAGGCGAGGATCGGGGCTGCGACTTGACTGTTGACTTTCAGAAATGAGCGAATCATAGTGTGCGCGTTTTTTGACTTGAGGTTCTCCGGGGCTGCTGTTCCAGCTCGATCCCGAGAAGATCCACCGAACGGACAATTATTTGTCCAACGATTGGGAGTGCGACTGTTATGCAAATACAAGAATCGTTGATCGCCTTGCTGGTTTTAGGCCCCTTGGTTTTCGGGCTTATGATGTTAACCGGAATCAAGGGTATTCTCCGGAATGCCGTGGTTGCCTTGGCCGGGCTGGTAACCATCGGTGCGGGAGTTGCACTTCCCTTCTATAGCGGGGCGACCGCCCCCGATGTCGGATTGCCGGCCCTCATTACGACGGCGGGGAATTGGATTGAACCTCTGGTCATCCTGACCGTTCTCGCCATTGGGTTTTCCATCCGTAGCTGGCCAGTCCGGATCATGGCCTTGATCCAGTTGGGGCTTTGCGGGGCCGGGCTCATAATGGCCCGTCATGAATCCGTCGAGGAAACCAAGCTGGTGGTGGACTCCCTGGCCATGATTATGGTTCTCATTGTTTCGGTGATCGGAAGCCTGATTGCCCTGTATGGCATCGGCTACATGAATGTGCATGAACACCACGCCCCCCCCACCGCGGCCTCGAATAACCGGTTTTTCTTCGTTTTAATCTCTTTTCTGGGCCTGATGAACGGACTGGTTCTGGTGGATAACATGAAGTGGCTGTCGATCTTCTGGGAAGGCACCACGCTCTGCTCCTTCTTTTTAATCGGACATGACGGGACAACCGAGGCGAAGGCGAGCGCCCGTCGGGCCATCACGATTAATGTTTTCGGCGGGTTAGCCATGTCGCTGGGCGTGTTCCTGGCGGCCCACACCGCCGGCTCTGAAAGTTTGTCGGTAGTCCTGACCAAGGGCCCCCTGATTCTGCTACCCCTCGGATTGTTCACACTGGCCACGATGACCAAATCGGCTCAATTGCCCTTTCAGAGCTGGTTGCTGGGCGCAATGGTCGCCCCCACGCCAGTTTCGGCCCTCCTGCATTCCAGCACCATGGTCAAGGCGGGATCCTACCTGATCCTCCGTCTGGCCCCATCCCTTCAGGGAACCCCTCTGGCCCCCATCATCGCCATTGCGGGAGCCTTCACCTTCGTGGTCACCAGCGCCCTGGCAGTGGGGCAGAGCAATGGTAAAAAGGTGCTGGCGTATTCCACCATCGCCAATCTGGGCTTGATCGCCTGTTGCGCCGGTATCGGCACTCCCCTGGCCTATGCCGCCGGAGTGACCATCCTGATCTACCACGCTGTATCCAAAGCCCTGCTTTTCCTGTGCGTAGGCACGATTGAGCAGACAATCGGCAGTCGCGACATCGAGGATATGGGGGGACTGCTCTTCAAGATGCCGCTGACCACCAATGTTGCCATGATCGGAATGGCCTCGATGATGATGCCGCCCTTCGGCATGCTGGTCGGGAAATGGATGGCTATCGAAGCGGCGGTCCGGAATCCAGTGGTGCTGATTCTACTGGTTCTGGGTAGCGCCCTGACGATCTTCTTCTGGGCCAAATGGCTGGGCCGTATCACCACGACCTCTTATCACGAGACCTACACGATCGAGACCGTCAGCCCCTGGATGCTCTCCGTTCTGGCCTTGATTGGCACGGGCGTGGTCGCGATCTCTGTCTGTGCCACGCTGATCTACGCCAAAGTGATCAAGGTGATCAGCCTGGCTACATTCGGCATGGATACCTGCCCGGGCAACATTTCGATCCTCGATTCGGTTCACTCCTTTTTAGGATGGCCGATGTATGTGGTTTTTGGAACGATCGTACTGGCCCTGCTCGCCGGAGTACTGCTCTTCAAGCCCTCCCAGATTCGCCTGCCGTTCCTATGCGGCGAAAATCTGGATCTTGACGATCACAGCTTCACCTTCAGGGGCATCGCAGACACTCCGACGTCGGCGGCGCTGACCAGCTATTATCTCCCGTTGTTTGAGGAATCTAAAATTACCAGCTGGGGCAATCCCCTGGCAGCCTTGATCATCCTGAGCCTATTCGGAGTACTGTTCATATGACTATTCCCACCACGCCCCTGACCTTGGTTCTGGCAATCCTTGTGGCTCCTTTTTTCGGAGCGTTACTCTCCGGCATTGACCGCCGGATCACGGCGCGCGCCCAGGGCCGCATGGGCCCCCCCATCCTGCAACCGGTCTATGACACCATCAAATTGCTTCGCAAGGAACCCATCCTGCTGAACCGGATGCAAATCGTCTACGCCTACCTGCACCTTCTGTTCATGATCATGGCGTTTCTGATGCTCGTGTTTGGGAAAGACAGCCTGATGTTCCTGTTTGTCTTCGCCTTTTCCACCCTGGCCCTGGTCCTGGGGGGAATGTGCGTGCGCTCGCCCTACAGCCGTATCGGAAGCCAGCGCGAGATCATGCTGATGGTGGCCTACGAACCGATCCTGATTCTTATCATGATCGGATTTTACATGGTCAACAACCACAGCTTCCTGCTCTCCGCGCCCCTGTCGGCCGCACGCCCGATGCTCATTTCACTACCCCTTCTTTTTGTGGCTTTCCTGGTCGTGCTGGCCATCAAGCTTCACAAATCCCCGTTTGATATCGCCACCTCCCATCACGCCCACCAGGAAATCGTGAAGGGGATCACGATCGAGTACTCGGGCCCGCACCTGGCGATCCTGGAAATCGCCCACTTCTATGAAATGGCCCTTTTGTTTTGCTTAATCGTCCTGTTCTGGGCGTCCCCAATCTGGATCGGACTGCTTCTGGCAAGTGCCAGTTTCTTCCTCATGACCGTCGTCGATAACGCCTTCGCCCGTCTGACTAAAATGTGGATTTTCAAATTCATGTGGACCAGCGTGCTGCTGCTCGCCATGACCAACGTTATCTTGCTCTATTGGGTTTCAAAGTAAGAAAGGCCAACCATGACCGTCGTTCCAAAATTCAACAAGTCACCCTGGGTGGTGCACTTCAATTGCAACAGTTGCAATGGGTGCGACATTGAATTCCTCGCCTGTTTGACCCCGCTCTACGATCTCGAGCGCTTCGGCATCCTGCATGTCGGGAATCCCAAGCACGCCGATGTCCTGGTGGTCACCGGCTCCGTCAACCACCGGAATGCACGCGTCCTGAAAAACGTGTATGACCAGATGCCCGACCCCAAGGTGGTGGTGGCCATGGGCGTGTGCGCCTCGACCGGTGGAATTTTCGCCGATGGCTACAATGTGCTGGGCGGGGTGGACAAAGTGATCCCGGTGGATGTTTTTGTTCCCGGTTGCCCGGCCCGGCCCGAGGCCATGATTGATGGCGTTCTCAAGGGCGCCCAGGTTCTTCAGGCTAAACACAGCGGGAAAACACCGCTGGCGGAAAAACATGTGCTCACCCGAACCCCCACCCCCGTCGATGCCCCTGCAGTGCTGGAGAAAGGCGCTTCCCATGCTTAATCATGTTTCAGAAATAACCCTTGATCAGATTTCCACAGAAGTGTGGAAGCTGAAGCAGGATGGTTACCGGTTTGTGACCATGACGTGTTGCGACCGGGGCGAATCCCACGATATTCTGTATCATTTTGACAAAAATTATGAATTGAAGCACCTTCGGGTCACCCTTCCGAGAGGTACGGCACTTCCCAGCATTTCATCCCTTTTCTTCGCCGCACTTCTGGTGGAAAATGAAATGAAAGATCTCATGGGCGTCCAAGTCAGCGGCATGGCCATTGATTTCCAGGGGCGTTTTATGCTGGCCGAGGGCTCGCCGGTCGCGCCTCTGAATAAATCGATTCCTGGAATCGGCATTCAAATACAAGACAAGACCCCCTCCGCCCCGGAAGGAACGGTAAAATCATGATTCGTCGCAATACTATTCCCTTTGGCCCCCAGCACCCGGTTCTTCCGGAGCCCATCCAGCTCCATCTGGTGATGGAAAACGAAAAGATCATCCAGGCACTCCCTGCGGTTGGCTACATCCACCGCGGACTCGAAAAAATCGCCGAGAAAAAGGACTACATCCAGGATGTCTACCTGGCGGAGCGTATTTGCGGGATCTGCAGTTTCATGCATTCCCAGAACTACTGTCAGGGCATTGAGGAACTGATGAAGGTTCAGATTCCCGACCGCGCCAAGTACCTGCGCGTGATCTGGGCCGAAACGCACCGTATTCATAGTCATTTGCTTATCCTCGGCCTGCTGGCCGATGCCTTCGGGTTTGAGAACCTGTTTATGCGCCTCTGGAAGGTGCGCGAGCAGATCCTTAACATCATGGAAAAAACCACGGGAGCGCGCGTCATCCTGGGCGTCTGCGCCATCGGCGGCGTCAAGCGCGACATTACCCCGGAACTGAGCGAGTATATCCTGCGCGAACTGGAGGCCGTTGAGAAACAGCTTCCCGAGCTGATGGATTCCCTTCTCAAGGACTATAGCGTTAAACAGCGCCTGATCGGCGTTGGTGTCCTCCCGAAGGATAAAGCCCACGAACTGGGCGCGGTGGGGCCTGTGGCTCGCGCCAGCGGTCTGAGAATGGATCTCCGCGAGACCGGCTATGCCGCTTACGGCGATCTTGATTTCAAAATGGTGGTCGGAGAGGCGGGCGACTGCTATGACCGAACCATGGTTCGGGTGAAGGAGCTCTACACCTCGCTGGACCTGATCCGCGCCGCCCTCAAGCGCATGCCCCAGGGGCCAATCTCAGTCGCGGTCAAGGGAAGCCCCCCCGCCGATGAGGTTCTCGCCCGGATCGAACAGCCGCGCGGCGAATTGAACTTCTATATTCGTGGAAATGGAACGCGGAATCTGGAGCGGTTCCGGGTTCGGACCCCGACTTTCGCCAATCTCCCGGCCCTGCTACACCAGCTGACAGGCTGCGAGCTGGCGGATGTCCCGGTGATTGCCATTTGTATTGACCCCTGCGTCAGCTGTACGGAGCGATAAAATCATGATTAACCTCATCAATAGTATTTTCCGGAAGCTTACGAGCCCCACCGATTGCCTTCGCTATCCTTTTGTAAAGCGAGAGTTGCCTGAAGGAACGCGCGGCCGGATCGACATCGAAATCGACAAGTGCACCTTCTGCGGAGCCTGCGAAAAACGGTGCCCGTCTAATGCGCTAAAGGTGACCCGAGACCCTAAGTCGTGGACCTTGAACCCCTACTCCTGCATCATCTGCGGATATTGCATCGAAGTGTGCCCGAAGAAGTGCATCATCGCGCACAAGGAACACTACTCACCGAACGTGTGAACTGAGATCACGCATCCGTGATCTCTACCACCTCGAACCCCGCCATATCCAGCATGCGCCGGTCGGCTTGGTAACCCTGCCCCGGCGTGGTGAGATAGCCAGAGGTGAACATGGAATTGGCCGGGTAGAGGGCCAGCACCTGAAGCGGGCCCAGACAGGCTTCACGTCCCCCGGCGATCCGAATCTCACGATCCGGATGCACAAACCGGAACATGGCCAGAGTGCGAAGCACATCACCTGCGGGAATCCGGGGACGGTCTTTGAGCCCGGTACCCGGCCGGGGATCCAAGAAATTCAGTGGAATGGAATTCGCCTGCACCTCGCGCATGGCTAGAGCCAGATCCACCCGATCCTCCAGAGTCTCCCCCATCCCCATCAGGCCGCCGCTGCAGAGTTCCATTCCGGCCGCCTTGACACGCGCTGCCGTGGCTTTGCGCTCCACATAGGTGTGGGTCGTGCAAATCGAGGGAAAGAACCGTTCCGAGGATTCCAGATTGTGATTGTAGCGGTCGACACCGGCCGCCTTCAACTCAGCCGCCTGGGCGTCCGTCAGAATGCCCAGCGACACGCAAATGGACAAGGGGTACTCGCGCTTGATCCGCCGCACGGCTTCGGCAATCCGGTCAAGGTCGTCCCGTGACGGGGAACGGCCGCTGGTGACAATACAGTAGCGGATCGCCCCCATGGCCTGGGCCTCTTTCGCCCCTTGAAGCAGTTCTTCCTCGCTCTGGAGGGGGTAACAGGGAACAACACCCGTACTGGCGCTGGATTGGCTGCAATACGAACAGTCTTCGCTGCACCCACCGCTCTTGGCATTGCGAATCACATGGAGACTGACCTTCCTGCTGAAATAATGTTGGCGCACCAGAAATGCCGCGTGCAACAGGTTCAGGAGCTCATTCTCATCGGAGTTGAGAATCGCCAGAGCCTCGTCATGCCGGATCCCCTCTCCCGCCAGCACACGGCGGCTCAAGGCAACCCAGTCACAGTTCACATTCGGTAAAGTTGGCATAATCCGGCTCTTTCAGTTGGTAAAGGCGGGCATTCTTGCAATTTCAGGGGTTCGGTTTCAAGAACATACCCTGCTCCCGTCTTGCTTTCCCGGAAGCCGTTTTGTATTCCTCTAGGCATGTCAACGGCGGACACCCCAACTTCTATCGTCAAACGAAACGGCAATTTGGTCGCCTATGACCGCGAGCGCATCACCACCGCCATATTCAAGGCTACGGCATCGGCCAAAACACCCGACCGTACGCTGGCTGAATCCCTGTCCGCCCAAGTCGAGGAAACCCTGATTGCCGCCTATCACGGCGACATGCTGCCCTCGGTTGAGGATATCCAGGACATTGTCGAAAAGGTGCTGATTGAAAACCGGCAGACCAAGCTGGCGCAGAATTACATCTCCTATCGCCGGGAGCGCGCCATGCTTCGGGCCACCAAGGCCTATACCTTTGAAGTGACCGATAATATTCCCTACAAGAAGATTTACGAAATCCTGCTGTGGAACATGGCGCATCGCTGTGAAAGTGTGGAATCCCTGAATGACGTTATCCGCAGGGGACACTTTGCCGACCTCGTCCGGGCGGCAGAGACCCGGTTCGCTGCAGAGGCCGGACTTGCCGCCGAGGCGATGCTCGCGAAATCAAAGGATCTCCGTCTGGTCATCATCGCCGGCCCCTCCTCCTCTGGCAAGACCACGACCACTATCAAGATCGGCGAAGCCCTCCAGGCCGTCGGCCTGCACCTCAAAGCCATCAACATCGATAACTACTTTTTTGATCTCGTCAAGCACCCGCGGGATGAGTTCGGGGATTATGACTATGAGAGTCCCCAGTCCCTCGACCTCGACTTGATCAATGCCCATCTGGCTGATCTGCTTGCCGGGAAAACGGTTAAAACACCCTTCTACAACTTCAAGACAGGAATCCGGACGCTGGATGTCAATGAAATGCGTCTGGCTGACAATGAAATCCTCCTGCTCGACAGCCTTCATGGCCTTTATGACGACATGACCCGAGCGGTTCCCGCAATCCATAAATACCGGCTTTATGTTGAAACCCTGGGCCAATTACGGACAGCCGACGGCACGTTCATGAGGTGGGCCGATAACCGGCTTATACGACGCATGCTCCGTGACAAAGAACACCGCAATCTCCAGCCGATGGGGACGCTTACCCACTGGCACTATGTCCGGAGAAGCGAGCTCAAATACATCATTCCGTTCATTGCCCATGCGGATTTTGTTCTGAATACCGCGCTGCCCTTTGAGCTTCCCATTCTGAAGGCCCGGCTATGGGATTTTATCCCGGAAGCCATGGAACGTTTCCGCCAGGATCCGAACCGGCAGGACGCCTTTGTGCGGGCCAAACGGATCCATGACCTTCTGGCCCCCATCGAGGCCGTCCAGGACGACCGGATTGTTCCAGGCAACTCGCTTCTGCGCGAATTCATCGGCGGGAGCGAATACCAATACTGATCGGAGTGGTGAGATGATTCTCGTGGTCTGTCTATCGTCAAGCTGGCAACGCACCCTATTCTTCCGGGAATTTTCACCGGGAGAAGTCAATCGCGCGACGCATGGACTCGAAACGGCATCAGGGAAAGGCGTCAACGTGGCGCGCGTGGTAATGCAACTCGGCGCAAAAGTCAGGGTTCTGACCACGGCAGGGGGAGCCCGAGGCAGATTATTCAGAAAGGCACTGAAGGCGGATCGCGTTCCTGCCACAATTATTTCCACGGCAGGGGAAACGCGACTCTGCCAAACTTTAATCGGGCGCTCCAACGGTCCGTCGCCTCTCATCACGGAAATTGTGGAGGAATCCCCTGCCCTGAGTCCAAGCGAGATCACGGCCTTTCTATCCGCCTATTCGAGGGCACTCAGACAGGCCTCCCTGGTTGTCTTGATCGGCACCGTTCCCAAAGGGTGCGGCACTGGGTTTTACGCCAAACTGACGAGACAGGCGAATCAACTCAACCTTCCGGTACTCATGGATGCTCAGAGGGATCTTTTGATCCAGGCCATCCGGGAACGCCCGAGTCTGGTCAAAATCAACCGCGCTGAACTCGCTGAAGCCACAGGAACACCCAATCTGGCACGCGGCATCAAGGAACTTGTGAAATGGGGCGCCAAACGGATCGTCATCACACAAGGCTCCAAACCCGCCAT
>CAJBSZ010000504.1 GCA_903958395.1 uncultured bacterium | reverse complement strand
TTGGGCGCCTGCGGCACATGCATGATCCGGGTCATGGTCGCACCACAGCGTTTCATCAGGTCCACATCCTTGCGCACCACCCAGTCAGGCTCGGTATTACCCGTCGCCCGGCTGTCGCTCACCCGGTTGAAGCCCACCAACTTAACCGGCTCACCGTTCAACAGAAGGCTGTCCTTCGTCACCTCAACCTTGCGGATGCCGAACCGGTCGGTCTGCTCATGAACCGCGTCCCCTGCCTTCACCATGCGGGTTGTGAGGCGGTAGAGGTTGGGATGATCAAAATCCCATAAGCGCACCTGCCCGCGCGGCAGGGGGAAGCGAGCCTCGGCAAAGGTGTTGGTCTGTGGAGCGAGCGTGATCGCCGTCGCCAACTCAGGCACCACCACCCCATCCAATTCGGCCACCAGTTTCGCCTGAACGGGCCGGGCACCCGCATTCGCCAGCTTCCATCGCACGGAAACCGAGGCCTGCCCGGTCGCCAGATCGGGGACAGCCGTAATGTGCTGCCAGACGATGCGTGTGTCGTGGTTCGCGATCAGCGTCACATCCCGGCTGATGCCGCCCCACTTCCACCAGGCGCCGTAGGGATAGAGATTGTTGGCACTGACCACCAGGACATTCCGCCGGTGCATACCGCCCCTCTTCCACCAGGCGTCATAAGGATAGAGATTAAACGCGATGACCGACACGATACTCCGACCATACTCAAGCGTGTCGGTCACATCGAATTCAAACGGCGTATAGCCACCGACATGGGTGCCCAGTTCGTGGCCGTTCAACCACACTGTTGAGTCATGGAGTACGGCATCAAATTTCAAGCGGATCCGCCTGCCTCGCCAATCATCACTCACGCCGAATTCACGCCGATAGAAGCCGGTCCCCTTGAACGTGGAAAAAGCGGGCAGCATCTCCCAATTACCCGGAACCTGAGCGGTGACGGCACCGGAGAGAGTCTTATTTGTGCTGAACTGCCACGCGCCATTGAGCGACTGGCGCCATTCACCCGGCAAGAACTCCATTTCGTTCGCGACACCTATCAGCGCCCAGCCCGCGAGAAGTGCCATGACCAGTTTTTGTTTCATGCGAGCCATTCCTGCCCCCATTAACTTCTGTCTCCCTGCGTGTACTCGCGAAATTGCGCCTCGATCCTACAAAGAGGCCTGAAGATATTACCGGCCAAGCCAAAGCGGACCACGACGCCTGGGTCTGGGTGCAATGGACCAACACCAACCGTATGGTATTTCCCGTGGAATTGCCCGCTGGCATCACAATCCAAAACAGACTGTGTGCGATGAAGCAAGACTCCGGTCACCCGGCAAAGGCTATAGCTTCCGACATACACCGCCAGGAACGCCGCCAGGCCCAATCCCAGTATTCTTTTCATTTTTACCACCCTAAGTTTTTGTTTCACGTTTCCTATCCCCAATACCTTAACACCAGTCTCATGGATCGCGCCACCCTACATTACGTTTAAATATTATGTTTTTGCGGCAGCCCACACAGCCAACTGCGCAAATCCCTAAACGAGGAGCCAAGGACAGATAGTCTTTCGGCCGTGACCACGGGTGGAATTCTGTATTACTACGGATGTATGGTTATTTTCAGG
>CAJBSZ010000503.1 GCA_903958395.1 uncultured bacterium | reverse complement strand
GCCGCAACATTTTCTTTTTCTTCCTCTCCCTCAAATCTCCGGCTTCTCCGTGGTAAATCTTTTTCTGAATGTATGAAAGCGAGGTGTGTTTTATGAAAGCAGTCATTCTGTGTGGGGGATTGGGAACGCGTCTTTCGGAAGAAACCGTATTGAAACCCAAGCCGATGGTCGAAATCGGCGGCATGCCGGTATTGTGGCACATCATGAAAATCTATGCCGCGCATGGCGTTCGTGAATTTGTGTTGGCCCTGGGTTACAAGGGCGAGATGATCAAGGATTATTTCCTCAACTATCGTTATCATTCCCGCAGTCTGACCGTGGAATTACACAAGGGGAAAATAGATATTCATCAGGGCGATAGTGAAGACTGGGTTGTTCATCTCCTGGATACCGGGGCACAGACGCAAACAGGAGGGCGCTTGAAACAGGCCGCCCAATTCATCGGGAATGAACCCTTCCTCGCCACCTATGGGGATGGCGTGACCGATTTGGATATTGGCAAAGTCATTCAGTTCCACCAGAAAAAGGGGTGCCTTGCCACGGTAACGGCGGTGCGTCCGCCTGCCCGGTTCGGCAGCATGGTATTCAATGGCGATCACGTGACGCAGTTCGCCGAAAAGCCACAGGCGGGCGAGGGCTGGATCAATGGCGGATTTTTTGTGCTGGAGCCTGGGGTAGTGGATCACATTGAAGGAGACGAAACCTTATGGGAGCAGGATCCGATGGAGCAATTGGCGGCTGATGGACAACTTACCGCCTACCGGCACGAAGGTTTCTGGCAGTGCATGGACACCTTGCGGGATGTGCGTCTATTAGAAAGTCTCTGGCACGAAGGCAAGGCGCCGTGGAAGAGCTGGTAAGACGTGAGATGTGAAGTGTAAGACGTGAGATGTAGGGGACAAAACATGCAGAGGGGTCATAAATCGTTAGATGTTTGGAAAGAATCGGTGGAATTATCTGTTTGTATTTACCGCCTCACCGCTAGTTTCCCGAAGACAGAAGACTATGGATTGACTAGTCAAATGCGCCGAGCGGGTGTGTCGGTTGCCTCTAACATTGCAGAAGGGGCTGGACGTGGTGCAACGAAAGAATTCATTCAGTTTCTCAAGATTGCAAACGGATCCTTGACTGAGCTGGATACCCAACTTGAGATTGCGCTAAAATTGAACTACATTTCAGCTTCTGAGAAAGATAAAATTGATGCAATTATGGAATCAGTAGCAGCAAAATTAGCAGGACTATTACGTAATCTTCGTTCTCGTCTCTAGCGTCTCACATCTTACTCCTCACATCTCACGTCTAACATCTTACATCTCACGCCTAACATCTCGCATGAACTTCCAAAGTTTCTATAAAGATAAAAGGGTGCTTGTAACCGGCCATACCGGCTTCAAGGGGGCCTGGTTGACCGAGTGGTTGTTGATGATGGGGGCTAAGGTTACGGGATTCGCCTTGCCTCCAGCCACCGAGCCAGCCCTATTTGACCAATTAGGCTTGGCGGGACGCTGTGATCACCGGATTGGCGATATTCGGGATCGTGTCTTGGTGCGCAAGGTCATTCACGAAGTTCGACCGGATCTGGTTTTCCATCTGGCGGCCCAGCCTTTGGTGCGGCTTTCCTATGCGCAGCCAGTAGAGACCTATGAAACCAATGTGATGGGGACGGCGCATGTATTGGACGCCCTGCGGGATGCCGACTGGCCTTGCGCGGCGGTGATGATCACAACTGACAAGGTGTATGAGAACCATGAGCAGGGACGTGCCTATCAGGAGAGTGATCCACTGGGCGGGTACGATCCCTATAGTTCAAGCAAGGCCTGCGCGGAGTTGGTGATTCAGACGTACAGGAACTCCTTCTTCAACCCGGCGAAAATCCAGAAAGAATTTGAACAGAAGCTCGCGAAGAACGCGAAGGAGGGAAATTGTTTTTCCGCCAGAGGCGGGGGAAATATGTCCTCTTTGCGAGCTTCGCGGTCTTCTGTTCAAAATCTTCCTATTATAGGAGTCGCTTCGGCTCGTGCAGGGAATGTGATTGGCGGGGGGGATTGGGCGCAAGATCGAATTGTGCCAGACTGCATGCGGGCGTTGGCGAAAGGGGAGATCATTGCCGTACGAAACCCGAATGCCACCCGTCCCTGGCAGCATGTTCTTGAGCCGCTAAGCGGCTATTTGTTACTTGGAATGAAATTGTTTGAAGAGTTAAACGTGAGGCGTGAGACGTTAGACGTAACATCCAAGACCGATTACTCCTCACGTCTCACATCTAACGTCTCACATCTCACTCCTCGCGTCTCACATCTTACTCCTCACGTCTCACATCTAACATCCTACTCTTCCTCCTTCAACTTCGGCCCTCACCTCTCCTCGAACCGGCCGGTTCGGGATTTGGTTGAAGAGATTTTGAAAAACTGGGCTGGTCGGTGGGAAGATCGTTCAGATCCCGGGGCGCTTCACGAAGCTGGACTGCTGAATTTGGCAACGGACAAGGCCGTTCAGGTACTTGGGTGGAAGCCCCGCTGGGATTTCGCGAAGACCCTTGGCATGACGGTGATCTGGTACAAAGCGGTTTATGAGGGCGGCGCCTCAGTGGTTCAGGAACTTGTTCAGGCGCAAATCGGCGAATACACGGCAAAGTGACAGTCTTTTCCCGTGAGAGAGGTGCGACTCTATAAGGGTAGGGATGCCTCTCCGAGGCATCCGCTCTTCCCCTCTTATGGTTGGCCAATCTGTGGAGGTCTCGGAGAGACCTCCCTACCCTTCCTAGCGTTGTCATAATAATCTACCCATCCACTGGTGGCCACCGAGACGGCCTACGCCAAGGCTACCCCCTCGTTAGTGACCCCTCGCGAAGTTTAGTAAGGGGTCACTGACAAGGGGGGGGGCTTCCGAATTCTGGAGGGCCACGCTTCGTCGTGGCCGCCTTTTCGTTGTCCCGGACGCGACAAAGCGCGTCCCTCCAAAGAATACCTCCCCCCTCGTCAGTGACCCCTCACGAAATTTAACGCTTTGCTGGTTGAATCAACGGCAGTCTGTAGTAACATAATGAGATGACTGTCAACTCGTTAAGAGAAGATCTGGACCACATTCTTGCCCATACGGAAGGGCTGTGGGAAGAACTTCGCGGGAAACGCCTATTCATTACCGGTGGCACGGGTTTTTTTGGGTGCTGGTTGCTGGAGAGTTTTGCCTGGGCGAACGATAAACTTGGGCTGACTGATAGTATCGTGCGTACATAGGGATACATGAAACAAGATGGCTGACATCGGCGGTATGACCCGTGGGAAGATTGTTGTTTAATAAAGAAAACACTGTCAGTAATTGAATTGCATCTAAACTCTGGAGTGAGGGCGGATATGAAGAAACTGATCAGCATTGTTGTTCCGTGCTATAACGAAGAGGAAAATGTTCTCGAGATGGCCATGCGTATACGCGATGTCATGAGAACTCTGCCAGACTATGATTACGAGAATATTTTCATTGATAACGCGTCATCCGACAGGACTGTTGAGATTCTGAAGCGGGAGGCGAGGAAAGACCACAGGGTCAAGATCATTGTGAATGCCCGAAACTTTGGGTATATACGGTCGCCATATTACGGATTAATGCAAGCCCGTGGCGACGCGGTGGTCACGTTGGCTGCGGATCTTCAGGAGCCTCCTGAGCTGATTCGGGAGTTCGTGGCGAACTGGGAGCGGGGTTCCAGGGTGGTTGCTGCAGTCAAGACAGCCAGCCGAGAGAGTCCTTTTTTATACTATCTGCGCGGTGTTTATTATAGGACGATCAGGAAATTTGGAACGGTCGACATGCTTGATCAATTCTCTGGGTTTGGACTGTATGATCGCAAAGTGCTGGATGTCATGCGTGGACTTCGCGAGCCGTATCCTTATCTGCGCGGGCTGGTTGCTGATGTGGGATGCGATATTTCCAGGGTTGAGTTTATTCAGGCCGCACGGCTTCGTGGTCAGGCGAAGGGCAATTTCTACGCTCTGTTCGATCTTGCCATGCTCGGATTCACAAACTATACAAAGATTCCTCTACGGGTTGCCACCATTCTGGGTTTCCTTGCAGCTGGAGTCTCATTTCTAATTGGAGTGGGGTATCTTGTGGCCAAATTGTGCTTCTGGTACACGTTTTCGGCAGGCATGGCTCCGGTACTGATAGGCCTTTGTTTCATAGGGTCGGTTCAACTGTTCTTTCTTGGCATCGTAGGTGAATACGTCGGCACTATCTTCACCTATGTGCAGAACCGTCCGCTCGTGATTGAGAAGGAGAGGATCAATTTCGATGATGATGCACTCGGCGATGGCCTGGCGAAAGGCGGCCAGTGATGAGGGTTGGCCCGGCATTCATGCACAGTCTTGGCGCAGTTGGTGTATTGTCGGTTCTGCTGGGGATATTCTACTTCAATTGTCTGGGTGGCCGGAGTTTTCTTTGGGAGGACGTGCTGTATATGGCATATCCTCAATTGAGTTATCTTGCCACCTCAATGGCCTCCGGGCATTTTCCGCTCTGGTTACATGGGCTCAGGTGCGGTATGCCGTTTTTCAGCGAGCCACTTGTATACTGTCCCTTTTACTGGGGACTGGCCTTCTCGGTTTTCGACGGCAGGTTGCCGTCGGTTGCCATTCAGTGGTGTTTTGTTGCCCAATATCTGTTGGGCGGGTTCTTCACCTTTCTCTTTTTGCGGGCGAACCGGATGGGCTTGTGGGCAGGCGTTACGGGTTCTATCGTCTTTGTGTTCTCTGGATTCATGTCGCTTCATATGATCCACGGTACCGTTGGGCCCACTATGGTGTGGTTGCCGCTGGAGCTGTTGTTTGTGAATAACTTGGTGGAACGGCGGCAAACCGGCCGTAGTGTAATCTACCTGATTCTGAGCATCTGGATGTCACTCCTCGCTGGGTTCCCGCAGAGTTTTGTCTATAACGCCTATTTTCTGGCAGCCTATTGGTTATTCCTGGTCTGGCAGAGGGATTCCCCTGCGGGGGTTATGATGTGGATGGGCAGGGGGATTTGCGAAGCCCTAAAGATGTTCGGTGTTTTCCTGACTGTAGGGTTTCTGGGGGCGATTGTCATCCTTTCTACAGTTCAGTGCTGGAGTTTGAGTTCGCGTCAGGAATTCGGCTTTGCGCAAATTAGCGACCAATCTTTGCCTTGGTACTATTTGATTCACGGATTGGTTCCGAATTTCTTCGGAGCCACTAACGGCGATGGCTCCGGTATTCCATTTTGGGGATTCAATAAAGATACTCTGGAATATGCGACTTGGCATGGTGGGGCTTGGATGTACTGGGAGTTCGGATTCTATGCGGGCCAGTTGGCTTTGATTGCGATTGCCGTCCTGACTTTTAATGTTCGCCGATTATGGGCGGAACGCCGCGATGCAGTGTTTTTTCTGGCGATGATCCCGCTTGTGTTGTGGCTGATGTTGGGGCGATATGGCGGGCTGTTTAATATTTTCTACCATATCGTTCCTGGGTTTTCGATGTTCCGGACTCCAGCCCGAATTGGGTGCCTGTTTGATTTCTCGGCTGCGGTATTAGTGGCCTTTTTGGTGGACGCCGTGATGCGGGGTAAGCCGGTGCTGGAATTGCGACGACCGTTTTTGGCATTGGGGGGAATCTACGGCATTCTAATTTGCGGAGTCTTGCTTTATGGCAGTGATCTTTTCCCTGAGCTGAAAGACCCGCGCCTGTTTAGTCATGCGGCGACCCAGATGGGGCTGAGCGTGGGCCTCTTTTTGATTACAGCGATTCTATTGATATGGATTAAACGACTGGTTGAGCGGAGGAATAATACGGGAGCAAAAGTTGAGGGCGGTTCAGGATGGGTTACGCAGACGTTGGTTGGGTCGCTTGTCGCCTTGACCTTTTTCGATTTATACCTCGCGTTTCACAAGTTTCATCAGGGGAAAACTAAGCCGGAAGCGTATTTCGCGGATCGAAATGGGTTGATCGCCCAAATGACAAAGTTGCGCGAGCAAGAAGGTCCGTTCAGGTTCGCCCAGTTACGGGATGGGAAAATTTCGGAGGAAGTAGTTTTCCCCCGTAACATTGGATACCTGTATCCGGGGTATGAGGCCTTGGAAGGCTACATTCTGTTCAATCTCAAGGAGTATGGATCATTCAGCGGCATCACCAACGAGCGGATTCGGCTCGATATCCAAAACGTGGGGGTTATTGCCAATCTGGACTCCAAGACGCGGCAAGTCGGGCTAATGCGGTATACCAATTCGTTGCCGCGCGCTAAGTTCTATCATGACATCAGTGTTTATGCGGATGCGAAGGGGTTGTATGGGGATCTGGAAGCGGGGCGACTGGATTATCATCGAACCCTGGGCGTTTTGCGGGATGAGTGTGTGAAATATGGGGTTTCGACGGCCGCGCCGCCAGCCGGGGCGGAGGCTAAAATCCATTTCACACCTATCAATTCGGATCAGTATCAGATTTTCTATCAGACTACAGCGCCGGGGGTAATCTTCATTTCGGAAAGCTTCTACCCCGGATGGGAGGCTAATGCCGGTCAGTACCCGGTCATCCATGCCTTTGGAGCCTTCAAGGGCATTGTGATTCCCAAGGCGGGGAGTGGTGTCATCACAGTTCGGTTTTTTCCCGAGATCCTGTGGGCGGGGCTTGCCATTTCAGGCGTCACGCTACTGGGGCTGGTCCTGCTGTGGATAGGGTTTAGCCGTCATCGTGTAGCGATTTAATATCAACCCCATTCGTCTGCGATGTCAGCCGCCCGAGCGAGCGGATGATTTCTCGGTGTTTATCGCCATGCAGAAAAAAGAAGTTCGTGGTCTGAAGATCGTCACCCATTATTTGGATCGGCTTGATCTTCCCCTCGACAAACCCGAAGCAGAAATATCCGAGTCCGCCCAGTAACTCCATCACATCGTTGGGATGGTAGCCGAACTTCATCGACCATTTTCTGAGCAGTTCGGTGTAGATGATGGGTTTGCACTTTTTCAGGGTCTCAACCGCTCCTTTGAAAACAAACAACTCGGATCCCTCGACGTCACACTTGATAAAGTCAATTGGAAGACGCTTGCCCCTCATGAAGCTGTCCATCGTGGAGAGTTTGCACGTGACGCGGTCGATGCGGGATCGATTCTGAATGTTCCTGACGGAGGCGCTCCCTGTTTCATTCTTCGTCCAATAGAACGAGACTTTTTCGCATTTATCGGAAAAACCAAAGTTGAAAGGTGTCACGTTTCGGACACAGTTCAACTCGAGGTGCTTTTTCAGGTAGGAATAGGTGTATGGTACGGGTTCGAATGAATGGATCCGCTTCACCTTCGGCATCGCGGCGAAATTCAGGGTGTACCAGCCGATGTTAGCGCCAATGTCAAAAACCGACGCCTGGTCCGGCATAATCTTGGCGAGGAGATCCCGTTCCTGTGGGTCGATTGTGTGGAAATTAAGCATTTCGATAGGAATGAAACGCTTGTCCTGGCGATCCAGGAACATCTTGATACCTGATTTCTTCACGGTGAGAAAAAGTCGGCCATTCTCGATAGTGATCGAGTCGACATCCGTCTCTTTGATGTAGTCGGCATACTCGAACAGGGCCTTGTGGAGCTCGTGCATTCGGTTGATGAAGTCGGGCTTCGCCAGCTTGCCTGCTGCGTAATGCTTAGATAATTCCTGTAGACTCATGATTGATCTCCCTTGCATTCCATGATGCTTCGTACTGTTCTCCTAAAACCCTCTTCAATCGTAAAATTCAGATTCCAACCCAGCGCCTTCATCTTTGAAATGTCCACGGTCGTTCGGGGGAACGGAATTCGGAAGAAGTTCTTCTCTGAATCCTGCCGCATGACGACCTTCAGTCCCTTTTCCGGAAAGATTTCACCGGTCAATTTCCGGGCCAGATCGAGGATGCTGATTTCCTGGTCAGATGCAACATTATAGGCCTGTCCCGTCTGTCCCTTCATCATGACCATGAAAAACGCCGTCGTCGCATCGGCGATGTAGCAGAAGTTTCTCACGGCCATGCCGTCGCTATAGAGTTCAATGTCCTGTCCGTTCACAATTCTGGCAATGAAATCGGCGAAGGAACGCCCGTCGTCGAGGGCGACGCCGGGACCGAAGGTGATGGCTGGCCGGACGATCTTGACGGGGATTCCGTATTGATGTTGCCAGGCAACGCAGAGCGTCTCGCCCATCCGCTTGCTTTCCAGATAGCAGGAGGCGACATCAAGGGGGTCAAGGGCGCCGTAGCAGTCCTCCTTGATCGGGAAGCAGGAGGCGTCCACATGGCCGTAGACCCCGCTGGTGCTGAAAAAGAGAAAGCTTTCGATTCTTTTGTCGCGTCCCAGATTCAGGAGGTTTGCCGTTCCGGCCACATTCGGCATAATTGTTCCCACCGGATCGATTCGGAAATATTTGGGTGAGGCGTAGCTGGCCGCATGGATGATGAAGTGGACAGGCTCGGCCAGGGCGATTGCCTCGCAGACATCATGAGGGACGAGGTTTAGGAGGGGCCCGCTGTGCCGCGCGAAACGCCTTTTCGCCTTTGTCAAGTCGCGGACAAGTCCGACCACCCGGATATTGAGATCCCGTGTTTGGTTTAGGTGCAGTAACGTCTCGATCATGTAGGCTGGTAAAAAGCCCGCCGCGCCTGAGACTAAAACTGTTTTATTCCGGAATCTCTCCCAGGGCAGGTCATGACCGGTGATATAGGCCATATCTTCGCTGATCACGCTACCAGTCATCGTCTGAAGTACTCCTTGTGGAGACTCTTGGCGTAGTCTAGGAAGGCATCCTGCCGAAGCGCCTCGACATCGAGCGACTCGTGCATTTCTTTGTAGTATTTTAGTAATTCTGAGATCGCCGTTTCAGGTGGTGTGAACTGAAGGTCACCCATCTCTTCCAAAAGTCGGCTATTGTCGCCCGAACATTCGACGCCGATCCCGGGGTTCAAGAGGAGAATTTCGCTTTGGATATCGCTGGATCGGTTGATCAGCGCGGCGATGGTTTCAAGGTCGATCGAGGCCGTTGGCGTCACATTGTACTCCCGGAATCGGGCGGGATGATCGACGAAATGCTTCACGATCCGGTAGAAATCGGCGATGTACAGGTAGTCATAGACAACGTTTTGGTTGATCACGATAGGCATCCCCAGCAGGTTCTTGACCACCGAGTTTGAGATGAACTTGTATCGGTAATCCTCGTGATGACCGAAGATCCCGAAGAGCCGAAGGTTGACCATCCGCTGGTTATGGGAGGCGCTGATGAATTTCGAAATCAGATACTTTGCGTAGCTGTGGCCATCTTCAGGAACATGCGTGTCGAAGAATGACTCGGTCATTTTCCGGTACCAGTAGCGCCTGCAGTATTCAGATCCACTCCCCAGATTGATCAGCTTCATTCCAGGTGTCAGCTGGCGCTGCAGGTTGAAGAACATGCGCAGGTTGTTTTCGCAGGTGTTCGGGGGATAGGAGGTGCCTGTCCGAAGAGTGGTGGCGCAATGGACGATGGCTTCGATCGGGTTGTGCTTGAAATAGGACTCCACGGCGAGATCGTTTGTGAGGTCGATTTCCGCCCGGGTCGGTGCCAGAATGTCCTGCTTGTTGGCACGGAACATCTCGGTCAGATGTTTTCCGACAAAGCCCTCAGTGCCTGTGATGAGTACGCTCATAGTCCTTCGCGATGGCCTCCCAGCCCTTCTGATTGACGCCCAGCAGATACGGTGGAATTCCGTGCTTGCGGCATCTGGCGCAAAGCCGGTGATTTTCTTTATTTTTGAGGATGACGTCCAGCGAATCCTTCAGGTAGTCCTGCGACAGGATCGTATCCCCGCGGTAGAAGCAGACGCAGCATAACGGAATGGTACGATCCCAGTTGATGTTGATCTGGTTGGTAAGGAACCGGCAGGGGAGATGGCGGTAGGCCCTTGTGACCTCCAGTCCCTGATCGATATTCACCAGGAGAAGTTTGGACAGTTCTGTGATAACCGGGTCGCGCTTCCCCTCGCAGTAGTCGATCAGCCGCTCGACCGGGGTGACGTTCGCATAAACCGTAGCCAGCGAGAACCCGAGCTCGGCGCACAGATCCTGCATCTTTTTCAGATCGGGCCCCGCGTTGTTGTTGTAGAGGTGGTAGTTGACCTCGACGAATATCGGCGCCTTATGCTTGTTGATGAAGTGCCGCAGCTTGTAGAGGTTCGACTTGACGAGGTTGACGTCCCCGCCGGCATGGGTGGAGTTGTAGGCATCCGGGTAGTATCCGGACAGTGAGATTTTTAGGTATTCAGGGGCCGCCTTGACGACCTTCTCGATTTGGTCGGACGAAATGACGGAGAGGTTCGTGGACACGGCGGTTGCTACGCCGATCCGGTGGACATGTTCGATGATCTGATCCAGTTTCGGGTGCAGGAACGGTTCACCCCAGCTGTACAAGCAGATGTGGCTGACGAGGCCGATATCTGTCATCATTTTTGCCGTCACGGCTTGGAAATCCTCTATAGACATCAAGCCCTTTGGGATGCCTGTGGTGTCCAGACTGTGGACGCAAGAGGGGCACTTCAGGTTGCAGGACCCAACCACGTCGATCGTGTAGAAGCTTTGGCAGTATTCGCTGTAGCGGAGGTAGTCGGCTGGGGTCAATCCTCCCCGCTGCAGAAGTTCGACGATTTCATCCTCCTTGATGGAGACGGCAATCACCACCAGCAGGCCGGGGTGTTGTTTCCGTAACAGGGGCAACTGCGCAGGCGCATAGATGCTCAGGCCCCCGATCTCCTTTCCGTTCAGGCAGGGATCGGAATCGATAAAGGCAACGGCGTTGATGCCGTTCTGGGTGGCGAGCCGCCGGAAACCGATGCCGGTCATCCTGGCTCCCCAGATCGCCACGGGCCTGACGCCTAACGTGGTGAGCAGTCTCTCTTTGGCGGTATGCATATCCTGTTCCTTTACGTCAAGTGAACTCCGCCGGGTTTGGCGTGAAATTCATGGGATCCTGGTACCAGCGATATAGCTCTCGTACCGCAGTCTCGTGGTCGAGAAATGGGTAGTCGCCGAATTCGGCAAGAAAGCGGGTGTTATCGCCCGTATATTCTGGATTCATGCCGTCCTGCTTCACGGTTATCGCCCGGTTGCGGCCGTCGATCTTCTGTACGAGGCCAGCCAGCGTCAGCAGGTCAACGCTGCGTCCCGTGCAGATGTTGTAGCTGCGATACTTTGGCTTCGCCCTCAGGAAGAGTTCCGTGATGGTGAGAAAGTCGGTGGTGTAGAGGTAGTCGAAGACGACATTCCGGTTCACCGCGATGTCCAGACCGGAGAGTACTCTGCAGATGTTGTTGGAAATGAAGCGGCGCTTGTAGTTCTCGTGCTTGCCGTAGATGCCGAATACCCTCAGATTGAAAATGTTTCGGGGAGGCCTCTCGATATCCCGAGCTATCACATACTTCGAGAACCCGTAGATGTCGGCGGGGATATGGGTTCCGAAATACTCCTCTTTCATTTTCGGGACATAGTGCCGCAGGTCGTATTCGGCGCCGGACCCGATGCTCAGCATCCGGCCGAAGGAGCCGGAACACCCCTCTAGGCCGAAGTACATCTTGAGGTTCTGCTCCACCGAGGCTGTTGTGATGGCGGCATGGATGACGACATCGAACTGGTGGGCGGTCAGGTAGTCGTGCACCGCCTGAGTGTCGACCAGATCCAGCTCCGCCCGCTTAGGGCAAGCGACCTGTTCATACCGCTTCTGAAAATACTCGGCCAGGTTCCTTCCGATAACCCCGCTCGATCCTGTGATAAGCATTTTCATCGTTTGATCTTCTTCAGCAAGCGGTTCGCATAGTCGTCCAGATCCTCGAGGCAGCAGACAACGGGGGCCAGGCACTTGTTGCAGAACCGGATTTGGTCGCGTTTCGTCTCCAGCATGGCGACCTGAAGGTCATGCAGTTTCCACCCCTGCCAAATTTCCATGGCACTCTCTTTCGAGATGTCGCCGATCAGTACTTCCTTGGCCCAGTCGAGCGTACAGGGGCTTGAGGTGCCGTCGAAATTGAAGTGCAGGTACATGAAAGGGAAGGGGCAGACGACCTTGTACTTCTTCACCGGTTGTCCGTACATGCCTGTGGTGTCGACGGCGAACTTGTTGACCTCGGCCCACTGGGGAACCACGTTCTCGATGAAGATCTCATCGCAGATGTCCCCGAAGGTCGCGTAGAATGCCTCCTTGTCTTCCGGAGAGAGTCCGATATCCACGATCTTGATGTAGAGCTTGCAGTTCTGGCGGTTCTCGTAGAGGTCACGGACGTTCCGGACAAACTCCTCCATGTCGACCTTGGCCCCAGTGACTTCCTTGTACTTCTCGGCCGTCAGTCCCTCGATCGAGAAATTGACGCGGGTCAACCCGGCACTGATCAGGGTTCGATTCAGTGCGGAGTTCAGCAGGGAGCCGTTGGTGAACAGTTCGATGACCTCGGTGACATCCTGATCCTTCATATACCGGATCATGTCGGGCAGCTGGGGATGGAGTGTCGGTTCGCCATGAAGACCGATCTTGACCTTGCGCATCTTCCGGGGAAACTGCTTAAGGTCGTCGGTGATCTTTTTAAACAGCTCCAGCGTCATCGATCCGTACTTGTACCCCTTCTCCTTCATGGCGTGCTGGTCGGATTG
>CAJBSZ010000502.1 GCA_903958395.1 uncultured bacterium | reverse complement strand
GCCAGCTAAAACTGGCGGAGGAATCTTGCGTCGTTTTCGAAGAGCCAACGGATATCGCTGATGCCATAGCGGCGCATCGCAATCCCTTCAGCCCGTTGACGACCAGCTCTGGAACCGCGTTTTGATGAATTGTGGACGCCACCCCAATCGCCACCAATTTGGTGATGAAACCTGCGGCCACGACGACCGTGATCCAGCGAAATCGGGTGGCTTGCAGCAGCGTAGGGCGCGCGGCCTCTGCTGCCACCGCGCCTCTCGCGACGAACTCTCGGCAGCAACGATCGCACACTGGACTTTTGGCTTCAGTTGGCCTGTCCAAGCCGCAGATTCGGCACGTGGCGTCCCCAACTTCGCTACGCGCGTCGTCTGAGTCCCGTGGGGGTTGACTGGGGGCATTCATCAGAAGATCTCCTCATCCAGCATCGAGCAGTTCATCCAGTCCACCACATACTCAGCCGCCGCCACCGCGCGACAGGTGCTTGGCAGGACCGATCCCTCACATCGGCATAGTGACTGGCAGTAGTCGCGCTCTGCCTGCACTTGGCAGCAGTAGACGGTCGGAGCGACGGGATCGCAGCCGGGCGGAGTCGGCCACTGCTGGGCGCAGTTTCCCATGCAGTTTGCTGCCGGAGCGGCGCCCCCGGTTTCCAGCGAGGCCTTCAAGTTGCTGTCCATTATTGCCGTCCGAAAGACCTGCCAGGCTGGATCAGAGCTGAGCGCCTGCGTTCCGGTCGTCGTCGGCGGAAGCCCCGAACCCGGCGGCGAGGGAATTACGGCCGCGGATGGCTTGCCCACCACCTGGCAGAACCAGAGGTCCGATTGCGAGCTCGCCTCTGCTTCGGTTGCCACCTCATAGGTCTTGATCCCGGCGAGCGTTTCTTCGGTGCCAGCGGCGATCGTCGCCTGGACTTGGGCGGCTGCGGGAGCGCAGACGAGGAGCGCAAGAATTGTTGCCGATCGAACAGCATTTGCGAGGAATGTGGAGAGTCTCGGAGATTCGCTACGAACGATGGTCATGTTTAGGCTTTCTTCTGTGGCGAGGGATCCCCAGCACGATGCGGGGGCACGTTGGCATCACCGTTTGCCCCGCCCCGATGTGACAGGCCAATCCGCCAGATTTTGAAATTTCTTTTGAACTCCCCCGAATGCGCTCTGTAGTTCATGGTGATCCGGGCGTTTTTGGGCCGATCGACCCACCCGGTCCATCAACGAAATGAGCCGCCTCGACTTAGTCGAGGCGGCTCATGAATTCACTGATTCATCGATTCACCGATTCATCCTCGGCATCGCCGGCGACGACTTCCACATGCAGCAATTCCAATCATTGCTAAGACACTTGGGGCGGGAACGGAAAGTGTGTAAGACATATCGTCCATGATGAACGCTCTTCCAGAGGTATTATTTACTACAGTATTTGTAATCTTCAGAGTGTCAATCCGATCATCAGGACCAGGATAAGAACTATTGCTCACCGTTGTTTGCTGAGTGTTGCTAATGCCTTGCGTGATGTCTAAAACCTGCACGCCATTTCGGAAACCGACCAAGTGAATACTTCCCATAGACCAGAGAGAAGTGAACACAGCCTGATTGAACTTCCACAGGCTTCCATCGGTACGGGAGATATTGTAAGTTGCATTGCTATTACTATTACTATAATAATATGCACTGTACATTGCAGTAGTTCCACGCACACCAATAGCATAAGCAGGACTGCTGTTGGTATTTAAGTACACGTTTTGCGAATTGTAATAAAACCAATTATAAGGAGATCCCCAAGTAAGTGTACTAGAAGTGAACGTGAATCCATCAACAGGATCCGTTAACTGCTGCCCTGAAGAGTTACTTGAATTATAAGTGGCAGGCAGATTTTCAAATGTGAGAATGCCAGCGGATGCGACGCCTGTAGTCGCAGCCAAGCAACACACGCTTGAAGCGATCATTGTGGCGACCCGGTGACTGTGATTGCTGATGTGAAATGTAATCATTGCGTTCCTTCCAGAGTGTTTACGAGCATTTCAATAACTGAGCAAAGCCCTACTTGAGCACGCGCCACCAATGCCCCAGCGCCCGCCGTCAGCGACGGCCGCCACCAAGAGATATGAGCCGAGTGACAGGGTGGTCTGGGTTTGCTGGCGACACAGAATTCGACATGGTCGAGTAAGGACAGAAGCATCTCGTGGTTTCATTTAGTTGTTCCCCTCGAGCGCGATCGCTAGAACCGTTACAGTCTCACACAACTGCACCTGCACAGAAGTCGGAAGTGCCCGCGCGAATTCCCCTAGGTCGTCTAGGCTCGCGAAGCCAAGTGCATTTACCGCCACGGAGATTGGGATCGGATTTGAAACCGCCCATTGATCAACTGCACATTCAACCCGTACGGTAGATCCGCTGCCCGTGCCGATCCAGTTCCAATTACCAAGAAATATACCGAGATCTGCACCGTTCACGACGTTATCCTCGTTCATGTCTCCATTTAGTTGATCACTTGGGTTGATCGGTCCCCACAAGCCCAGCAGCAGGCCGAGATCTGAACCGTTCACCTGGAGGTCGCCGTTCAGGTCGGAAGGCTCTGTGAGCAGGACAAGGAGCTCCGTGCTGGCCGCTCCTTCGCGGATGTCACGCGCAATACCAACAGCAACCCCGGTCTGGGTGATGTCATGAATCGCCTCAATTATGATTCCGGGTGGCCGCAGCGTGATCGTGTCGGCATCAAACGCGCACCATTGGGTCGATTGATTTGTCTGCTCTCGTCCGACCCAGATGCAGCCATGTAGCTCGCCGACCGGATTCCTGAAATCAGCACCAGTTGCACCTACACCAATCCAGTGCCCGGAGGTCGGGACGCTGGTTATTCTCGCGATTCCGGAGTGGTTGTGACCGGTTGCGTTAATGGTTGGCACATGCTCGTGCAAGTCAAATAGTCGTCGATCCGATTCGGGGGCGATTGGGTCTAGTACCACTGCAGCATGCGCATGTGCGCAATTCGCTGACGAACAACCTTCTGAGATCGGCGCACGGCGCTCCTCGATCAATCCAGCGAAGGCAGAAGACCTGCGGGCACGGGTATTTCCGATGGCCACAGACGAGAGTCGAACATCGGAGACGTGTACCAACTCGGATCCAATCGTCCGCACGCACGGCGCATTAATGGGGTAGCTGTCATCGCAAGCCACGCAGTGCTCCACGATGCTGACATCATCGGACTGGTTCCATGCGAAACTATCCCAATACTGGGTCCACACGCACAAGTCCGTCGGACCGTTCACGGTTTGGCGGCGGCTGCCGAGCGCGTAGCACGCCTGCCACGTCGGAAATCCCTCGTCCGAAGGTGGAACCACCGCTTGCGAGAAGGAAGCAATTTGCGGGTCGCTGGTTGGCCATGACGAACACCAGCTTGAACTCAATCCGTCCCCAAAAGGCGTGCCCTGGGCCCCAGAGATACCAACGCGCGCTGCGAAAGATCGAGACCACCTTGAATTGTGCACCGCGGCGATGGCGCCGGTGGCGAGTGCATTGTGTGCGCTACTTGTATCAGCGGCCCCGACGGCGAGCGCTATCGAATCAATCGGCTGCCCGGAACACCAAGGATTACTAGTGCCGAAGATTCGGGATGGTGATGAGCCACCCACGTCTGCGATTGTGGTCGGTTGCCATGCTGACGCGGTCACAGCTGGATCGGTCGCTGAATCGAACAGCATCGCCCCGACGACCACTCCGGCGTCATTCCCGTCGGTGGCGACGGTTCCGATGGCATCGACGGATACGGGCAGAGTCGCCGGTCCACTCGGTGCCGCGCCAGTGAGGGGACCCCACCGCATAGCACGGCATCCGGCAGGTCCGGTTTCCCCATTTGACAGGACCGTGCCGATGATCGTGTCGCCGCGAACGATCCTGAATCGAAGTCCCTCGCCAAAGACGCTGAGGCTTGGCCAGTAGGCAAGTTTAAAAAGGCTGTTGGATTCGATCGACCTTGGTCCGAGCGAGCTCGCCAGCACGACCGCTCGATACACCTGGGGAGTGGCCGAGGCCTGAAATGTGATTGACGTTGAAGCTACAGCAGAAATCGCAATCAGCAGTGCCGCACGGCGGTGGGCTGGGTGGGCCGATTGCAGCAGTCGCTTGTCCCCCGTTGGAACAGTGGGAAGCGCCGGTATCCGAGCCTCCTTTGAGTGCGAGGTTTCTCCGGAGCAAATCGGCGTGGTTTGAGGCAACTTGGAATTCTTCATTACCCCCATCACCGTTTGACCCGCCCCGATGTGACCGACCAATCCGCCAGATTTTGAAAATTCTTTTTAACGGCCCCTGATCGCGCTCTCCGGTTCACGGCCGAATGAGCGTTTGTGGGGCAGGGCGCCGCATCCGGCGCTGTCCGACCCGCTCCCGCCTCGACTTCGAGTCGGTTTGCTTCAGCGATTGCACGGCGCGGATGACTGCATCCTGAACGACACCTATTCACCAGTGACAGTCACACTCCGTATTCACCGAACCGAATGCGCTCGAAGGAATTCGGCAATGGTGGTTGCGAGTGATATGGATCTGGAGAACGTCTTCAACCTCAAGAAACTCCGGCTGCATTCACTCCCCCAGTCGCTTTAGTGCCATCCCGTGCTTGTCGTTGACTCGCTTGAGCGATCGCGCGACGCGTGCGCCCTTGGTGCCTTCAGTCATCGGGCGGATGGTGAGTGCGTTTCCGTCCGTCG
>CAJBSZ010000501.1 GCA_903958395.1 uncultured bacterium | reverse complement strand
GTTGAAGTGATAGGTCCAGTCGATTCAAATACAATCTCCGAAAAACTACTTTCGGCGCCAGCCTCGGAGCGGGCCACCACCGCGAAGTAATAGGTCACGCCTTCCTGGAGATTGCTGAGGGTCGCGGTTGGTGAAAGTCCGATTGTGATTGAGTTGGGATAGGTTTGGGAGGCAGTTCCGTAATAGAGGCGATAGCCCGCCAGGTTGACGATGGGTGTTCCGTCTGTATTGTTGACAGGCGCATCCCATGCAAGTGTTACCGTGGCTGCTTCCAAACGGCTGTAGCCTCCGCCCAAGACCAGGCACGCGAAGGCCAGAAGCCGGATGCAATGGGACATTGCGTTGTTCCGGCGGGCCCTTGCTAGCATGTCTAGTTCTCTCTTCATGAGACTAGTATGCGGGCGCGCGCTGCAGAAATGAAATTCTTGCATTCCCTATTTAGGGCGTGAAAATCATCTAGGTGATTTACCCTAGAAGTTCAGGCGGGAGCGGGCTCAGGCGGCGATGATGTTATTGCGTATCGCGTAGCGGACCAGATCGGTCACGGAGTGGATGTTAAGCTTGTGCATAATGTTGGCGCGGTGGGCGTCTATGGTTTTGACGCTGACGCCAAGTGCTGTTGACACTTCCTTGTTGCTCTTGCCTTCGGCGAGAAGCTGGACAATTTCGCGTTCGCGGGCTGTCAGGCGGGGGAGTGCCCGCGACTCTTTTCGCGCGGGTTGTCCGGGTCTCAGATACCCCCCCAGTACCACCTCGGAGGCGGTTCCGGTGAAGAATGGCTTGTGCTGGGCAATCGACTCGATGGCGGCGACAAGCAGGCGCGTGGTGTCCCCCTTGAGTATGTAGCCTCGCGCCCCGGCGGCAAGAACCTCGCTCACCAATTGTTCAGATTCGTGCACGGTAAGGATCAGCACCTCCGTTTTGGGGCGATCCTTGAGAATCTGGCGCGTGGCTTCCAGCCCGTTCAATTCGGGCATGGTGACGTCCATGACCATGACATCAGGCTTTATTTTCCTGGCCAGTTCCACCGCCTCCCGCCCGTTGACCGCCTCGCCGCAGATCGTCCAGCCGGTCTGGGCATCCAAAACGGAACGCAAGCCTTTCCGGACAAGTTCATGATCATCGGCAATCACGATTCGCAGGGCGCTCACAGCTCGTTCCTTTTGGTATGCACCATGGCCATCACGGTGGTCCCCTGAGTGTTGGATTCAATGGTAAACCGGCCACCCAACTGGCGCAGCCGCTCGCGCATGCCGGCAATACCCACACCCACCTTTGAAATACGTCCATCCTCAGCGGATATCATATCGGGAGGCAGCCCGTGGCCCTGATCCTTGATTTCAAGGATGACCCTGTCATCCTCCCGCCAGATCCGGATAGCGGCGGTGGTACTGCCTGAGTGACGGTGAACATTCCCCAGACTCTCCTGCACCACCCTGAACAGCGCCTGCTCGGTTGCCGTCGGTAGTCGACCCAGATCCGGGCTGACGTCGATGGTTACGTTGATCCCGCTACGTTGCGAAAACCCGTTCACGTACTCGTGCGAGGCGGCGGACAAGCCCGCATCTTCAAGCAAAGGCGGGTGCAGCAGGTAGGCCAGGGTCCGGATGTCGCGATTACATTGCTCGATAATCGCGAGCGAGTCCGAGAGGAGGGTGTCATTCGTCGTATCGCCTCCTTCCGTTCGGTTTAGAACCAGGCCGATATTCATTCCCACCGCCGCCAGTTCCTGTGCGGTTGAGTCATGTAACTCGCGGCCAATCCGGCGCCGCTCCTCATCCTGCAACTGGATCAGATGGCAGGTGAGTTCGCGCCCCTCTTCCTCCTCATTCCTGCGCCAATTGATATCTCTGATGACGCCCGCCAGTTGGACAACATTTCCCGTTTCGTCTGTGATCGGTGTGACCGCAACCTCCCCCTCGTGTTTTTCCGGAAGAAGGACGGCGTGCTCTGTCCAGAGTGTGGTGGTCTTATCACGAATCACATCCTGGAGCTTGCCGTGCACGAAGGCATGGAAGGGCGAGGGAATGATTTCATCGATGCGCTTTCCGATCACCTGTTCGCGGGTGAGCCCCGTTCCCTTGAGGAAGGCATCGTTGATGCAGAGGAACCGGAAACTGGCGCCGGCTTCGACTTGAAGCAGGAAAAGTCTGTCTTGAACCGTATTGGCGATGACGACGAGGAGGTCTGACTGTGTCAATGAGCCAACTGTGCCGGAGGGGTTCGTGGACTTTGAATTCATGGTGAATATGTCCTTCCATTGCCTCCAATAACAATACACTTAATGTTCCCTTTTGCAATAGGGGATTCCCTTTTGTGATCTTAATGAACTTCAATCATTGAAACGTTCTTGTCCCGCGTGCCGTGGATAGTATAGCCTCTGACCTCCTTTTTAAGAGGATGGAACAAAGCGACTGGAGAGAAGTATGACTATGACCCGGACAACACTTTCGGCGGCGGAAATCAGGCAATCGTTTCTGGATTATTTCAAGTCCAAGGGGCACATCATCGTTCCCAGTTCCCCGGTGGTGCTCCAAGCGGATCCCACCCTGCTGTTTGTGAATGCGGGAATGAACCAGTTCAAGGAAATCTTCCTCGGCGCGCGCGCCAGCCAGTACCGCCGCGTCGCCAATAGCCAGAAGTGCATCCGGGTCAGCGGTAAACATAACGACCTCGAGGAAGTCGGGTACGATACCTATCACCACACCTTTTTCGAGATGCTCGGAAACTGGTCCTTCGGCGATTATTACAAGCGCGAGTCTATCGGCTGGGGCTGGGAACTGCTCACCAAGGTCTGGGGCTTGCCCAAGGAGCGGCTGTGGGCGACAGTCTATAAGGATGATGACGAGGCCATTGCCATCTGGAAGGAAGTCACGGACATTGATCCGACCCATATCCTGAAGTTTGCCGAGAAGGATAACTTCTGGGAAATGGGTGAGACGGGTCCCTGCGGCCCCTGTTCGGAGATTCATTATGACCGGACGCTCACCGGATGCACTCCGGATATGATCAACGCCGGCCTCCAGGAGGTCATTGAGATCTGGAACCATGTCTTCATCCAATACAATCGCCGTCAGGACGGATCTCTGGAGGAATTGCCCGCCAAGCATGTCGATACCGGGATGGGGTTGGAACGCGTGGTCTCCGTGATCCAGGGAAAACCCTCAAATTATGATACGGATATCTTCCAGCCGGTTATTCAGAAGATGGTCGAGCTGAGCGGGCACCCCTACGAAGGCCAGAGCGCGATTGCCATGCGGGTCATCGCCGATCACTTGCGGACTCTGGCGTTTGCTGTGGGGGATGGTGTGATGCCCTCCAATGACGGACGGGGTTATGTCCTGCGCCGACTGCTGCGTCGTGCCGTCCGGTATGGTCGCAAGCTCGGGTTCACCAAGCCCTTCATGACCGCGTTGCTCCCGACATTGGAGGCAACCATGGGCTTGCACTATCCGGAGCTGGTTCAGAACCGGAAAGAGATTGCCCGCGCCATTCAGGCGGAAGAAGAGAGTTTTTCCCTGACACTAGACCGTGGATTGGCGTTGTTCGATGACGTGGCTCAAGCGGTTGCCGCCGGGAAAGACAAAATCTTTCCGGGTGCCGATGCGTTCAAACTGTACGACACCTATGGTTTCCCGTTGGATTTGACGGTGGTCATGGCGAAGGAAAAGGGAATGACGGTCGATGAGGCGCGTTTCGCGATTCTGATGGATGAACAGCGCAAGCGTGCCCGGGATGCCCGGAAGTCAGCCACGACCGATGCCGATGCGGATTTGGTGTCCGACCTGGTGTCCAAAGGGATCAAGACCCTGTTTGCCGGTTATACCCGGCTTTCCGGTCAGGCCAAGGTTTTGGCGATAGTGCAGAAAGGGGCGACCGGGGCGGGCGCGAGGGCTGAGGCGCTGAGCGAAGGAATGGAAGGCGCTCTGCTATTGGCTGAGACTCCTTTTTATGCCGAGAAGGGCGGTCAGTTGGGTGATCACGGGATCATCACAAGTCCGACGGGTGACTTTGAGGTGACCGACACGCGGCAGCCTACTGAAGGGATTGTGTTGCATATCGGGCGTGTGACCCGGGGCACGATGGCGGAGGGATCACAGGTGACGGCTACGGTTGACGCGGAGCGGCGGGCGGCGGTGGCACGTCATCATACCGCCACCCATCTCCTGCAGCATGCCCTTCGCGATATCGTTGGCAGCAGCGTCAAGCAGGCGGGCTCGATGGTGAGTCCTGATCGACTGCGGTTTGACTTTAACTATTTCCAGGCGCTGACGCCCGCCGAGCTCACGGCGGTGGAACGGCGGGTGAACGAGATGATTGTTGCCAATGATTCCGTGGGCACCAGCGAGATGGCGCTCAAGGATGTGCAGGGCTCGGGAATCATCGCGATCTTTGATGAGAAATACGGCGATACGGTGCGGGTGGTCAAGGTAGGTGAGTACAGCCGTGAGCTGTGCGGTGGGACCCATGTGGCCGCCACGGGCACGATCGGGCTGTTCAGGATTCTGTCCGAGAGCTCCATAGCGTCCGGTGTTCGACGCATTGAGGCCGTGGCGGGTCTTCCAGCCTATGAGGCCATGTGCGAGGATCGCGCCATGCTCGACGGGCTTGCCAAGCGCTTCAGCATCTCCGCGGCGGAAGTGCCCGGCCGGATTGAGGCGCTGAGCGAGCAGGTGAAGACGCTGGAGAAGCAGATCAAGGAAGCCGCGACAGCGGCGGCCATGCAGAAGCTCGACGGCATCCTGGCGGCGGCCACCGAGGTGAAGGGGATGAAGCTTATGGCGGTGGCTGTCGGTGAAGTCTCGCCCGAAGCGCTGAAGACTTTGGCCGAGGCGGCGTTGGCGAAGGCCGGTTCGGCCGTGGTGGTGCTGGGAGCCAGCCATGCCGGCAAAGCGCAGTTCATTGTGGCGGTCAGTCCCGACCTGACAAAGCAGGGTGTTCACGCCGGCAAGATCATCAAGGAAGTGGCAAAGGTGGCCGGTGGCGGTGGTGGCGGAC
>CAJBSZ010000500.1 GCA_903958395.1 uncultured bacterium | reverse complement strand
GCATAGTTCTTGTAAATACAGGCTGTGGGCCTTATTAGTGTTATGAATACATGACGTCCCCACTCTAAAATCGCCCAAAAATGATTATGAATATTAAAAGAATTTCCGTTGCATGGCCGCTGCGTTTGGTGTAGTACCCTGACACGGCTCGCAGAATGCGCAGGACCTTCCAATCCAAGCAAAGAATAACCATTGGAGACTTTTACATGCAGAAGCAACTCCTCGATTTCCGCCTCCCGCTGGAAGGTCATCTTGATCTTACTTACCGCTGTAACAACAACTGCCGCCATTGCTGGTTGCACATCCCTCCCAGAGACCCTTCCCGGAATCGGGAACTCTCCTTTGACGAAATCAGAAACATTGTTGATCAGGCCCGTGCCCTGGGGACGCGCCGCTGGTCCATCTCCGGCGGGGAGCCCATGCTGCGGCCCGATTTTCCCGAAATATTCTCGTATCTGACCGGGAGGGCCATCTCCTATACCTTGAACACCAACGGAACCCTCATCACCCCCGAAATCGCCCGTCTGCTCACCCGCAAGGGAACGAAGATGGTCGCCCTCTATGGCGCAACAAAGGAAACCTATGACCACGTTACCCGCCACCCCGGCGGCTTCGAGAAGGTCATGGAGGGTTTCCGCTACCTTAAGGAAGCGGGGGCGGGCTTCATCGTTCAGTTGATCCCCATGCGGGACAACTGGCATGAATGGGAAAAGATGCAAGACCTGGCAAAATCCCTGAGCAAACACTGGCGCGTCGGCGCGCCCTGGTTGTATCTTTCGTCCTGCCATGACTTGGCGCGCAACGCCGAGATCGCCCGCCAGCGCCTCGACCCGAGCGATGTGGTGGAGCTGGATCAGCCGGACCTCTCCTACGAAGAGGCGCACACCCATCAATGCGGGCAGACGGATAGAGATGACCGCCTCTTTGCCCGCTGCATCGCCGGGAGAAGGGATTTCCATGTCGATCCTTACGGCGGCATGACCTTCTGCTCCTTCCTTAAAGATCCCGCCATGCGCTATGACCTGCGCCAAGGGACAGTCCGGGAGGCCTGGGAAACGTTCATCCCGGCGCTTGCGGACAAGGTTCATGGCGGCGCGGAGCATGCGGAGAACTGCGGTGCCTGTGACAACCGCAAAAACTGCCGCTGGTGCCCCGTTTACGGCTGGCTTGAAAATGGCCGCTTTTCCGCACCCGTGGCGCATTTATGTGAAGTGGCAAAGGAGAACAAGATGTTCAAAGAAAACTGGCAGGCCCAACACCGCCGCTATTACCGGATTGCCGGGATCACGATCCAGGTGGACAGCGACCTGCCCATTGACGACCAGACCTTTCACCCCAAGTTTACCTCCTTCCGCGCCGACGGGCCCGGAGCGGACACGGTCACAATCCGTCACCACTTCGGCATGCCCGATCTTGCGGGCAAGGATCTGGGCCGGGAACTCTACCGCAAACCGCCCTGGGCCATCTCCCGGCAGAACGGATCGTACATCTATCTCGGCATCTCGCCCCAGGCCGACGACCCGTCCCTGCATCGCGTGGCGACCTTCAACGCCGATCATACCCGCGGCCGCATCTACAACGACGATGTCCGTGGTGATTCCTGGCGCAAAGGCGACGTTCATTCCCTGACCATGTTCCCTTCCGATCAGATCCTTATCGCCCGATTGCTTGCCGACCGCCGGGGCTGCTACCTCCATTCGGCCGGGGCGATCCTCAATGGCGCGGGGGTGCTCTTTGTCGGCCATTCGGAAGCGGGAAAATCCACCACAACCAATATGCTGATCGAGGCCGGGGCAAGAGGCGACATGGAAGTCGAAATCCTCTGCGACGACCGGAACATCGTCCGCAAATACCCTGCCGCCAATGGTATTCCCTCCCCACAAGCAGCGGAGGCTCAGAAACATATTTCCTCTTCCTCAACGCGGGAGGGTCACAAACGTATTCCCTCCCCCTTGACGGGGGAGGGTGAGGGTGAGGGTGGGGGTGAATGGCGGGTCTATGGCACCTGGAGCCACGGCGATGTGCCGCTGGTCTCCGCCAACGACGCCCCGCTCCGGGCCATCTGTTTCATCGAACAGGCGAACGAGAACAGCATCACGCCGCTGACCGACCGCAAGGAGATCACGCGCCGCCTCCTCGCCTGCGTCATCAAGCCCTTTGTCACCGCCGACTGGTGGGAGAAAACCCTCGATGTGATCGGGGAGTTGAGCAATGAAGCGCCCTGTTATGTGATGCGATTTGACAAGACCGGGGAGATTGTGGGGGAGATAAATAGTGTTATTGGTTCAGCGGTTCACGGTTCAACGGTTGGGTGATTCGTTATAAAAATCTGTAACCGTTGAACCGTTAAACCGTGAGCCGTTGAACCTATAAAAAGGAGGAATGGAAAAATGACAGAAAGCAAGAAAGCGTGGGTGGAACCGGAATTGATCGTCCTGGTGCGGAACAAGTCGGAGGAGGCTGTTTTAGGGGTATGTAAAAGCTGGGGTGAGATCAATGAGGTAACCTCATTTAATGGTTGTGATAACTTAGGCTGTGTG
>CAJBSZ010000499.1 GCA_903958395.1 uncultured bacterium | reverse complement strand
CCAACGTAGCAAGTTTGGATGCTTTTGTGGCGAAATACAACAGCGCAGGGACGCTGCAATGGGCGCGCAGCTTTGGCAGCGAAGGTCTCGATCTTTTCTCCGGCGTTGCGGCGGATCGGCAAGGCAATGTCTATGCGGCGGGCTGTATTTCCACAAATACAATCCTAGGCGGCGCATACGGATTAACCGGGTGGGACGCCATGATGGTCAAATACGATGCGGGCGGCAGTATGCAGTGGGTGCAGTCTGCAGGTGGCATGGGCATCAATGTACTTGCTGATCCTGCAGGAAACACGTATTTGAACGGCTGGTTCCAAGACGCCGCCGCGTTTGGAACGAATTCGCTTTATTCCCAAGGTTATTGGAATTTCTTCCTCGCAAAATTATCCGCTAACATTCCCCGCGACTTGTTTGCCGGCACCTATACTGGTTCTTCTGGTCTCATCGAATCTGACGACAACATCGAGGACGGCGTGGCCATAGTGAAGTCGGTCTCAGGCGGGACCCTTGGCGTGTCGCGGACGGACATGACTCACTACACGGTGACATTCGCGGATGCCTCGAATGCGAATGTAATGTCGTTCGAGACCGAGCGTATCGGGAATCGAATTCAAAGCTTCCCCCGCCAAATGGTCATGGGTCAAGCCACGGGGGGGGAGGGTGTTTGGCACTTGCTGGACTTCATCATGCTTTCGGATGGAACGAACCGGGTATTCGCAAATATCGGCCAGGAATCCTGGAATCTGCAGGACATCAGCTTCATGGTCGGATCATGGTCAAGCTTCACAGGCCCGTTGACTGTAAATGATTTCGTCGGGTCATGGAATGTTGACGCTTATGCGGATACGAACTTGAGCGACACGCCCGAAGGCTTCGAGTATGAGTCGGCGGTTTTTGAAATCAAACGGATTGATGCGACTCACATCCAGGTGACGACGCCTTATGAGCAACTTACCTTAAGAGTTTCCGGCAATCAAGCCTTCCTTGAAGCACCTGTCAACTCGGGGACTGCGAGGCATCACACATTCCGTATCTGCACGGATGGGCAGAAGATGGCCTTCCACCTCGTTAACACGGAAATCGCCGCCCCGTCAGATGTCTGTGTGTCCCTTGGTTTGGGCGTCAAGGTGAAAGGCGAGCAGATGGTCACCTTTCCGATTTTGCAGGCCAAGGGCGTTGGTGATGCCGACTTCGCCCCAGGTGCAACAGCATCCTCGGGATTGGCGGTCACGTATACGAGTTCGGATACTAGCGTGGCCACAATCGTTGCTGGAAAAATCCATATTGTAGGGATGGGAAAGATCACAATCACTGCCAAGCAGGCAGGCAACAATAACTGGAATCCTGCACCTGAGGTCACACAGGAACTGACCGTGGGGAAAGCTGTCCCTGTGATTACGTGGGCGAATCCGGCCGCCATTGTTTACGGCACGCTGCTTTCAACTGTTCAGCTCAACGCGAAAGCCAGTGTCCCCGGGCAGTTTGTCTATACCCCTGCGTCCGGTGTCAAATTGCCGGCGGGCACCAACACCTTGAATGCCACTTTCAGGCCTGTGGACACCAACCGTTACAGTTCCGCAAGTCGATCGGTTCTGCTGCTTGTCAATCAGGCCAGCCAGACGATTACCTTCCCTGTTTTGCCTGTGAAGGCGCTGGGCGATCCTGACATCAACCCCAACGCAATGGTTTCATCGGGCCTGTCGGTTGTGTACTCGAACTCCAATCCTGCGGTGGCGCAGATCGTCGGCGGAATGATT
>CAJBSZ010000498.1 GCA_903958395.1 uncultured bacterium | reverse complement strand
CGGCTGACGGCACCCCTGTCTATCTCAAGGATGTGGCTGAAGTTGCAATAGGGCCCGAGACGCGGTTGAGGATGTCTTTGAGAAAGCGTTCTTCGTCATGGTGCATTTGCCCTATCTCCAGCCCTTCGAGGATGTCAACAAGCGTGTGTCCCGGCTTGCGGCCAATATTCCTTTGATCCGCGCGAACTTCTGTCCGCTTTCTTTTGTGGATGTTCCCGAACAGGACTATACCCATGGGATTCTCGGGGTCTATGAGTTGACGCGCGTGGAATTGCTGCGCGATGTGTTTGTCTGGGCCTACGAGCGCTCGTGTGCGCGTTATTCCGCAGTGCGGCAGTCGCTGGGTGAGCCGGATCCGTTCCGGCTGCGGTACCGGCAGGAACTGGCTGATATGGTTGCCGCCGTTGTCCGGGGCCGGCTTGACAAGAAGTCTGCCGGCTCATTGATTCAACGCCTCGCTTTTGAAAAGGCGAAGGGGAGCGATCGGAATCGCCTCATTGAAGTGGCGGAAACCGAACTCATGGCGCTCCACGAGGGGAATATCGCGCGTTATCGTTTGCGCCCTTCGGAGTATCAGGCTTGGCACGCGATTTGGCATTGAACTCAAGAGGGAATGACGATGGTGACACCAGGCAATTTGTTCTCCGCGGGAAAACGATCCTTCTTGCCAGTCCATCCTTCGGTCTGCGTCAGAGACCTGAGATCATGCGCCGGCCGCCGCCGATCATATCGGACCAGTTCTGCCTCCTGGCGGCGAACTGGTTTGGCGATGAATGGAGGCCAGGACACCGAATCCAGCCAGAAGGACCACGAATGATGAACCGCTCGACACCTAAAAATGAGACATCAGCGGACCGCTATGGCACGAAACGGTCACCTACACGCGGTTCTGACGGCCAACGCCGTTGTGGCCCGGTTCATGACGTGTGGAAGGGCCATTTCCAACCTGAACCCTGAACCCCGAACCCTGAAACCTCCCGTTATCATCGTGCGCGAAAGCACGGGAACTCGTCGACCTCTGTGAACACCAGCAATTTCGACCGCTAGATTCCCTTCATGGCATCGCGGGAAAGCTGCAGAATGGGTTTTGGAAGAAACGTCTTTGCCGCCTTGGGAATCATTATTTTAATCCGCCGCATCTGACCTGCCAGATACGGGAGGTCCAAGTCGGGATGCGACGAGAAGATGGATTGAAGGTCGTCCAGGTCCTTGGCGCGCAAGGGGGTTGCCATGAGGCAATAGAGTTTGGCCAGGATGATGTCTTCCAGCGTAAGGGCGGGTACGGGGCCGAAGCCGAAATCCACCTGGTTGCTTTGTGCCCGCTCCACCGCAGACCTGGCCCAGGGGATGGATGGAAGGAGGATGTCCACCCCTTCCGGCGAGGCTTTTCCGGCCGATCGCCCGACGATCATTCGGGGCTCGGTATTGCGGCGGCGGATGGCAAAGAGGGGGCCTCCCGCCAAGTCTGCGGCGCGTGCAATACCCGCATGGAGTCCAAGAGCCTCGACCACGGAAATTGCCGTTTCAGTTCCATTTCCCTCGGTCAGGATGACAAGGTCGACATCCATTGTCAGTCGTGGTTCGCTCCGGTATAAATCCGCGGCTAGTCCACCGGCCACGGCGAAAAGGACGCGGCGTTCCCTTAATTCATGCACGGCGGCCTTGAATAACTGTTCAAGCGACATGATGGCTCTCCCGTGCCCGGTCAATCATTTTGACGGCCTGTTTGATGAAGGGAAGGATTTGCCTGGCCCGGGCATCGAGGGTCCGTCGCTGTGCGGCAATGAAACCGCTTGTTGCGGCCAGGAAGACGGCCTCCAGCACGGCGGCATCCTCATGAGTCCTGACCAGTTCATAACGAGCCCGATGGGGGGATCGGCCATGTTTGACCAGCCCCTTGCGTACCAATGCCGAGAGGGCGACCTCCGCCGAGTGCGGGTGGATCCCAGCGAGCCGGGCGGCCTGGCGCAACCCAACGGGGCCCGGTTGATACACCAACACCCTGAGGATTTCAGTTTTTCCTTCAGAGCATAAAAGCCTGCCCAGCGTTTTCATGTAAAAAGTGTACAAAATATTAGACAGTATTGGAATGAAATATTTTGGGGAGAGCCCCGAACCGGCTCTTCCTTCTGGAGCCGGCCGTCCCCGGCCGGTTGAGGGAGGCAGCCCGAAGGACATCCGGGCGGGGACCGCCGGCTCAAAGTTCCAAACTCTCAGATGTGCCAGGGCCCATCCTGCTTTCTATTGAATCATCCGCTGGAACTCCCGCCATGAGGCCAAAGTCGCTGTTACGCCCGTGCGCAAAGCAAACGCCAAAGTCAGGCCTGATGTGGCTGACCTAAAGAACCGGGTCACCACGTTGGAGAAGGAAGTCGCCAAGGCTAGGAAAGTCTCCAGAAGTTCTTTTCCGCGGATGTCATACAGCCATGTTCTTAATTAATGTCACCCTCCCGCCTTGCCGAAGACGGAAGCGGGGTGGTCGTTCTCCGGGATAGCATTTATGTCGAGTCCTACTCGGAGCCAGACCAGCCCGAACGGTACGCGGATTCAGCAGGCTCACCGCCATTGGTTGCGAAGACTATTTCTGGTAGATTATTTTCCACAATACACCCGCCAAACCTGATTAATGTCAATTATGGCGCCAATACATCACGATTGAGTTAAGAAATTCTGCATTACATCAATAAATTCAAGTGAAAGGGAATAGCCAAGAGCCGGCGCCACTAATGATCGGATCCTTGGCGAGCGGCTTTGTGGCGTGGCGACCGCTAGATGAAGCGCCGGGAGTTGCCGCCCGAGACCGTCGCGCTCATAGCGCGCGACCTACCCGATCATGTCCAGCCAATTCGGCGGCGTAGCGAATGACCTGTTCGGCATCCTCCGGTGTGACTGGTGCGCGAAGCACAGGTGGACGCTGACCCCCGGGCGGCGTCGGCGACAAGGGATGCACCTGACAAGCAATGGAGTTGGTCCGTGCTAACGGAGTGCTACTCGGGTTTTGTATCGAAATGTATCAGAATGTACTTAATTACGGGTACATACCGTAATAAATAGGTACATATGAACCCACTCAAGAACCCTTTTTCTCCCGGTGCTGGTTCTCACGGTGCCGTTGTTCAAGGAGTTCATGCTGAGGACAATGCCCGAGGGCTCCTCGTGAGCGGCTGGCCTCGTGCTCGAATTCCTTTGTTTTTCTGTCATTACCATCCTTTGTCTACGGCAAAGCCAGCCAAGTTTACCATTTACGGCAGTGGAAAAATAATAAGTCGCCATTTATGGCGAATATGTTTGATATTCGGCTTTAATTCGTCATACTAGCCGACATATGAAAATTACGGCGCAATTGACCGACGAAAGTATCTTGAAGGCATTGGGTGGGCGGCTGGCCGGTGTCCGGTTGGGGCGGAACCTTACTCAGGCGGCGCTGGCGGATCAGGCGGGGGTGTCGAAGCGAACGGTGGAACGGCTGGAATCTGGCGCGGTGGCGACCCAGTTGTCGGGTTTTCTGCGGGTCTGCCGGACGCTGGGCCTGCTGGAACGTTTCGAGAGTCTGATTCCGGAGACCGCAGCCAGCCCCATGGAGCAGATGAGACGGCAGGGCCGGAAACGGCAGCGCGCCTCGGGCAGGAAGGCGGCACCCGCAAAGCTGAAGCAATGGACGTGGGGTGAAGAGCCATGATTGCGAAGGTGCAGCTTTGGGGCCGAATGATCGGTGCAGTTTCGATGGAGGACGGGCGCGAGGTTGCGACGTTCCAATACGATGCGGATTTTGCGCGCAGCGGGATCGAGCTGTCGCCGGTGGTGATGCCGCTGAGCGAGCGCGTGTATGAATTTCCGGAGCTGCCGCGGAATGCTTTCCACGGGCTGCCGGGGCTGTTGGCGGATTCGCTGCCGGACAAGTTCGGCAATGCGCTGATCGCCGCGTGGCTTGCGACGCAGGGCCGCACGCCGGAGAGTTTTAATGCGGTGGAGCGGCTTTGCTACACGGGCGCAAGGGGCATGGGGGCACTGGAATTCGTCCCGGCAACGGGGCCAAAGCCGCGCAGGGCGTCGAAGATTGAAGTGGCCGAGCTGGTGCGGCTGGCGGGTGAGGTGCTGACGCACCGGAACGACCTGCAGGGGCACTTTCACGAGGCGGGCAAGGAAAGAGCGCTGCAGGACATTTTGAGAGTGGGAACATCCGCCGGCGGCGCGCGGGCCAAGGCCGTGATTGCGTGGAACCGGACAACGAACCAGGTGCGTTCCGGCCAGATTGCAGCGGGCGAGGGCTTCGAGTACTGGCTACTGAAATTCGATGGCGTAGCGGGCAACAAGGATAAAGAACTGGAGGATCCAAAGGGCTACGGAACCATTGAGTATGCGTATCACCTGATGGCCAAGGCCGCGGGCATCACGATGAGCGAGTGCCGGCTGCTGGAGGAGAATGGACGGCGGCATTTCATGACGCGTCGCTTCGACCGTCTGGCGGGCGGGGAGAAGTTGCACATGCAGTCGCTCTGCGCGCTGGCGCATTTCGATTTCAACCAAGCCGGGGCCTACGCCTACGAGCAGGCGCTGTTGACGATCCGCCAGCTCAAACTGCCGATGGCGGCGGTGGATGAGCAGTTCCGCAGGATGGTCTTCAATATTGTGGCTAGGAATCAGGATGATCATGTGAAGAACGTCGCCTTCCTGATGAACAAGCAGGGGGAGTGGTCGCTCGCGCCGGCTTTCGATGTGACCTACAGCTACAATCCTTCGGGTGCTTGGACGGCCACCCATCAAATGACGATGAACGGGAAGAGTGACGGCTTCACGCGGGAGGATTTCGAGGCTTGCGCCAAGGCAGCGCTGATGAAGCGGGGGCGCGCCGCAACAATAATCAGGGAAGTGCAGGCCGCCGTGGCCCGCTGGTCGGATTTTGCGGCTGAGGCCAATCTCGCGGACGAATGGCGTGACAAGATTCAGAAGACGCACCGGCTGTCTTTTTCCGGACAATGACCCTCACCACAGACTACTGTCCCTCCGGAGGACGATGGTGACAGGCAATTTGTTCTCCGTGCATTACGTCAGAACTCATTGCTTAAACTGTTAAGCATGGGGTGTTCTGGAGTTTATCCAGGTGGACGCCGACCTTACTACTCTGCGAAGGTGCGTGCCTTCGCTTCCCGTTTCACCAAGGACTGAGCGGTCATTTTGCCATCTGAAACGTTTCAGATGATGTTTTGGTGAATTTTTTGGGTGCGTTATTAACTGTCTCAAAATTGTCCAGACATGAGCCGAGTAGGGCGGCCGCTACGAGGCCGCCCGAGACCGTCGCGCTCATAGCGCGCGACCTACCCGATCATGTCCAGCCAATGATGAGACCATTCATAAAAGTGCCCTTGGCGGGCGATGGTGGGTTCAGGGTGGGGCACATGGCCAGGCACACGGGCTCGCAAGCTCACCGCAGGCGGATTCGACAAGCTCACCGCAGGCGGGCCTCTTCGGGGTCTTTGAAGGCATTGCCGCGAGTCAAGGCGTTTATGGCCGCCTCATAGGAGGTCATGACCAGGCGCACGGTGAAATCGCGGTACTTATCCGTGCGGGGATAAGGTGTGCTTGACTGCCGCAATGCGGTATTGCAGAATATCAACATGACGACGCTTACTTTAAATAAACGGGGGGGGATTACATTGCCGCCTGCGATTCGACGGCGAATGGGTTTGGACCGCATGGACAACCCCTTGATCGTGGTCGAGGAGCGGGACGGTGGGGTCTTTTTGCATCCCGCCGCCGCTATGCCGGTTCGTGACATTCCGGCGGGAACCATCCAGTCCTGGATCCGTGAGGATGAAGAGGCCATGCTGGCGTTGCGGAAAGTTTCCCGAAAGGGGCGACACAGGGCTTGAAGATCTTTCTGGATACCAGTGTTCTGCTTGCTGCAGCAGGATCGTCCCGTGGAGCCTCGAGGGCGATTTTTGACTTCGGTCTCGACCAGCATTGGGAACTTGTCTCCTCGCTCTACTGTGTTGAGGCAGTCAACCGGAACCTCGGTAAATTGCCCGTCGCCGCAACCGGGGAATGGCGCGCCCGTCTTCAGCCCCGACTGATGATTGTCCGCGAGACACTGGTGCATGATCGGCCTCTTTTGTTCATCAAGACGAAAGACAAGCCGATTCTGCTTACCGCCTTGGCGGAACAGTGTGACGTGTTGCTGACTCTCGACCGTCAGGATTTTTCGGATTTTCTCGACACGTCTGTTTATCGCCTTTGGGTTCGTACCCCGGCGTCATTCCTTGCTCATGAGCGTGATCAAGGCCGCTTGGTGATTTGACATGGGATAGGGGACAGTACCATCAAACGGAAACCGACAACCATCTACAGCATTGCGCGCGAGTTGGGCGTCAATCCCGGCACCGTCAGCCGGGCCCTGACGAATTTCCCCGGCATCAGCGAGGAGACCCGGCGCAGGGTCTGGGAAGTCGCCGACCGTGAGGGCTTTCGCCCGCGGCCCATCAGCCGGCGTGCGGTCAGCATCGCGGCGTTGATCCAGACGCAGAAGGAGGGGCTGGATCTTTTGTCCCCCTACACGGATGCCGTGCTGGAGGGGATGTGGGAGTATGCACAGACGGCGAACGTGGAAATGGCCTTTTTCAGCGGATCCGTGGCTGACCTCAATGAGCGCGGGTTGATCCGTCGCATGGGCCGCCGCGGTATTGACGGGGTGGTGGTGATCAACTCCAATGACGATAGCCGGTACCTGAAGTCGCTCCGCAGCAAGCGGTTTCCGTACTGTTGCGTGATGAGTGCCCCGGACGGGTTTGAGGATTCCCTGGTCTCCGTGGATAACCGCCAGGTGGGGTTCCGGGCGGCAACGCACCTGCTGGAACTCGGACACCGGCGTGTGGCGGTGTTCATTGGGGCGGTCCATTTCAAGGCCCATCAGGATCGCTTGGAGGGAGTGCGCCGTGCCTTCGCCAAGGCCGGCATCCCCCTCGACAAGACACTGATCGTGCAGGGAAGCGCCGACTATGCCGATGGTTTCGCGTTCGGGTGCGGTGGTGTACGCCAGTTGTTCAGGGATAAACGTGACGTAACAGCGATCTTCACCATGGATACCCAGGAGGCGATCGGGGCCATCCGCGGCCTGTCCGAAGCCGGCAAGAGCGTGCCTGCGGACGTATCCGTCGTGACCTGCGACGATTCCCCGCTGGCAGCCAATATGATCCCGGCCCTCACGGTGATGGATATCCCGAACCGCCGGCTGGGTTACGACGCCATGCGCCGGGTGCATGCCAGTCTCGAGTCCGGCGCAACCCCTTCCCTGCCGCCTGCCTTGGAGGTGGATATCATCGTGCGCGAAAGCTCTGTCGGGAAACGTTGACGCGCATGCGCGCCAGAGGGGCGCGTGCGGGTGGTGAGGCGGCGGACACGACTGGGTAAGGTCCCCGTCACGAAACAACCAATGGGAACGCGGATGGCTTGTTATCCGGCTTGGGGCGTGCTAACGTGCTGGTCATGCAACAAGAGCAAATAGTCGCGTATCTGACCCGCCTTTCCGAATTGCTCGCCGCGCGTAACGTCGTGGGTGAGATTGTGCTTTATGGCGGGGCCGCTATGGTTTTGGCGCACAAGGCGCGGCTCAGCACGAAGGATGTGGACGCCGTGTTCGCTCCCAAGGATACGGTTTACCAGGCCGCCGCAGAGGTGACACGCGAATGTGGCGCCGCGGAAGGTTGGCTGAATGACGCCGTGAAAGGGTTTCTCAGTGACAAGGGGGAGACACGAACGTTGATGGACCTGCCTAACCTTAAGGTTTACGTGGCCGTACCAGAGTACCTGTTGGCCATGAAGTGCATGAGCATGCGGTTGGGGAAGGATGAGACCGATATCAGGGATATCCGGTTCTTGATGGATCATCTCGGTCTGCGGAGCGCGGAGGAGGTCCTGGGCATTGTGGAGAGTTACTATCCAAGGAACCGAATCCAGCCCAAAACCCGTTTTGCCATCGAAGAGTTGTGCCAGGAGTTGAAGGAACCATGACACCCGACCGCCTGAGCATCCGGGATATCAGTCAATTGTGGAACGACGAACTCCGTCTCGGGGAAGAGCCCTCCTTTTGGCGGGTGGGCGACCTGCTCGATGATTTCAGGCAGCGCTGTTCGACGCCGGAAGAGAAATACGCGTTGGTTCGCGATGTGCCAGTGTGGCTGGATGCAACGCATGCCGACTGCAACGCCTATCTGGCTGCCGTGGCCGAAACCCTGTGTCGTGAGGCTTTCCTGACTCCACCCTCTTGGACGGACGCGTCGCCCTGTTTCCTGCATCGCCCGTGGTTTGCGGGAGGGTTCGAGACGCTCAAAGCAATCTTGCTCGTGGAAAGCCCGGTCGCGTTCCGGCGCCGCAATCTCTTCGTCTCCGCCAACGCCTTGAACCGGGCTTAGTCAGCGCTCTTAAATAACCACTCAAATGAAGATTCACAGAGAGCATCCTGCTTTCTATTTGACGGGGTATATGAAAATTGCAACATTGTGCAACATGAATACGTCAAAGCCTTCTAACTCGGCCGGGCTGGATGTCCGGATATCAGGTCAACCTTTGATTGTGCGCAGCGGGCGTAATCCCGTCATTACCGCCGCGCACCTCCCGTTTCCGGGCGAGTGCTGCTTCAACAGCGGTGCCGCCCTGCATGGCGAGGAGATCGTCATGATCCTGAACTGCTGGGACGCGGAATGGGTCCCGCACTTCCTCGTCGCGCGCAGCCGTGACGGTTTTGCGTTCGATATCGCGCCGCAAACCATCGCCGCGCCGCCGGAAGAGTATCCCTATGCAGGGCGCAAGGAGGGGATATTCGATACCCGCGTCACGCTGCTGGAAGGCTGGTATTACATTACCTACAACGTTTCCTCGGGCCTTGGCGGCCGGGTGCGGTTGATCCGGACACGGGATTTCTCCACGTTCGAGGACTGCGGGTTTATCACCTCGATCGATCACCGCAACTGTGTTATCTTCCCGGAGAAGGTGGGAGGTGACTATGTGCGCCTGGAACGCCCGAACGGGGAGGGCACAACCGGCGGTGATATCTATATTTCATATTCCCCCGACCTGGTTCACTGGGGCCGCACGAAGCTGTTGCTCCAGAAGGGGACCCGTTACTGGGAAAGCTGCAAGATCGGGCCGGGTGCCCCGCCGGTGAAAACCGAGGAGGGATGGTTGATCTTGTATCATGGATGTCGCCAGCATATGAACGGGATCATGTACAGTGCGGGGTGCATGCTGTTGGATCTCAAGGATCCAAGCCGCGTGATCGGAAAGATGCGTGCCTGCCTGATGTGGCCGACCGAGGACTATGAGTTCCGGGGGAATGTCCCCCAGGTGGTGTTCCCGACGGCGGCGATCCGCCGTCCGGGCTCGGATGAATTGATGATCTATTACGGTGCTGCCGACAGTTCCATCTGCGTGGCCACCGCCAGCGTGAACGCGCTGGTTGAGCGGTGTCTCAAGGATGGCCCATGGGTTCCAGGCAAACCTTAAACCCTAATCCTAATCGTAATCGTAATCCTAATCGTAATCTTAATCTCTTCCGAAATCATGACCCGATTGGCAATTGTTATTCTGACTCTGGCGCTTTTCTCCCCGCTTCTCTGTCGTGCGGCCGCCGAGTCCTATCCGCCTGGCCTCACCGTTCAGGATGGCCTTTTCATGCGACAGGGAAAGCCTGTTCATGCGATTGGGATGAACTACATGGACGCTTTTCTGCGGGTGATTGGCCATAACGGCCAGGGGCCGCGTCTCGACAACGACACCTGGCGTGCCGGGTTCAAAGTCCTGGAAGAGTACGAGATTGCCTTCGTGCGGCTCCCCATTAACGGGTTCTATCCGGCGGACTGGAAGCTCTACCTGGACAACCGCAAGGTCTTCTTCGACAAGCTTGACGCGCTGGTCCGCGAGGCGGAAACCCGCAAGATCGGGTTGATTCCCGTGTTCTTCTGGACCTTTTTCACGCTGCCCGACATCGCGGGGGAGCCCTTCGACCAGTGGGCGAATCCCAATAGCCGTACCCGTGCCTTGATGCGCCAGTTCACCCGTGAGGTCGTGGAGCGTTACCGCGGGTCCGATGCCATCTGGGGCTGGGAATTCGGCAACGAGTACACCAACGAGGCGGATCTGCCGGGAGACAAGCAGGGGGCCGGCTGGATTGTGCCCCGTCTGGGAACCCCCACCTCCCGCACGGCGGCGGACAAGGTCACGCGCCCCGTCCTGCGGGCCGCTTATGAGGCGTTCGGTCGCACGGTGCGGGAACTCGATGCCACACGCCCGATCTTCTCAGGTGATAGCATGGCGCGGATGTCAGCCTCCCATCTTCTCAACCAGACGAACTGGACCAAGGACTCGGCGGAAGAATGGCTGGAGGTGGTCAAGGCTGACACGCCCGATCCGCTGACGGGGATTTCGATCCATCTTTATTATTACGATAAACCGGCTGAAAAGGCGGTGGCCGTGCCGACGGGCGGACAGACCAGCAAGCCCCAACGGGCTGAAGCGGATCCCGTAGCAGCGCCCCAGGAAAACGGTATTGCCGGGAATGACATGGCTGCCATGATCCGGATCCTCAAGGAACGAGGCCGCGTCTGGGGGAAGCCCCTGTATCTCGGTGAGTTTGGTACGCAGTTCGATCTCAAGGATCCCGAGCGGCGGCGCAAGCAACTGGAGGGGGTGCTGGCGGCTGTCGTAGCCGAACGCCCGCAGCTGGCCGCTTTCTGGGTCTTCGATTTTTCCTGGCAAGCACTCGACAGTGTCACGCCATGGAACGACAATGCGTACATGATGGAAAAATTACGCGACGCCGGCCGGCAGCTGAAGCATTCCACAACCCTGAACCCTGAACCCTGAACCCTTTATGCCACCTACTTCATCGCCACCCCCCGCCAAACCCACCGGCCGTGTTCCGATTCCGGCCAAGCTTGCTTGGAGCAGCGGCGTTATTGCGCACACCTTCATGGCGAATATCCTGAGCTATCTGGCTTTCCCCATTTACAATATAGCCCTCGGCGTTCCCGCCCAGTGGCTGGGCTGGGCCATGGGGCTCAGTCGGCTCATGGATTCATTTACCGATCCGTTCATGGGCCACATCAGCGACAACACCCGCACACGCTGGGGGCGGCGGCGGCCGTATATTCTCCTTGGGGGATTGCTTTGTGCCCTGACGTTCGCCCTGCTCTGGGTTCCGCCTGTGGCCTGGTTCGGGAAGGTCGGCATTTTCGTCTGGTTCTTTGTCGTTCTGATTTTCTTCTACCTGGCCCACACGATATTTGTTGTTCCCTGGGCTGCGCTCGGGCTGGAAATGACGACCGATTACGATGAGCGCACGCGGTTGATGGCGTGGAGGACGTTCGTGGAGTGCGTCGGCGGCCTGGTCATGGGCAGTGCGTGGTGGCTGGCCATCCGCTTCGGAAAGTGGTGGGGTGGAGACGAAGTGGTTGGCGTTCGTGGCGTCGGTCTCCTGTTCGGACTATTGATCGCCGGGTCGGCCATTTACTCGGCTGTGGTGTGTCGTGAGCGGGTTCAGGCGCAGGGTCAGGAGAAGCTGGCCTTTGTTGCCGCAGTCAAGGCGACCTTTCGCAATCCGACGTTCCTGCGCCTGGGGCTGGCCATGTTCCTGATCTTCATCGGACTCTTCACCTGCAACGTCTTTTCCACCTATATCAGTCTCTACTATATTTTCGATGGCCAGAAGGAGCCCCAGGCGGCCCTGAATCTTTATGCGAACGGCATCTTCCAGTTCGGCGGCCTGGCGTTGACGCCCGCCGTGGCCTGGATCGGGACACGACTGGGTAAGAAGCCGACTCTGCTCGCGGGGTTGTGCCTGACCATGGTCGGGTATGCCTCCTCCTGGTTCCTCTACACCCCCGCCCATCCTTATCTGCAACTGGTCAGCTTCCTGCTCATGGCGCCGGGGTTGTCCTGTGTGTGGGTGCTGACCTCCTCAATGCTGGCGGATATCTGCGATGTGGATGAGCTTGCCACCGGCCTCCGTCGCGAGGGAATGTATGGTGCCACCTTCTCCTGGCTCATCAAGGCCGGTATCGCCGGGACGATGGTCATCGCCGGGTACGTTTTGCAGTGGTCTGGCTACAATGCCGATCTCGTCCAGCAACCCTCGGAGGTCATTCTGCGCATGCGGATTCTCTACGTGGCTGTGCCCACGGTGTTCCTGCTGGGGGCGATCTGGGTGATGGCCGGCTATCCTTTAACCGCCGAAAAGGCCGCCGAAGTGCGTAGACAACTGGATGAACGACGGAAGGGGTAGGGAGTATCAATGAACATATTAACTGTCTCAATATTGACCCGACATGAACATCCTGGTAGGGCGGCCAGGCTCTTGGCCGCCGCGGCGCGCAAGGGCCTGCGCGCCCTACCTGATCATGACCAGTCAATTATGAGACAGTTAATAACCATCCCTCGTGTTAAGCCTGTTCTTGTGTGTGTCTTGGCAGCCTTGTTGTTGACATCGCTTGGCGGTGCCGTTTTATCCGCTCAGGAATCCACCTCTCCCGGCCTGTCGGTCCGCGAGGGCCACTTCATTCTTAACGGCCAGCCCTACCGTGGCGTTGGGGCCAACTACTTCGACCTCTTCAGGCGGGTGCTGCACAAGCCTGACGATACCTCCAGTCTGGCCGGTCTCCATCAGCTCGCTCAGGCGGGGATCCCGTTTGTGAGGTTTGCGCTGGCCTTCGATAACCGGGACTGGGAATTGTATTTCAAGGATCGCGCAGAGTTCTTTCGTCGCCTCGATATTATCGTCAGGGCGGCGGAGCGCGAGAAGGTTGGCTTTATCCCGTCATTTTTCTGGAGCTTCATGGGCCTACCCGACCGGGTTGGCGAAACGCGCGACCAGTGGGGAAATCCGGACAGCAAGACCTCCGCCCAGATGCGGGAGATCGTGGCCGCCTTTATTGAGCGCTACAAGGACTCCTCCGCGTTGTGGGGTTACGAATTCGGTAACGAGCCCAACCTCATCGCCGACCTGCCCAACGCCGCCCAATTCCGCAAAAAAGGCGGGACCGAGCGGGACGACATGCATGCCGTCCAGATGACGACCATGCTGGCTGAGTTTGCCCGGGAGATCCGGCGTCACGACACGCACCGGGCGATCTTTTCCGGAAACTCCCACCCCCGCGCCTCGTCCTGGCACAACACGGCCGAGAAGAGCTGGAAGTCAGATTCGCGGGAGCAGACAATGGAGATCATCCAGCGTGACAACCCGGCGCCGCTCGACACCGTCAGCATCCACCTGTATGCCGACCATCCGGTCCAGAAAGAGTGCGCCGCCTGGGCGACCAATCACGTGCAGTACCTGGCGCCGGTTATGGAACTCGCCCGCGGGCTGAAGCGCCCGGTCTGGATAGGGGAGTTTGGCCTCGCCGACCAGAAAGACCCCGCCGAAACCCGCGCGATGTTCGGGCGTCTCCTGACGGATATGGAACAGGCAGGTGTGGACCTGGCCGCCTTCTGGGTCTTTGATCTGGGAAACCAAAAGACCTGGACCGTGACCCCCGACAACGGCCGTGCCTATATGCTCAAATTGGCTGCCGAAGCCAACCGCCGATGGGCTCAATCAAAACGCGAACCGGCTTATCTGAATTGAGTTTGACCTTCAGCGAAGGTGAACTGACACTGACTAGGGGGGCTTCCGAATTCTGGAGGCCGTCTTTCCGGTGTCCCGGACGCGACAACCCTTCGACAGAGCTCAGGGCCGGAGCGCGTCCCTCCAAAGAATACCCCCTCTCGTCAGTAACCCATTACCCTCGGCGCAGGCAGGAGGGGCTTATTTACTATCCAGGACTTCCCTGACTTTGGCGGTGAATTCATTCCGGGAGAAAGGTTTCTGGATGAACTGCGCGCCGGGGTCGAGGATTCCCTGGATGGCAATGACATTTGCGGTATAGGCCGACATGAACAGGCATTTGAGGGTGGGGTAGAGTGTTCGCAGAGTCCTGGCAAGATCCCGGCCGTTCATTTCGGGCATGATCACGTCGGTAATCATGAGGGCGATGGTGTCGGCATGTTCATGAGCCAGACGTATGGCGATGCCCGGAGTGATTGCCGGGAGCACCGTATAGCCCTGTTTCTCAAGCATAACCGTTGTCATGGTCATCATGGTCGGCTCGTCTTCCACCAGCAGGATGGTTTCGCTCCCGCGTTGGGCAGGTAGCTCAGGGTTTGGTGCGACGGCCGGTTCCCGCCGACCCGCATGCCGGGGCAGGTAGATCTTAAAGGTTGTGCCATGCCCGGGCTCGCTGTAGACGGTGATGAAGCCGTTGTTCTGTTTGACAATACCGTAGACCGTGGACAAGCCGAGGCCCGTGCCTTTGCCTACACCCTTGGTTGTGAAAAACGGTTCGAAAAGAAGGGGCAACATTTCCTTTTCCATACCGCACCCGGAGTCGCTCACAGAGAGCAGTACATACTCGCCCGGTATATCCACGGTATTGTGGGCGCACTCGGCTTCGGTGAAAAGTTTGTTTTCCGTCTCAATCGTCACGCTGCCGATTCCTGCGATGGCGTCCCGGGCATTGACGCACAGGTTGATCAGGATCTGGTCGATTTGCGAGGGATCCATTTTGACAGGCCATAGGGTCGCTCCGGGTTGCCAGACCAGATTGATATTCTCGCCAATGAGCCGACGCAGCATCTTCAGCATGCCCGCCACGGTCTCGTTCAGGTCGAGTACTTCGGGCATAATGAACTGCTTGCGGCCGAAAGCCAGGAGTTGCCGGGTAAGATCGGCGGAGCGCTGTGCCGCTTTTTGGATTTCCGTGAGATCGGAATAAAGCGGGTCGGATTTTTTCACCTGTTCCATGGCCATTTCGACATGACCGAGAATGACCCCCAGCATGTTGTTGAAGTCGTGGGCCACGCCGCCTGCCAACCGGCCCACCGATTCCATCTTCTGGGCCTGTGTCAATTGCTCTGCCAGCTTGGCTCGCTCCGCTTCCGCCTGTTTACGGGCGGTAATTTCCTGGAATGCCGCGACGAAATGATCGGGCTTGTACTGGTACGCGACCAAGTCATACCAGCGATTATTGGTCTTGAAATACTGTTCGATGCGTACCTGTTTCCCTGTTCTGGCGACACTGCCGAAAGTTCCGATCCAGTCAAAGGGGTCATTTTCGATTCCCGGAAAAGCCTGCCTGACGGTTTTTCCGCGTGGGTCGACACCGGTCAGTTCCAGATAACATTCGTTCGCATCAAGGAATCGGTAATCGACCGGTTTCCCCGCCTCATCATAGATCATTTCATGGTAGGCCACCCCGATGGGGCCTTTTGTGAACAGCGCCTGGAACTTCCATTCCGCCTCGTGTAGCACCGCTTCCGTACGCTTGCGTTCCGTGATGTCGCGAATGATAGCCCACATTCCGGACGGTTGCCCTGCGTCGTCCCGGAGCAGGAATGTGCGAAGTTCAATGGGGAAGAGAGTGCCGTCTTTCCTTTTATATTCCTTTTCATAGGCAAAGGAATAGCCAAGCGGAATGACCTGTTCTTTGACAATCCCGGATTCGGCGGCGTGCCATTTTCCCGGAGTCAGATCCGAGTATGTCAACGACTTGAGCTCGGCTTCCGAGTAGCCTAGCATGGTCTGATAGGAGTGATTGGTTTCCAGAATGTGACCCGCCATATCCACGCTCACGTAGGCGTCCATCATGGATTCGAAGAGGCGGCGATATTTTTGCTCACTGGCCTTCAGTTCGGCGTTCATGGAGGCCAACTCCAGATTGGCAATTTCCAGATCATCAATTCGCTTTTGGTTGTCAGGCGTGTTCATTACGGTGTTGAATCTCTATCAAAACCAGAGCGTCGTCACAAGTACAAGCGCGGGCAAAAAGTAAGGGGTTACTAACGAGGGGGTAGAACCGTCTTCGGCTCCAAACTTTGTTCTTTGTGGGAGGGGCGCTGTGCGCCGCGACAGGGACTAGACAGGCTCTCGGGAGAAGG
>CAJBSZ010000497.1 GCA_903958395.1 uncultured bacterium | reverse complement strand
GGTCTTCGCTTATTTCAAACACACCGTTACCGATCCCGCCTATAGCCTTCATCCCGGCCGGCATAGTTTCCCGCAACGCAGTAAACCTGGACTCCGCTTTTTCGCGGAAGATTCGAGGCACGTCAGCCCAGGCATATTTCTCAAAATCGTTTCTATTCTGAATCGGCCCGTCCTGCTCCCCCAGGAGCGCGCCGCCGCCCGGAAGAATCTCCGTCACGCAGACTTCGTACGAAACCGTGTCATAGCCGTGATCACGAAAAAAGCCACCGTAGGTCTTGAAGAATTCCGAACGTGCGGCGCAGTCCCCGTCAACCAGGTCTCCAAATTTGCTTCCTATGATCCGCTCCATGCTGTCCACGCCAATGATATGCTCGTAGAATGGGAGCCTCGGCGGCCGCTGGTTCCTCGCCGCCATCTCGATATTGCGGTAGTCTGGTTCAAATTTCACAAAACCTCCTCGCGTGGAATGTTGGAATGTTCTTCTTTGATCTTGCGATGTCATAGCGTTATGACATTATATAGCTGCCGTCAATAATAAATTTAGAATACTTGCGGCGGAAGGGAATCTGGGGCAATAATTGAGGTAGAAATGGGCAAAATATCAATTAAAGACATAGCGAAGAAAGCCGGGGTATGCATCGGCACGGTTTCACGTGTAATCAACAATCTCGACCGGGTCCACCCGGAAACGCGCGAGAAGATTCTGAAGCTTATTGAAGAAACCGGATATCGCCCCAACTCTGCCGGACGGGCGCTGGTTTCTGGAAGAACCCAGAATGTCCTGGTTGTTCTTCACAACATCGCCGACCCCTACTGCGCAGCGCTTTCAAAGATATTAGGCAACCAATGGCACAACCTCGACTTCAAGATGCTGCTGGGCGATTCGAACTACGACGCCGAACTGGAATGCGAACATCTCGCCCGCGCCCACGACGGCAGCGTCGACGGCCTGATAATCTCCCCGATTCCCGGTCGTGACAATGCCGCAACTTTTCGCGAAATGATCAAGTCGGGTTTCCCGTTCGTGACAATTGACAATCGCATCGAAGGCGTGAAGACCAATTGCGTAAAATACGACGACTATTTGGCCGCCAGTATTGCGGTTGAATACCTGGCCCAAAAAGGGCACAGGCATATTTCATTTGTTCATACACGCCCCGACTTCCAGACCGTCAAGGACCGGCTGGCCGGCTACAGGGAAACGCTTCGACGCCTTAAGTTGCCGCTGGAAAAAGAATTGCAGACGCCGATTTCACGCGTTCTTGCAGAAATAACGGAGGCCATGCGCAGGAAGCCGGCGCCGACTGCAATGGTCGCCGAAAATGAAATCACAGCAATGGTCTGCATGAACACCCTTCTCCAGGCCGGGTTCAAGATTCCGCAAGATGTTGCAATTATTGCGATCGGAGACACACTTCCAGATCATTTCACACCTGTCCCGATGACAACCGTATCCCTGAGACACGACCTCATGTGCCGGAAGGCAGTTGAAATACTGAAAGGCCTGATCGACAATCCAGGTTCCCGCAAACAGCGCCTCACCCAGGAAATAATTCAGCCCGAACTGATCATCCGGACCTCAGCGTGAAAAAGAAGAAATTTCATCCTGAGCGTAGCTTTGCGAAGTCGAAGGATCTCTGTGGAATCGTCCAGGGTTCCCGTTCCGCGGACGGTTCCTCTTTCCCCTGAGGCGGCGCAAATAGTCCGGCGCGGTGAATGCGATGGCGAAGATGATCATGCCCATTGTCGAGAAAGCCAGGGGTAAAGTGGAACCTGATGTTATTGACGAAAGGACAAGCAAGGCGTCATGAACACATGGAATATAAGCCCGAATCTCATCAGGATTTGCCGTCATTTTAATGCGGACGGAGACAAAACCCGGACAAAATGTGCCACCAATGTGCCACCGAAAGTGATTTGCCAGCCTCAATAATCACTCCTTATGCCCACTTCTAAGCCGGTTTCCACCGTCTATCGTATCCATAAGCATATCCGGTAATATCCATAAATCTGACATTGACGATGACGGGTATTTGGATATATATGGATAACAATATGGATACACCTCCTCTCAAGATCAGCCCTGAAGTCCTGCAAATCGTCGCCAGCATCGACGAATTCAAGGGGGCATGGCGAGCGTTCCAGAGCCTTGCGCCGGATAGGTTGAACCTTCTTCGGAAGGTGGCGACGATTGAGTCCGTCGGATCGTCCACCCGTATCGAAGGGGTGAAGCTGACGGATAGCGAAATTGAGCGTCTCTTGTCTGGCGTTGGTCTGAAGCACTTCCGGTCGAGGGACGAGCAGGAGGTGGCGGGGTATGCAGACGCCATGAACCTGATTTTCGAGTCCTATAATGATATTCCTGTCACTGAAAATCACATCAAGCAACTGCACCAGATTCTGTTGAAGCACTCAACCAAGGATGTGCGGCATCGGGGCGAGTATAAGAAGCTGTCGAACAACGTGGAGGCGTTTGATGCTGACGGAAAGAGTGTTGGCATCATTTTCGAGACCGCCACACCCTTCGACACTCCTCAGAAAATGAAGGAACTCGTCGAGTGGTTTAACAGGGAGACTGCTGCCAACCGCCACCACAAGCTGATCCTCACGGCCATCTTCATCGTGAATTTTCTCGCCATCCATCCCTTTCAGGATGGCAACGGGCGACTCTCCCGAATCCTGACAACGCTATTCTTGCTGAAGGCTGGATATCTATATGTCCCTTACAGTTCACTGGAGCGAGTTATCGAGGAGAATAAAGACCGCTATTACCTCGCCCTGCGGCGGGCACAGGCGAATCTTTACACCGACAATGCCCAAATAGGTGACTGGATCATTTTCTTCCTGCAATCGTTGAAGAAGCAGGTGGACGTTCTGGCAAAGAAACTTGAGCGGGAAAAGGAATTGCTGGCAACGCCAAAACTCACGCAGGACATACTCGTTGCCGCCCGTGAGCAGGGCCGTGTGACCGTCCGTGAGCTTCAACGGCTAACAGGGGTAAGCCGCAACACCATCAAAGCTCACCTGAAAAGCCTCGTCGAAAAGCGACTCCTGACACAAGAGGGAAAAGGGAAAGGCACCTGGTATCACCCATGAGGGTGGCGTAGCCTTTGAGCTTGCGCAGGAGGCTTAGGCTATATGAATCAATGTCCGAGAACCGGTCGAAGACCATCCGTAGCTCAAGCGTAGCGCCGAGCGAAGGATGGTGGGCGTTACAGGACTTGAACCTGTGACCTCTTGCATGTGAGGCAGATCAGGCCGTTTTTCGCAACTCGTTGATATTGGAACAATTACATTATCCGCAAGGGCTTGTGACGCTTATCAG
>CAJBSZ010000496.1 GCA_903958395.1 uncultured bacterium | reverse complement strand
TGGCCTGCTGTGCCACAAGGGGAAGACAAGCCATGCGCAGGACGCCTCGTCGCACTCCGGATGAGAGTCGGCCTGTTGAAACAAGGATACTGTATATTAATTTCATAGTAGTAACCGCTATTTCAAGCTTGAGGGTGTAGGGTTTATAACTTATTCGTATGCAGATAGTATCACCTTGTGAGGCGGATGGTTACCCGCTCACCGGCCAGCAATTGTATGACGAGATTGCTCCCGGTAACCTTCCACTGGCCTGAGATCCCCTTGAGTGTGATGTCCTTGGAGGCATGGCCCGGGAATAGCCTGTCGAGCGAGAGGGTAACGAGTGTGTCGGCCGTTGAGGCCAACTTTGCCGTACGATCCGCATTCCAAAGGAGAAATATATTGGCCAGCCCAGTGGCGTCGAATTGCATTTCCGGGAACTGGTCGGAGTGATTCCCTGCAATAATCGCGCCTGGAGCGTGGAATCGATACCCGAGATTGGGGAATACCTTGGTTTCTGTGAAAGCGAACTTCCCACGCGCCAATCCGTCATCAATCGCTTCGCGCAGGAAACGGAGGGCGTGCGCGAGTGGCTTGGGGCGTCCGTGCGGGGAGCCGTCGTAATAATAGAGCCCGAACCGGGCTTCTTTTGTGGTTTGCGGATCCGATGCGTCGAGTTTCCAGTCCACCCACGGCCAGCGGCGTGGCATGAGCGGAAGATATTGGTCATGCGAAATCCAGCGCCAGTTACCGCTGTAGCCTTGGTTGTAGTCGCGCAGGTAGGTGGCGGTTTCGAACAGGCCAGCCGCATCCGCCCGCCAATAGGGCCCTGTTTTGTCAGTCTCCCTGTAGCCGGTGGAGGCTCCAAGTTCGCCGCGGGTTACCGGCTGGTACGGAAACGCGGCCCGGAATAAATCTGTCCTTTCGACGATGCCGCGTGCTTCATGGAAGCCTGATTGGGCAGGGGAAAAATTGTAGTAAAAGTGGAAATTATTGAAGTCAAGAAGCCCATTGGCCGGAGAAAAGGCGGAGATGTTGTTGTAGCCAACAGTGATGAGGTGCTTGCTGTCCACTTCCCGGATTGCGGAGACGAGCTGCTCCAGCACGATGCGGATGGAATCGTCGGCGAGCTTGAGAAAGGGCTTCCACTTTGCCGCGTTGGGCATACGGAACGGCTGTGGCCCCCCCATGCCGTTCCAGCGTGAGCCTTCAAGGTCGGCGTAATTCCCGAGAATGGCATAGCCCGCGAGTACCTCGCGCAGGAGTTCAGGCGGGAGATTGTGAGGCAGGAATATATAAGATGGCAGTTTTTTCATGGCGCGATCTACCCACGCCCTGTCACGGCTATATCCTTGGAGCAGGCCCGAGAATTCAGGATTGCTGTAGGGCTTGGCGGCGATGAGAGGGGAAGGTTTGCCCGCGAGCGTGAGGGTCGCAAAGTAGTATAGATATGGCTCGTTCTGAAGGTCGTAACCGGCGAGCATGGGTTCGTCCTTCCAGCGTGCGGCGATAGCTTTTGCTTTGTCGGCCATCTCTTCCACAGTAGTTGGCGGTTGTCCCTTTTTTTGGAAAAGGCTCATTTCGTAGAGCAGATACATCCGGTGCCGCCGCAGCAGCTCCTTAAGCTCCTGGTCCCGGCCGGCATCGCCGAACATCCGGATGGCATTGATGCCAGTATTTTTCAGCAGCAAGAAATCGCCCTCGATGATTCCGGCATCGAAGGCCTTTCCTCCCCAGGTGCCGAGTCCGCGGGTTGATCCGCCATCGTAAAAACAGCCGGTAATAAACAATGGCATGCCAGCCGCTTCGAGTCGTTGGCCATCGGCGCTGACGCGCACGAATTCCTGATGGGGAGGAGGGGTTTTCAGTGTGATGGTCTTCGTTTTGCGGACGGCATCCTCCTTTGCCGCCAGAGTCGGCAGATCATCTGACGCCAGGCGCGTGAAGAGAGCTGCAAGGCCGGACTGGAAGTCTGGCGTGCTATAAAAATGTTCATCGTTAACCCGGAATATTGCCCACTGTCCGCCCTGGAAGGCCCCGGAATAGTGCACTAATAGTCCGCCTGCCCAGCCAAGGGTCCGGGCGTAACTGTCGCGTGCCGCAAGCAGCGGGACGAATTTGACCTCATTCGGGATTGCAGGTCCGAGCGCCGAGGTGCCGGAAAAAGGACCGACCAGAGGCTTTGGCATCGGAAACGGGGCGGAGTTATCAGCGGATACAACCTCGACGGCGCCCGTATAATTATTGTTCGGGTCGTCTTCGCGGAAGAGTTCGATGGCCAGTGTTTCCCGGCTTACCGCCAACGGCGGCAGTTGAACTCCAAGCAGCACCAGATCACCACCGGCCTTGAGAAAACGCATCAAGGCGGCTTTACCTTCGTCGTTCAACGGGACGGCAGATCCGGGCCTTCCTGAAAAAACAACCGCATCAACGGTTCGCCGGTCAAGTTTCCCTTTCACTAATGCCTGAAGGTCGGACGGCGTGATCGTAATCCCGAGCCGTGAGATCTCCTTCGCGGCACTGGAGCCAGTTTCTGCTTTTTGCGAATAAACCCATGCGACACGGTAGACTTTCTGCCGGGTTGCGTTTGGGAAGATATCCATTGCACAGGCGGTATGTAGCGCGGCAAGGGGCGCAAGCAACAAAATCCTGAAGAGGGGGAGCTGTATCATTGTTTATCTTGGGCTGACATCCTACGGCAGCGGGTCATCCATCCCTGATAGGCGGCGGCCATCTCGTTCACGCGCTTGGGTTCCTGTACGGCCAGATTGTTCATTTCGGTCGGGTCAGAGGCGAGATTATAGAGCTCCAGGGAGTCTTTCGGGTTTGTATTCAGATGAACGAGTTTCCAATCGCCTTCACGAACAAAGCTGCTTCCCTCGTGCTCCATGAAAATCTTCCGGGGCGCCAAAGGCGTTCCATTGAACACCGGCACCAGACTCACGCCTTCCTCCGGCTGAATCGCAATATCGCCGACTTGATTCGGATACATGGCGCCTGCCAGCTCGCGAATTGTTGGCATGAAGTCCGTGATATATCCAAGTCCGGGAACCATCCCTTTCGCCTTTAATCCCGCCGGCCAGTGAACGATGAACGGGGTCCTCACGCCTCCCTCGTGTGCGTAGTGTTTGTAGAGCCGCAAAGGGGTATTGCACGCATTGGCCCAGCCAGTGCCGCAGCTGACATAACTGCCGGGACCGCCGATCCTTTTCAAGCCTTCACCGGTCTTCGGCTCCTCGCCATTGAAACCGAACGGATCCCATTCGGCGCACGCCCCGTTGTCGCTCAGGAAAAAGATAACGGTATTTTGCTCCTGACCCGTTGACTTCAAATGCGCGAGGACCCGTCCAATCGCTTGATCCATGTGATCCACCATCCCGGCATACACCGCCATGCGGCGCGCGAGATCGCGGCGTCGATCTTCCGGCAGGGAATTCCAAGCGGGGATTTCTTTTCCAGCCCACCCCGTCTTCCCATTATACGGATTCTTTGGAATGGGTTCTCGTGGTGTCAGAGCCAGGCTTTCGGGCATGAGGCCGAGCTTCTTTTGTCGCGCGAGACGTTCGGCGCGGATCCCATCCCAGCCCTTTTCAAAATACATCGCCTCATACTTGGCGATGTCGGATTCAGGCGCATGCAAGGGGAAATGAGGTGCGTTGAAGGCGAGGTAGAGGAACCACGGTTGACCGGATTTACCATCGTCGATAAAATCAATCGAGTAATCTGCAAACACGTCGGTGGAATAGAACTTATCCTTCTCGTATACCCGCGTGGTGCGATCCTGAGGCCAGCGTGTATAACTGCCCTTCTCAGCCCAGAAGCTATTGAATCCTCCGAGCATTCCGTAAAACTCATCGAATCCGCGATTCGTCGGAGGATTCTTTTCGCCGAGATGCCATTTGCCCACCATCAGCGTACGGTAACCTGCCGGTTTAAGAACTTCCGGGATCGTCACGGCATTTGTCACAAGCTGGCCGGCCATATTGCGAAAGCCTGCCTGAAGCGGATGCAGGCCGGTAAGAATGGTCGCCCGGGACGGTGTACAACGGGCGGTGTTATAGAATTGCGTCAACCGCAGCCCACCCGCCGCCAGCGTATCGAGATTCGGGGTCGCGATTTCACCGCCATAGCAACCGAGGTCCGAGAAGCCAACGTCATCGGCAAGGATCAGCAGGATGTTGGGCTTGCTCGTCGCGCCAAGCGCCGTCGTGGCCGCAAGAAGCGGGATAACCAGGTATTGTATAATGTTCATGTTATTTCGATTTTTATTGTCACTTTAGAAGTGTCACTTTTACATAGAACGCGCTGCACAGCAGCTTGCCGCCGACGTCCAAAAACTTGGCGTCCAGAATAGTATTTCCGGCCGGCAGCAACAGCTCGTAGGTCACCTGTTTTTGTTCCGGACTCGTCTTTACGGTTTGCTCTTTCCCTGTCTTGCCGAACTTCAAAGTGGCCTGCGCGATTGGACGTGCACCTCTCCCGGTCGAAGATCCTGGTTCAACGCCTTCGGTCAGCGCTTTGCCTGACTCGAACGGCCAACGGCTCAACTCCACCCGGTAGTTCCCTGCGGTCTCAACCTCAATATCCCATACCCCTTTGGTCGCGCCTTTCTCAAGCCCAAACGCCGTATCATTGCAGTCTCCCTGCCAGTCGCCTGGATACATGATGACCTCCGGTACCCCAGGGTGACCGATGTGGATGAAGCGGGGATTCTTATACGTTGCGGAAACGGCCTGATGCCATTCGTCGTAGTGGCTGGCCATGGCTTTGACGACAGCTGGGTTTTGCTCAGCCACATTGGTGTCCTGATGAGGATCTTTAGCCACATTGTATAAACTCATTCCCTTATCCAACAACCGCCATTTCTGCCAAGGAACCGCGGCATCCCACTTTCGACCGAGCACCCCGTATTGAACGACCAATTTACGGTCGGCATACGGCCAGGGCGTATTGTGCAGTAGGCCGGACCAACTTACACCGTCCATCGGATAACGATTCGCCGGGTTGATCCCGCAGAGCTCCAGCAGCGTAGGCGCCATGTCCTGAACCTCCGTCAGTTCATTAATATCCCGCCCGTGCTTGATCCCCGATTGAGGCCAGCGGAAGAAGCAGTATACCCTGTGGCCACCATCAATAAACTCGGTTTTATGTCCGCGCATGCCACCGTTGTAAATCTCAGAGGCCTCCTTTGATCTCGTGCCATTGTCGCTGAAAAACAACACAATGGTATTGTCCTTAAGCCCGCTTTTTGTGAGAAAGTCCTCCAGTCGGCCCATGTTTTCATCAATGTTGGCAATCTGCCCGTAATACGCAGCCGGCACCTTAACCTCTTTCCCGTCGGTTCCCTTCCACGTCTTCATGGCCGCATAGGGGGCCGAGTATTTATGCGGTACGCAGTCGGGAACATGGGCGAGATTATCGGGCAGATAGACAAAGAACGGCTTATTATTCTGTTTGCACTCAGCCATGAATTTCATCGCTTCGGTGAACCAGATATCGCCGGAGAACCCCGGATAGAGGGTATTGACACCGTTATGATCCAGTGTGGGATTCGTATACACATCCACCTTCCGCTTGGAATTCAAGGGACTGCCCTCCCATGACCCAGCCAGGGCCGAAAGCCCCCAGCCTCGGAACGTCAGCACCTCCTGAAATCCTCGATCCTGCGGACGATAGGGATAACTATCACCCAGATGCCATTTGCCAAAGATTCCCGTCGCATAGCCGGCATCCGTAAAGTACTTGGGCAGCATCGGAATGTCTTCACGCACCATAGAGCGTCCTGTGTTGACGAAGGTGCAGCCGTTCTTCATGGCGTCCACGCCGGTCATCAACTGACCCCGCGTCGGTGAGCACATGGGAGCGACATGGAAATCCGTGAAGCGGACGCTCTCCGCGTGCAGCTTGTCCATATTTGGTGTCTTGAGAAATGGATGCCCGTGAGCCCCGATATCTCCATAGCCATGATCATCTGTCAGAACGATGATAACGTTGGGCCTGCCGGGTGCTGCAAACGCCGTCGTGACCGCCAGAAAAAGAACAAACAGGTATTGTCTGATAATGGTGGACTTCCGTATAATATTCATGTTCTACGATCCTTTATATGTGTCATTATTGTCACTTCTTTCCATCCGCGTCGATCGAAAGCAGAAGTAATTCAGGAGCCGCCAAATTAATCGTCAGAGTGCGGCTGCTGATGGAATATGATTTGCTGTCCATCGGTTTAAGAGTCAGGGAATCGATCCACAGCTTGTCGTAGGCGTCTTGCTTGCTGCCAATCAACTTCTCCGCCTCCCTATCCAATCCCATCTGGCGAATGATGCCCAAGCGGTCCGGTCGGCTGACGAAATCGTCCTTCAGCAGTTTCGCCGCCGCCAGGTCCCTGCGGATCGTGTCATGTACGGAGGATTCCCAGTCAAGCCGCACGTAGCTGGGTTTCCTGTTGGCGAGACTTTCCAGTTGCGGGGGCAGGTTGAAGGCCGCCCTCTCGGACGCATGCATGGAGGCATTTGGGTTATAGGATGAAAAGAGGATAATCACCCGGTCCCCGAGTCTTGCCGCGAGCGCCAGATGTCTTGTGCCATGCGGTGATTCCTGCACGGGAGAGAGCAAAAAGGATTCACCGTCGCGCATGGATTCAAGGATGCTCAGCAACCAGGCTTCTCCGGTGGGCACATTGACCAGCTTGTTTGCAGCATTTCTGTATCTATCAAGGACACTCCAGTGCCAAAGACGGTCAATGCCAGCTTCCCGCAGGCGGAGCATCATCTGGCAGGTCAGCGCGGCGCCAAGAACGCCGGGCTCAGCGCTCGCAAAGGTTCCCTTATCCACCTCGCCCCAAGGGGCGATTCCAAACTCCTGGATCTCCCGCGAACCCCCTTTGAGTTCCGGTACGCAGTTTTCGAATGCATCCCACACCTCGCGACAGGTCCGGGCATGGGTCAAGGGGTCATCCCCCGGACGATAGTACCGGGAGTATGCGACCCAGTCGAAAGGGATGGCCTGCGGCGAAGCAGAAAAGCAATGCTTGGCCAGCTCGAACGCGTTCACGTTGTGGCTTTCATTGTGGGAGTCAGTCATTGCTTTCATGCTAACGCCGGAGATATTGTAACAACCCACCTGGGCATTCGGCAGTATTGAACGAACCGCAGCAGCGGTGTTTCCATAGTGACGCACATAGTCTGCGTGAGTGCCGTCAAAGCGCTTGCGGCTGCCGTTCTCCGTGCCGACGCGGAACCGCAACCGGTTGGCCTGTTCGCCTCCCATGATCCTGACCAGTTCGCGGCAAACCTCCTGAATAAACGCCGACCACTCTTGCGCATCCCGCGGTGGGGATTTTTGGCCGAGATAGACGGATGCCGGTTTGTCAGGAAAGCACCACGGCACATTATCGAGCACTATGGTCAGGTTTGTGTATTCACTTTCGAGATACGGTTTCAGTCGCGGCGCTAGTAGCTCCATGCGGTACAGGATCTTCCCGCTGGCATCGCGGTAGGCCAGGTCCCGCTGCTGAACCACAGCCCCCTTTTTGCCTTCATCGCTGAATCCGCCAAGTATACGGACCATGCTCAAGTGATCGGCAAAAAGCGCTTCACGGGCATAGGGCCGTTTCCTGTAAGGAAAATCTCCTTGAGACATGCAATCAGGCACGACGTCGAGCCCCTGGCCTTCTTCGTGAAACGGCCCGAGCGCGGCGGAGTATCGCCAAAAGCCGTCGAGTTTCCCCAAGGGCACAATGGCATCACCGGTGGATCGTTCCGCCAACGCAGCGACGTTCATCGCAACCGCGACGAACCCTGCGGAAATGATCCGAATCATATAAAATCCTGATTTCATCTAAATATTGATTCACAGTTATGCCTGTTATATTTCCTGCCATGTAATAGTTTCGTCGCCCAATCCGACGTCAATGAACTGGTTGTCTGGTTTCTCGCCGGGCTTCTTCTCGGCGTGAATCGCAATGGTATTTACCCCGGGCTTCAGCAGGGCGGCCGCTTCAGGCGAAAGCGGAATATCAACGAAATTCATCATATATCCTCTCTTCAAGTCCAGCGCCTTGACGCCGTTGATATAAACCGTCGCATTCCTCGCGTAGGTGGCACGGAGAACCGGGCGCTTCAATTTATCGGCAGGCATCTCGAATGTTCTCACCATCCATATATCAGGCGAGTGCCACTCGGTGCTCAAGGCCATGCCCCATTTGCCTTGCTTGAAACCGAACATCCCCGTTCCTTTTTTCCAGCTGGAAAGATCTGCCCCCGGTTTGAACCAGTCGTCGGCCGGCTTTTCAAAGGTATAACTCCATTCCTGCGGAGTCTTGGCCGATGTCGGAACAAGCATTTTGATGGTGGATTCGGGTGGAAACTCACGTTTCCCGATCGCTTTGGCAAATAAATCCACGTTCCCCTTGATCACCTTGCGGTCATAGGTCATGAGGCCGTTAACCTCCTTCTCGATGTCCGTGATCTCGGTATAGACTGCGGCGGAGGTCCCGTTCTTTATATCAGCCTCAAATGCCTCTTTCCAGAGTGCCAGATACTGTTTTTCATAATCCTTTTGATCCACGCAGGTGATATACACCGAGGATTCCTTCTGTTCTGGAACCCAGACGTGCCCGGGAATGACATAGCCCAGGCCGCCAAATTCACCACATACGCCAATTCTGTCTCCCTCTGGTTTTACGCCTGCAGGGGACTGGTAATGATGCCTGTCGATCACATCACCGCACCCGGCGTCGAACCACCCGCTGGCTCCGCAGACGATGCGGGTGGGGTCCAAGTCCTTGACGATCCGGGTCAAGCGCGGAGTGTCGTATTGCCCCCAGGATTCGTTGAAGACGACCCACCAGACGATCGACGGTGAATTAAAATGCTGCTCAACCATCGTCCTCAGCTCGAGCTCATGTTGGTCGGCAAGTTCCTTGGATCGCGGCACGCCATCATTGCCTCCCTTTGCATCCTTGCCGGCAACGCCGCTGGGCATGTCCTGCCAGACGAGCAAGCCAAGCTTGTCAGTCCAGTAATACCAGCGTGCTGGCTCGACCTTGATATGCTTGCGCGTCATGTTGAAGCCGAATTGTTTGGTCATTTCGATATCATACTTCAGCGCCTCATCGGTCGGCGCCGTGTAGATACCATCCGGCCAATAGCCCTGATCCAGCGGTCCGGCCATGAAGATCGGCTTGTTGTTGAGCATTGGACGAAGCACGCCTTTCTCATCCTTGCCTTTGGAGATCTTTCGCATACCGGCGTAGCTCTTCACCGAATCGTTTCCGAGAGTGATGGCAAGGTCGTAAAGAAAAGGCGACTCCGGTGACCAGAGTCTGGTGGCCGGTATTTTCAAAACAATAGGCTCACCCGCTTTGCCCTTTAGGCTGGCAACTTCCTTGCCTGCTTCGAGGACTGACACACGAGCATCACCTTCCTTGCCATTCACGATCACCGTAAGTGTTTCCTGATCTATGTCGGGAATGATCTTAAGACTGGCGACATGGTTCTCCGGCACCTTCTCGAGCCACACGGTCTGCCAGATCCCGGATGTGGCGGTGTACATGATGCCCTCAGGTTTATCAAAAGAGGCGACTCTCTGCTTACCCTTCGGGCCATCCCCTGTCGTATCCAGCACAGAGACCACCAGCGTGTTGGCCCCGGGTTTCAGCGCACCGGTGACGTCGAAGGAGAAGGAGTCATAGCCGCCCCTGTGTTTTCCGACCTCTTTTCCATTCACCATGACCGTGGTTTCATAATCTACCGCTCCGAAGTTCAGGATCAGGCGTTCGTCCTTGGCCAGGGCAGGCGCGGTGAACTCGCGGGAATACCAGAGCCGATCTTTTTCGGTGAACTTCCGCTTTACCCCGGATAGCGCGGACTCGATGCAGAAGGGGACTAGAATCTTGCCTCCAAACGTCGCCGGCAGGGGATCGTCCTTTCTTGTGACGGCGTAATCCCAGAGCCCGTTGAGGTTCACCCAGTTGTCTCGAACCAACTGCGGGCGCGGATACTCCGGCAAGGTGTTGCTGGGGTCAACCTTTGCGGCCCATTCCGTCATGATATGGCCCGGTACGGGTTTCCATTCTGCGGCGTGGAGCAAGGACGGAACGGTTAACATATTCAACAGCAACGGGACGGCCAGAAGTTGTCGTGATGTTTTTATCATGGTTATGTTTCCTTTGTTATTTCTTCCAGATTGATGTCATGGGGTAGACGGTCAAGTTCTCAATGACTACGCCACTTCCTCGGGGAGCGTCGGACTTGACGGTGATCCTGCCAACATTCTTTCCGCCATCCACCCGTTTCATCAATTCATAGGAGTATCCACCCGCACTGAAGACCTCGGCGGTGGGACGGTCGATGAGGATCCTGATGTCAATCTTGTCCCCGATCATGGGGGTCGGCTGGCCGTTGCAGGTCCCGGTTTCGAAATTATAGGAAACGGTCGTTCGTCCAACCGCGATCGCCACTTCCCTGGGATTGCCCTTCTTCTGCAATGTGAGGCAGACATCATACAACTCTGCGGACAGCTCCCAGCTCATGCTTGGATGGGCGCTGTTCAATTCGGCATTCTTCACGGTGACCACGGCAGCCCCCCGGAGGGACTCGATCTCCTTCACCGGATTGGCGAACAGGCTCACCCGCCCGTCCTTTGCAGTTTTCAGTGTCAGCTCCATAGGAATGGAAAATCCCTGGTTAAACGGGGCATCGCCCATGTCCACCTTGGCCCAAGCGGTGTAGATCACGCGCCCGCCGGGCACATTGCTGAAGCCTTGGCCGGCATAGACGCGATCCCGCGATAACAGCGTCCGTTTCTCCCCGGGATCTGGAGTGAACTTCCTGCCGTCAAACGTACCCACAAGGCAATCCAGCGATGCCCCGCAAATCACCCACTTCTTGTGGTTGGCGTCGCCATCGACGGGCAATTCAAAGAGCTCCGGACATTCATGGAAACCCGGGACATTGCTTTGATGCTCCCAGTCTTTTAGATTCTGGCTCGTCCAAATGGCTATATTTTCGCCAATCTCCTTGGTCTTGTCGAAGACCACCGCCACCCAGTGCTTGCCCGGCTCATACCAAACCGGTTTCCCGTCGTTCCCGTTGAGCGTGAACACCGGGTTCTTTTCGTAAAATCTAAAGTTCTCTCCTCCATCAGTGGAATAGGCGATGGACTGTCCGCGACTCATATCCGAAACTAGGAGAAACAGGACATCCTTGTCTCCGGTCTTCCAACCCGCGGTGTTGTTGATATCCACGTTACCGCCGCCCGAAAAACAGGCGCCGACGGCCATGGAGGGATGACGCAGGTTGTCCGGGGTTTTATCCCCTGGACCGGAACGCACCGCCCGCTTCATTTCGGCCCAGTGAACCAGATCAGGGCTCTTGGCATGACCCCAGTACATGTTACCCCAAGCGGTGCCAAGCGGATTGCACTGCCAGAAGATATGGTAAAACCCGTCCGCCCAGAGCAGCCCGTTAGGATCGTTATTCCAGCCGGTTAGCTGGCTGAAATGGAATTGGGGACGCAGGGGTTCGTCGTACTGTGGCTGCAAAAATCGCGGCTCATCGGCGCACTCGATTAGGTCGAGAACGGATGTGCCGATTCTTTGTTCAACAGAGATCGTAACGGTCTTGCCGATATAGTCATCCACCTCCAGGTAACCCCACCAGGCGATTTGCTCCTTGGTCATGGCCAGGCATGCCCTCAGTGAGTGGAGTTTCACTCCGCCCTCGTCCTCAACAAGCACATTCCGGCTGTTTCCGGTCCTTGCTATCGGGAAGAGTAGGCATTTCCCCGTGATTATGATTTTCTTTTCAAGGCGTTCATATCCGACCTTTTGGTTGCTTTGCCTGATATCGTCGGCAGCGATGTAGCCCCACCAGTCGGGATTCTGGTCATAGACAACAACAACCGCCTTCTTGCCGCGATATGCCTTTACGGATATACCGGCGGAATCGAGAAATAAACTTCTTTCGCCGGCAACCCTGCCGACTTCCTTGCCTTCCACCAGGACCTTTACCCCTACAGAGTGTTTGCTGGCGCCGCCGCCAATGAGCATGTTGATATAGTCGCGTTCGATGGTGAACTCAGGACTGGTGAGGGTTCCAGTAGGTTTCGTATCCCGGCCGGTGAAAGATTGGGCCAGTCCTTTACCTGAAAATCCCTTGAAGCCAAGTTGAGTAGCGACCTTGTTGTCAGAATGTTTTGTTCCAAAGGCCGTTCCTTCTGCCTTCCAACCTCCAAAGCCGCCGCCTTCAAAATCGGCGATCATCATGTCATCTGCGGCGTGGAGTGCGCCGCCGCTTAAGCCGGGGGGCGTTCCTTGTTTATTGAATTCATGAGTTTTCATTCGAAATGCGGAGGCAGGTAGTCCTTCCCTGTTTATCAGATTGGGTTCAGCTTTGTTATTCCAGGCAAAGCGCACCCAGACCGGATTGGGAACCGAATGGGCGCTGACGAAGGCGACCCGAAGCCGCTGGCCGTCCGCTGAGACGGTTCGTGCCACGGGGCCGGAGCAGGCGACCTCAGGCTTGAGAGAGGCAAGGCAACCCTTGAGCCGCTCGGCAACGGGTCCAGCCGCGTTAAGTGTAGCCAGCGGGGCCAGCATTAGGGTGGTGTAGAGGAGAAGGTGTGTTTTCATGGGGGCATCATTCTACATACTTTGCTGGCACATAGTAGCCCACACGGTCTTTAACTGGAACTTCCTTGTAATAGTCGGATGTACCGGCGGTCTGGTACCAACTCACACCATAGGCATTCAGCAGGGGCCAGTTGTTGCCATGATACTTCTCAATGACTGCCTCAAAGCTCTGTTTAAAGGGAATGTTTTCGGGAATCAGCCAGCGGGACGCGGTGATGTGCCCGACATTCCCCGGACCTTCCTTGTCGGAGCTTTTTCCGATTTCGTTTGCATCCCCGCTTCTTGGTAGTGCATGCAGGGCGGCATCAAAGGCGACCGCCACCCCCCAGGCATAGCCGAAGAAGTCTTCCGATCCGGTGCCGAATGTGGAAGGCATCTTTTCGCCATCGACAAAGAACTTCTCGTCACCTTCTCCCCACCAATACTTGCGGGGCATGACGTCCGCTTTGAAAAACGCATAACCAGGAGTTCCTGCCTTGAGCTTTTCGGGAAGGGGCTTTACGCCATTCTTTTGGGTCTTCTTGTTCCATGCATGCAGGGGATTCCACATATGAGCACTGAAGCCGCAGAAACGTCCGGAGGCCCCATCCACCTTGAGCACCGGCCAGTCGGGCCAACGATCCATCCACAATCGCGCCTCATCAAAGCCGCTGGAATCATCGAGATGCCATTTGAAGTGATAGCGCAGGAGGTTGTCGGCGTCTTCCTTCAGGGGTTCCGTGTGTACGGTGAAACTGAGGCTGCGGCCCGTAACCCCGTCATTCTTCACCTTGATGACAGCTTTTTTGAAAGGCATATACCAGTTGCTGTAGTAGTAATCTTTCGTCATGCCGCAGGCCAGGGTGCGATGCAGGTTCTCGCCGGCACCTGTTCCGAAGAAATCACCCAGCGGCGACCATACGGAAGCTGAACTGTCGTCATCCCAAGTCATGCTGATTGCCAGCTCGCGAAGGATCATAACCGAAGCGGCCCTGTCCATTTCGGGGCGCTTCACGACCAGAGAGGAGATTGCGGCCGGGGCATCATAGCGGGCAACGATCTTTTCCTCGCCCGGGGCCAGTACAATCGTGACCTCTTTGCATTGGGCCTTGTCGTTTACAAACAGCTTGGGTCCACGTTTGGCCCAGATGTCATTAGCCTTTTTCAGCGCGGCGTTCTGCTCCTCCGTATAGGTGCCGGTGGATGAAGGCACGGAAGTTCCTTTCGGGAAGAGGGTGTAGTTGATGTGAAAATATCTGCCCCATTTCGGTTCGGCTTGAACCCTCAGGGATTTCTGAAAGGTGATCGGCGCATAGGTATTACAGCCGCGAGCTTTAATATATGACAATTCCGGAATCGCCCGAAGTTCCGGAGCGCTCCTTGGGTTGAGATTAAAGAACGCGACGAGGGGCTTGCTGAATGTGGGCTCTTTTGCACCATCAACATAAACATTCCATTTCCCGTTGTCCCACGGCTGGGCTGACCAGATGCGCCAGATGACGCCCGGCCCCTGTAGATCCAGGAGGACGCCGTCCGGAGAAAGCGTCGAGCCGTCATCCGCATTGGCGAACCAGTCTTCGTATTTGCCGGTCTGTTCGTTGTATTTCGCCTTGCGATCATAGCTGGAGCACATTCCGCTCCTCTCGCCCGGTTGGGGCGGTGTGGCGAGATGCTTCATGTCGTAGAGCCGGCTGACTATATCATCGTAGGTCAGGCTCTGGCTGGCAGAGGCATAGGTGATGCCTGCGAGTGCAGCCACGAACATGGATGTTAAAAGTATTCTCATCATTCACCGAAACAGTCAGTGTGTGGAGTGCGGCGGATTGACGCGACGCTCTCCGGTTCTCCAAGCATCCCTGTATATGCCGTGCAGCCCGTCAAGCCGGGCTGCCGGAAAGCGGCGTCAAGCCGCCGCACCCCATAAGTAGATTCTTACGCCCCGGGTAAGGCCGACTTCATCTTGTAGATTTGGATTTTCTCGACCACCACGCCGGCGTCGGGCTTGATCTCGATTTTGCCGATCGGCTTGCCCATTGTCCCCTGGCGCGGCTCAAGCTTGAACATGGCGCCATCGCCTTCGACGACCTCGACCGTGGTGCGGTCAACGAGCACGCGGACATTCATCGAATCGCCAGTCAGTGCCGGCAATTTGACCTTCTGCCCACCGAGACTCATTGCGCAGCCACCGTTGTCGCCGGTCTTCTTGAGCGTCAGAAGAATGTCATATTCCTGGTCCGGGGCATCGACGGTGCAGCCCTGCGCAGCCGTTTCGCCCGAAAGATCAACGAGGGCCTTATCGCGGAGTTGATCCAGTTCCTTGACCGGATTGGCAAACATGCGTATGCCGTCCTTGGTGGTCTTCAGCGTAAACTCAATGGGTAGCGTATACCCCTGAGTGAAGGTGGCAGGCATTGGAATATTAATCCTGGCCCAGCCAATGTAGATCACCCGTCCGCCCGGCGCGCGGCTGAAACACTGCCCCGCATATATCGGTCCGGAAAATACTTTGTATTTACCTGCATGCTCCGGCGTAAACTTCATGCCGTCGAATTTGCCGACCACATACTCCGCATTGGCTCCCATCAGTACCCAGCGCCCATTTTCTATCGAGCCATCGACCGCTAGCTCAAACAATTCCGGACATTCAAAGAAGCCTGGAACATTATCCGTAAGCGTCCATTGCTTCAGATCAATACTGTTGTAAATCGCAATATTTCGTTCAGGCTTGCCGTCCTGACCTTTTTTCTCGTCATAGACCGCTATCACCCAGTGTTTCCCGGGCTCATACCAGATCAGCTTGGGATCACGCCCGCCATGCTTGATGACAGGATTCATCTTCTGATCGTACACCCAGTTCCGCCCCCTGTCGGTTGAATAGGCCAGCACCTCGCCGCATCCCGTATCGGTGTAGGCGGCTACCATGGTCTTGACGTCACCCTTTTGAACGCCGAGGATATTGTTATCATCAATATTCGCACTGCCTGAGAAACAACAGTCCACGGCCATCGAAGGATGTCTGTTGGTGTTTTTTCCGCCAAAAGGACGCATGGCGCGGGGAAGTTCTTCCCAATGAATCATGTCTTTGCTGACCGCATGGCCCCAATACATGTTCGCCCACGTTTTGCTCAGAGGTCCGCACTGCCAGAACAGATGGTACTCCCCGTCGAAATACACCATGCCGTTAGGGTCATTATTCCAGCCCTGTTTCTGCATGAAATGGAACCGCGGACGAAGCTCTTCCTTGTATAACGGTTCCGGATTGCGAATTGTATCCGAGGCCTCTATCAAATCGAGTCCTTTCGACTCCGGATCGAGATTCGAGCTCAGCTTGGCCGTCTTGCCGACATACTCGTCCATCTCCAGATAACCCCACCAGGCCACATCCTCTTTCGAGTCAGCCAGCACGACGTTGAGCTTATGCACCAGCGTCTCACCCACCCTGATCTCCAGCATTGTGCCCCGGTCCTTCTTCTTCGCGCCTGGCGTAGCCGGCTTGTCAGAAACAGGAACCAGCAACATCTTGTGCTTGATCTCGATCTCACGCGTCTTCAGGTCCGCATGTGCGGTCGACTGCAGCAGCGACACCGCCAGGACACTCGCCAACAACTTCAAACCACTCTTCATGCCATGTTCCTTTCCCTTTTTACCCTGATGCGTTCAGTTTTTTCCCCGATGACGAAACCGCTTACTTTTTTGCCACGCCGACTTCAGCTCATGCACGGTCATCGCATTGAACTTCTGGCCATCGTTACCCTCGATCAGAATGATCCTGTTATCAGGCTTGGGTACGACCACGAAGCTTGCCGCCGCCTGACCGTCGTTGACGAACAGTTCCAGGGATGCCCGATCCACCAGAACGCGCAATTTGACCTTGCCGTTCACAGCCGGAGCGGGAATTGCCCTGAAGCCGGTGTCTCTATAGGGGTGCTGCTTGGCGACGGGCAGAGTGAGTAAGCCAGCCTTTTCACCCGCCACCCGGGCTGCATTGGTAAAATTGAATTCATGTTTCGTATCGGCGAAGTTGATTTTCAACCCGCGGACATTCAGAGTGAAATTCCCGGCAGGGGCAAACTCGACAGACATATCAATCAATTCAGGGCTCAGTGCCGCGAGTTTCGTGTTCAGCTCTTTTGCCGGGATATTCTCAAATTTGTCCGTCCTGGCGTAGAGCAACTCGATTTCCCTGACTGGGTTACGGACCATACGGATTCCGTCAGGCGTGGTGCGCAAGGTGATTTCCGCCGGTATGGATAGTTGCTGCGTAAAGGGCATTCCAGCCTCGGTGAAGGGACTGTACCCCGCCGCCGCACTTCGTAGCCAGCCGACATGAACCACGCGGTGGTCCGGCGCCTGGTTGAATACTTGTGCCGCATAGTAGCAGTCGCCTGATTCAAACCTGAGCGGACGTCCGTCCTTGTCCTTATCCCCGAGGCCCGTCCATTTTGTGCCGTCGAAGTCGCCGACCTCATAACCTGTGCCGGCATTGGTGATCACCCATTTCTTGTTGTTGGGGTTGCCATCGAGGGGAACTGAAAACATGCCGATGCACTCGGCTGACTTGTTGGGAATGTCTTGCAGGACTTGCCAATTCATCAAATCGGTGGAGCGCCAGAGACGCACGGCATGATTCGGGCCGCCAATTTCCATGATCAGCACATAGGATTTGGTCGGTTCATGGAAGAATACGTACGGGTCGCGTTGGCCCGGATCGAAACCCTCCAGATGGTCGATGATCGGCCTGCCGCCGTTGATCTTGGTCCAAGTGCGTCCCTTGTCGGTGCTGTAAGCTCCTGCCTGGAAAAAGGCGGCCTTCTTGTCCTCGCCCGCATGGGTGGCCGTGTAGATGGCGAAAAGGGTCTTCACCTCATTCGTCTGTTTTCCAAGGGCATTCAACTCGTCCACGACGGCGGATCCTGACCAGATGGCGTGATTTGCGCCCTTGTCCCACTTCACGTTGGGGTAGGGGTTGATCGCATGGGGTAATTGTGTCCAATGCACCAGATCTGTACTTACGGCATGACCCCAGGATTTGGGCCCGCTGGCATTGCCTTTGGCGAAGTGCTGAAAGCACATGTGCCATTCGCCGTCATAATAGACCATGCCGTTCGGGTCGTTCAGCCACCCCATGCGCGAGGTGAAATGGAACTGGGGCCGCAGGGGCTGGTCATAACCGACGCTCGCATACAGCGGGAAGGTCGACCATTCGTCCGCGAGCACGGGAGGGGCTTTGGCGAATGCGGGGGCGGCGGACAGGGCGATCAACAAGCAGATCCATGACGTTTTCATAATGACTCCGGTTTGAACTAGCGCTTTGGCCAAATGGATTTCAGCTGGTACGCCTTCAGGCTTTCGATGGTTGCGTCTCCCCCGGTGATCCGGAGCTTCAGTTGATCGAGCGGCGCCCCATGATTGGCCCGGTTGCTCAGCATATACACCGCTCCATGCTCGGCGAAGACTTCGACAGTCGGCCGGTCAACAAAGAGATGCAGGTCGAGTTTTCCGTCCTCCTTGTCATAAGAGGTCAGTTTCCCCCTTGGGCCCGCCAGTTCCTTTGTTGCCAAATCATAGGTGAACTTCATGTCAGCCAATATAATCTCAATCGAAGCCGGTTTCTTTCCGCTACTGTAATCGAGGGTCATGTCGATCTCCGCCAACTCCGCTGGAGTGTTGAACTGCAATCCCGATTCGCCTTCGGCGACCTTCTTTTGTTTGACTGACAGGATTTCGTTCCCGCGCAGGGCTTTCAGTTCCGGAACCGGATTGGCGTAACATCGGACGCCATCGGTAGCGGTTTCCAAGGTCAGTTCCAGAGGGAGCGTGAATCCCTGGTTGAAGGGCGTATGTTTGTCTTTTTGAGCGGTCCTGGCCCAGAGCATCGCAATGGCCCGGCCATCGGGAGCGTCGCTGAAACACTGGGCGGCCTTGACTTCGCCCCCGATGCACTGGCGAGTCCCGGTGTAGTCCGGCTTGAAGAGTTTGCCATCAAACGAGCCGATCTGGTATTTCGGAGTCGCGTCAAAGAGCAGCCACTTTTTGTTTTTTTGATTTCCATCCACCGGCAGCTCCACAAACTCGGGGCACTCGTGGAAAATCTCGTCCGTTTCGCTTTCCTTGGTCCAGGTTTTGAGGTCTTTGCTGGAGTAGAACTCCATTTTGCCGATCCAGCCCACCGGCGGCGGCGCGGAATGTCCGCCATTATAGACGACCACGCACCAGCACTTGCTTGGCTCATGCCAAAACAATTTCGGGTCCCGGCCTTCATGGGAAATAATCGGGTTGTAATCCCGGAGCAGCTTGTAGGTTTTTCCGTTGTCTGTAGAATAGGCCAGCGCTTCGCCGACCTTGCCCTTATCGCCACCCAGCCCGCCGCCGGTGTCGGTCACGCACAGAATCAGCGTCTTGGTGTTCCCCGTTTGTTTGCCCAAAGTGTTGTTCCGGTCCACGGCGGCACCGCCCGAAAACGCCTGACCCATCACCATCGCCGGATGAGTATCAGGCGACACCTTGCCGCCCTTGCCCTTGCCCATGGTTCGTAAAATAAGTGGCATCTCCTCCCAATGCACCAAGTCCCTGCTGACGGCATGGCCCCAAAACATGTTGGCAAAGGCGGCGATCATCGGGTTGCACTGCCAGGAAAGGTGATAAAGTCCGTCGGAATAAACCATGCCGTTGGGATCGTTGTTCCACCCGACGCGCTGGCTGAAGTGAAATTGGGGCCGGCCTTTCTCCGCGTAAATCGGGACGGTGGATTTAATCGTATCCGAACAGGTGATCATTGCGGAGGCGGCCTGAAAGTTTTCTGCCGGCCCGCTTGCCATGCTGATCACGGCTTTCCTGCCCGCATATTCACTGATGTCGAGGCAACCCCACGCATCGACGGTCTCTGCTGTTGGCGCAAGGAAAACTCCGAATTGATACGCAACAACGCCATCGATTTCCACCCGCACAACATTCGCCTTGATATCCTTGCCGGGACACCTCACCGGCAGGAGCAAATATTTGCCGGTTATGTCCAACTTCACGGGAGTCGGAAGCTCCGCCTGCGCCGCTAAGATTAACCCCAGGCCGCTCAGCGTGCTGATAAGGAGCCTTTTTGCCAGCGAATGTCCGGTGTTTCCATTCATGGTTGTCCTGCGGACTTGGTGATTTGCTTGCGGTATTCGGCTAGGGTCGGGATTCCGGTTGCGTGCGGGAGAATCGGCTTTGGGGTCTGCACAAACCCGGCGGGGCGGGAATGCGTCTTCACTTTTGTCACATGTTCATTGAGCAGGGCCACCATGGCCTTGACCCGGTCTGGCTCCTGGGGGGCCAGGTTGGTCTGTTCGCCGATGTCCTTGTCGAGGTTGTAGAGTTCGAGGTTCGATTTCCCCTTCACGCGCACACGCACCAGCTTCCACTTGCCCTGGCGAATGCCGTCGGAACCGTAGTAAAGGACGTCATGAGGGGAGTGATACCCCTCCTTGTACAGGAGAAGGCCGCTGATGTCCTTGCCGTCGATGATGCGGTCTTTGGGGACTTCCCCGCCGGTCAGGGCGGCCAGGGTCGGCAGCAGGTCGGCGGTGGTGCCGATTTCCGAGGTCACCTTGCCGGCCGGGATCTTGCCGGGCCACCAGGCCAGGGTAGCCATCCGCATATGCCCCTCGTAATCGGGACCGAATTTATTGCCGCGTAACGGGGTGCTGCAGGTTTTTCCGCCACCCCCATTGTCATTGGTAAAGAAGATCAGCGTATTCTTGTCGATTCCGAGGGTTTTCAGGGTCTCCATCACGCGTCCCACGCACTGGTCGATCTCCGTGATCTGGGCCGTGAAAGCCTCTCCTCCTGCGGCGGCCAGTCTCTCCGGGGTTGCAAACCAGGGGTAATGAACCGTCGTAAATGGCACATAGGCGAAGAATGGTTCTTTTGCATGACGCTTGATGAAATCCACTGCGGCGTCCGAAATAGCATCCGTCAACACCGCCTGGCTGACGGCATCGGGAATGAAGGCGACCACCTTGTCCTGCTTCAGGTAAGGCAACGGCGGGTGTTTCTTCGGCGACTTCTTTCCCGCTTCCTCCCACATGTCGTTGGAGTAGGGGACGCCCTCATATTCATCAAAGCCCTGCCGGGTGGGCAGGAATTCCGGTTGATCACCGAGGTGCCATTTCCCGAAGCAACCAGTCGCATACCCACGCTTCTTGAGAACTTCTGCAATTGTAATTTCCGCCGGGTTAAGCCCCCGCTTATCGGCGGGAAACACCACATTTCCTCCCATGCCGATCCGCTCAGCATAGGAGCCGGTCATCAGCGCCGATCGTGAAGGGGTGCAACATACAGAAGTGACATAGAAATCGGTCAGCTTCAGGCCTTCAGCCGCCATGCGGTCGAGGTGTGGAGTTTTGTGTTTGTTGCCGAACGGACCGATATCCGCATAGCCCATGTCGTCCACCAGGAAAATCACGACATTGGGTTTCCCGGCATCTGCAAACGCCGGGATGATGTTCTTAGGGAGTGTGGCCAGCATATTGCCCATACCTTTGTCATGGGAAGTGATGACGGTAACAAGATCGAGTTCAGGAAACATGAAAATAAACTGCCCCCCGGCACCCCGTCCCTCGATGCTGTGATAGGTCTTCTCTCCGATCTTGAAATCTTCCACCCACCAGAAAAACCCATAGAAGGAGGTGCCGTAGCTGTGTGCGTTCGGGCTGGTAGCACGCGTGATGTAGGCTTCGGGAATCAGCTGTTGCCCCCGCCACTTCCCCTTGTTCAGGATGAGCATCCCGAATTTCAGCATATCGCGCGAACACAGGGCGCTGCCCGCCGCCGACTTGGGCAAACCGCTGACGGCGGTTTCCCATTGATAATTGGTGATGCCCATGGGTTTGAGTAACTCGTTCTGGATAAAGTCCTTGGCGCCGCCGGGGACAACCGCCTGAAGTACCTGCATGACGATCGCGGTATCCGGTTCCTGATACTTGAATGTGCGCGGAACGGAAGGGATGGGATCGCTGTGTTGCAAATAGGCTTGGATTTCCCCCTGCCCCTTGAGCTGAGCCGGATTCTTTAGCAGTTCCTTCGCCTTTCCCTCCGGGAGGCGGATACCCGAACTCATTTGCATCGCTTGACTCAAGGTGATGCTCTCAGCCCCCGGGGCGAGCTTGGCGGTATTCAATTCCTTCAGGAAACTGATCGCAGGTTTGTCGAGGTCCTCCATCTTAAGGAAACCCAATTGGATGGCCCGCCCCAGGGCCACGGCGGTGTACGACTTGGTGATCGACATCTGGTAGTGGGGGAAATTGGCGCGGCCCCGCCGATAGTAGGACTCAAAAACCAATTTGCCTCGATAGCTGATGAGCATGCTGTCGACATTGTTGATTGTCTCATCCTTGGGCGCGTTGGCCAGTTGCCGGGCGTAGGCTTCAATCAACGCTCGGTCGCCGCCGTCAACGCCCAGCTTTCCAACTGGGATTCCGTCATTCTTATCCTCCGGGGTGACGTTCAGGAAGGGCGTTTCCAACTCGGGTAGCTTATGTTCAAGAGTGTAGAGGTTATCTTTGGCGTTAAGGACTGTGACCTCCGGTGCGAGACCATTGCTCTTTTGCCCCGTGACATTCGAGTTCGCTACCTGAGGCAATCCTGCAAGCAGTGACGCAGAGATGATTGTTAACAATACGATTTTCCTGATACTTAAAGCCATATGGAGAACTTTCACATATTTTCTTGATTGCGTACGGTTACATTATTGGGACACAATGTCAAACATTGATTATAAGCGAATACTGTAATTGCATACGGTTACATGCCTGTAATAGGATAGCATCTGAAGCATGCATACCACCAGTTCACTATGTTGAAATGAGCATCTTGCATTATAACACAAGGGGTCCAACATGATTTTGTCAAAATGGATAGGGCGATCACGCTTTCGGGAACTGGCATTGTTGTTATTATCGGGCAGCGCATTTGCTTGTGCCGCGCTGGCCGCTGATGAACATCAATTTCAGACATTTCCCGGTTACACGGATGTGGAGTATGACCAGCCCTATCGTCCCAAGTTCCACTTCACCTCGCTCAAGCACTGGATCAACGATCCCAATGGATTACTGTACTACGAGGGAGAGTATCACCTTTTCTTTCAACATAATCCTTTGGGGCAGGGGTGGGGGAATATGACTTGGGGGCATGCGGTCAGCACGGACATGGTACACTGGAAGCAGCTCCCCCACGCCATCCTGCCGTATGGCCACGGCTACCCGTTTTCCGGATCGGGCGTTGTCGATCATAATAATTCCCTTGGAAAGCAGGTGTCCGACACCAAAACGCTCGTGCTGATGTATTCCTACGCGCTCGACAAGCGGGAGCACTTCGGCGTGTTGGCTAGACCTACTGAAACCAGCTACTACCAGGGCATCGCCTATAGCACCGACAAGGGGCGCACCTTTCAATTGCTCAATGACGGTGGCCCGGTGATTCCCAACCAGGGCCGGGAGGTGGATCCCCTGGGAACGGAGCGTGACCCGAAGCTCTTCTGGCATGAGGCTACCAGGAAGTGGGTTGCGGTATTATGGATGGGCGAGACCAGCAAGGGGCACATCCGTTTCTTCACTTCGGAGGATTTGCAACACTGGACGGTGGCCAGTGAACTGGTTCGTCCCTGGGCCCATGAATGCGTCAACCTTGTGGAGTTGCCGATTCTGAACGAGGCCGGTAAGCCCCTTGGACGGAAGAAATGGCTCTTGCATGATGGTGGTTTCCATTACGAGGTCGGCTCGTTTGATGGCAAGGAGTTCAAATCAGAACAGCCGATGAAAAGCGATAAACTGGGCGATTGGAATGCCGCCCAGACGTTCAACAATAGCCCCGATGGCCGAACCGTCATCATCGGCTGGCTGCCCAGGGCTGCATTCTTCAGAAGGAAGATGCCTTTCAGCGAGCAACTTTCGTTCCCCGCCACCCTGGAGTTGCGACAGTCGGGGGCCCGAGTGGAACTCTACCGCTGGCCGATCAGGGAGATCGAAAGCCTGTATGCCGGGGCTTGGGCTCTACCGAAGAATATCGGAGCGGGGGAATCCAATACCAGGCTGGCTGATATCAGGGTCGAGTGTGCCGACCTGTCGGTTGAGTTCGAGCCCAAAGGTCAGAAGGACATTGTTTTCGATCTTCGCGGCAGTTTGCTCACCTATAGTCCGGCCAATAAAAGTCTGCACTTCATCAGCTCGGAGAATGTCGCCAAAAAGAAAGCGGTCGCGGGTAAAAGTCCACAGGAGCTCAAGAAGTTACGTGTCGATGAATATACCATCCCGAACGTCCTGAAAAACGGCGTCGTCAAGTTTCGTATTCTCATTGACCGAGGCTCGATGGAACTATTTATCAACGAGGGGGAAGTCGTTTTGACACACTCCGTGATCTCGGAACTGGATAACAAGTCGATCACGATCACCGGAGGCGATGCCGTGATCAAGTCACTGGAAGTACATGAGCTGAAAAGCTCGTGGAATTCGGAAAAAAGGAATAAATGAGTATCACCACGAAAGCCAGGAATATCCTCACCCTCCCCGGTTTTGTTGCTTACCTCGCGCTGCTTGTCCTTCCCGCATCGGTGAAGGCGCAAGTGCATTATCATCCCAATGGTCAGCCCTGGGTTCAGCGTGCGGCTTCCGGCCCCGATGCCGAAGTGCCCGGCTGGTTTTACAACCTGGGTATTACCGGCCTGAGGGCGCAACTGGTGACCAATGCGCCAAAAGCCCTGCTCGTCAAGTATGTCTTCGCGAATACACCGGCAAGCGGGCTTGTGGAAATCGGCGATTTCATCACAGGAGCGGGTGGCAAGCCGTTTCTCCACGAACACCGCAACGGTTATGGCATGAAGGTGTTTGGTGCCGACGGGCCAATCTCGGAGTTTGCCGACGCGTTGGAAGCCTGCCAAGGTGGTGTCGGAAAGGGCAAACTCGCGTTGACGTTGCGGCGTGGCACCGAGACAAAGGAAGTCGCACTTAACGTAGGGCAGAAATACGGCGCCTATTCCGCGACGTATCCAGCCAACTGCCTGAAATCAGAACGCATTCTCTCCGAGTTGCTGCAGTATCTTGCCGATCGCCATGATCACTGCCCAAGGCGCGATGTCGTATGCGTTGATGCAGCGTTGCGGCATCAAGATCGATCGCATCGCCCACGACGCAGCCTACGAATTCCTAAAGAAAGCCACCGGCCCCACTGGTTATGTCTGGTATAAAGACGAAATCAATGGCGGCCCGGACGGCTGGGCCGATATGGGCCGTACCGGCGCGGCGGGCATCGCCAACTATCTGAGCCCGTATCCCGATCCTGTTTACCGGGTGCGTGCCTTGAAGCACTCCAGGATCATCGGCGAACACCCGCAGAGCTTTCCCGATACGCACGGCTCACCGGTCATGGGCATGGCCTACACCGCCCTGGCGGCCAATATCGAACCCGCGAACTTCCGCAAATTGATGGATGCCAACCGCTGGTGGTTCACCCTTGCCCAATGTCCTGACGGAAGCTTCTATTACCAACCCAACCGCGACAATGCCGGTTACGGCGCGGACGCCCGCATGACGGCCACGGTGGGTGCCGCGTTCATATTTTCGATTCCAAAGCACAGTCTGGTGCTCATCGGAAAAGCACGCGATTGATTTGCCTTTGAAGGCTTCGCTGCAATACAGCGGAACGTGCGGCATGGAAAACGGCACGTAGAGGAAGAACGGGGACGCCTTGTGAGGCTTGATGAAATCGACCGACTCTGCGGCCGCCCTCATCCGCCATGCGCAGCACAGGCCGGCGGAAATTTATTTTGTCTTGAAGCTCCAGAGGTCTCCCTTGACCACGGACTTGTCGGGCATCACCGCATCGACGCGCCAGTAATAAGTCGTCCCGGACTTCAAATCCGGAAGGGTGAAGACAGTCTCCTCCGCTTGGAACGTTTTTTGGATTGTCTGCGGCCAGGTCTGGTTCATCTCCTTTTCCGAGGGTGAAAAAGTTACGACATGGGAGGTTGCTCCATAAGCCGGGCGCCACATGAGTACATCCCGGTCCGCAGGCACGTTCTGCGCCTTGTCGGGCACGATCGGAAAGCTCGCCTTCGTCAATCTCTGGCCGGGAATCCAATAGACGGAGTCGCCGCGTTCATAAGCCCCGATATCCGGAGCTCCACCGACCACCCGGCCAGTGATTCCCTCGACAACGACTCCGCCGTCAATGATGTTTGTGGCATCGGCGGCGGGACGGAAGTCGAACCACGCCACGTTGACGAGCTGTTTGGCAGGATCAAAGGAAGCGGTGTTGTTGCTAAACAGCTTCAACTTGCCCAGAGGCTTCGCATTCCACCATCCGTAGTAGGAATCCGCCAGATTGTTGGCCAGGCGGCTGTGGATGTTATGGTCCGCCTGGATCGTCGGAATAATAATCGCGGATTTGATGTCGTTGTAGGAACTGTGGTTGAAGACCGTGTTGTTCAGGCAGTGATTGGCCTGTTCCGGGGTCGGGTTGTCGGGACTTTTGATCTCGATGCCGCAGGCGCCCAGATCCCAAGTCACATTGTGGTCCACCGTCAGGCCGGCGGTCTTGTCGTCACCGCGAATGCCGATCCCTCCCCCCCAATGGAACGGAGGCTTCCCCGAGTAGCCCCCGTGTACCCAGTTGTGGTGGAAACGGGTTCCGTTGCAAAACACGTTCTGGGTGTAGAGCGCGGAGGTGTCCTTATTGCCCCCATGGCACGCGAGGAATGAATCCCGAATCTCGTTCAAGTAAAACTGGTTGCCTTCTTGCGCGATCTGAACTTGAATCCCGCCGCTGCGCGCAAAGGTGTTATGCCGGACGATGGCACGCCCCGCCTTGCCGATCATGGCCGGCCACGCCTTGCTGACCTGCAAGGGCGGATAGTTGAGTGACGAGGCGCGACAGAAGTCATGGAAGAGGTTGTTCTCGATCAGGTTGTCAAAGCCTCCTATGTAGAGGCCACTGAGCGCCCCATACGCGAACGTGTTGTTCACCACCTGGGAGTTGTCCGCATCCATGGTTGGCATGACCTTGTCTGTCTGTGAAACGGGATGGCCATTGGGTAAACTCAGATAATCACTCCCCGAACTTTCAATGACGCTGTTGTTGCGAAAAATGATGTGCGAACTCTTGTTGTTGTAATCCTTGCCGAATTTGAAGGCCGTTCCGAAAAAGCAAATGCCGTCGATGGTCAGGTAGTTGGAGTCCTTGTCCGCTGTGAAACCCCAATCGCGCCTTTTGATCTCAAGCTGACCCTCGGCGGGACTCTTGCCGGTCGGGGCATACACATAGAGCAGCTTTTTCACCGCGTCGAAGAACCACTCCCCCGGCACATCAAGAAACGGTTGCATTCCGAAGAGGAAATAGAGGTCGTCTTTCAAGTGCGGATTGCCACCCGTCTCGTCATTCTTGAAGACACTTGTCCCCAGGGTTTTGTCATAATAGAAGGTGGTTGATCCTGCGGCGTGGGTTATCACCGGGCGGGTCCAGCAGGAGAACTGATGGTCCACATTGAGCATGGCCTGAGCACCGGTGACATTCCAGTCCGTGGCCGCCAAATCGGAATCCACCATGGTCCCGTAGCCGTTGCCCTCGGCATCGACCGTTGCCCAGACTTCTGGCGCGAAGAAGTTCCAATCGCCCTTGGAATCCCGTGGCACATTGGGCCAGCGCGCCTCCAGCATCGGTTTCCCGTTGAAGAACAGCTGTGAGATCGACGTGGCATCATAAGGGGCGGCAAAGACACCTGCCTGCGGTGTTTCCTTCCATTCCAGTTTAAGCACATCCAAGCCCGAGAGAACCGGCTTCTCTCCCGGATAAGCCCTCAGCGTGATGGGTGCACCCGCCTTCCCGGATTTGTTTTTCAGGGAGACCGCCTCGCGGTAGGTGCCGCCCCCGAGGAAGATCGTATCGCCCGGACCGGCCTTTTCAAAAGCCCGCTGGATCGTCCGGAAGGGGGCACCGAGGGTGCCTGAGGCTTCATTGTCGCCGTTTGTCGCGACGTAGTGTTCAGAGGCATCGAGGGATGAAAGTGGCGTCAGTAGCAGGGTGGCAAGGAGTATGGTGGTGTGTTTCATTTATTCCGCACCTTCTTTGCTGGCGCGTCCGATACCGGCCATTCATCAAAAGGGCCGAATGCCTTGGGATCATCCTTGTTGGGTTCCTTCAATTGTTTTCGCTGGCGAAGAACCTCCTGTATCAGTCCTGCTTGTACATCCGCGTAAGCGGGATTATTGAACACGCTACGCATCTCTCCTGGGTCCTTGTCTCGATCGAAGAGTTCCCAGTAGTCCACATCGGGCGCGTAAAAATGTGCCAGAGTATAGCGGTCAGTGATCACTCCGTAGTGCGGTCGAACCTTATGGAAGGCGGGATATTCATAATAATGGTAGTAAAACGCCTTGCGCCAGTCAGCCGGCGTGGTGCCCTGCAGCACAGGCAGGAAACTGCGCCCCTGCATCCGGTCAGGGATGGGTGTCTGGGCAACTTGCAGGAAGGTTTCGGCGAAATCGAGGTTGCACACCAGGTCCTTGTTCACGCTGCCGGCCCTGATGGTCCCGGGCCAGCGGATGAGCAGCGGGGCGCGCGCGGATTCCTGGAAAATCCAGCGTTTGTCGAACCAGCCGTGTTCGCCGAGGAAGAAGCCCTGGTCGGACGAATAAATGACAATGGTGTTGGTCGCAAGGCCGGTCTCGTCGAGGTATTTCAGGATGCGGCCGACGTTATCGTCCACCCCCTTGACGCACCCGAGGTAATCGTGCATGTAACGGTTGTATTTCCACTCCGTGAGCGCCCGTCCGGTGAGATTCTGTTTCAGGAAGGCTTCGTTTCGCGGCGCATAGTAAGCATCCCAGGACTTTTTCTGTTCTGCCGAGAGATCTTTCGGGGCGGTGAGTTTGCAGTCCTCGTTCATGCGCATCGTTTTGGCGATGGTCATGTTCTGGTCATGCTCAGCCCGGCCGCGGCCAGAGTAATCATCGAAGAGGCTGTCCGGCAGGGGATAGGTACGGTCGTGGTCGAAATTCAGGTCTCTTGGGGCCGGTTCCCATTCGCGATGCGGGGCCTTCTGCCAGCATAACAGCATGAAGGGTTTGGATGGATCGCGCTGTTTCAGCCACTCCAGCGAGAGGTCGGTGATGACGTCCGTAACATAGCCGGGATACGTCACCGGTTTGCCGTCGCGGATCATCGGCGGGTTGTAGTAGCGGCCCTGCCCTGGCAGGATTTCCCAGTGATCAAAACCGGTAGGGTCGGTTTCCAGATGCCACTTGCCGATCATGGCGGTCTGGTACCCGGCTTTCCGGAGCAGCTTGGGGAAAGTGGTCTGGGATCCGTCAAACCGGCAGTTGGTGTTGTTGTAGAAGCCGTTGATGTGGCTGTAGGTTCCGGTGAGGATCGCGGCACGGCTGGGACCGCAAAGCGAATTGTTCACCAGATAGCGGTCGAACCGTATTCCTTCGCTTGCCAGCCGGTCGATGTTCGGCGTCTGGATGAGATGGCGCGACTCCCCATACGCACTGACCGCCTGCCAGGCGTGGTCGTCAGCCATGATGAACAGGATGTTGGGTTTTGACGGAGCAACCTTGTCAGGCGCGGCTAACAACGGTGATGATGCCACCAACAAGATGAAAGATAATTGGAAAATATTATTCACGGTTATTCTCCATCACTTATGGTTCTCCATCATCGTTGTAGCGCTAGGAGCTTGCTCCTAGTCGTATCCATTTCATGTGTCCCGCATAACCGGTAAATCTTACTTGCTGTCCGTGTTTCTCAACCGGTACAGGCTTTCTCCTGTCTCCCGGATGGCGCTGACCAATTCGGAATAAGGGGTATCACAAATATCTACCAGGCCGATCTGGTAATTCTCTCCGTCGCCCCGCCCCGTAACGGGCTGCTCGTGAAAGGTGAACCAGTGTGCGCCGACGATATTCGGGCGCTTGATCGCCTCGAGCATGTAGTGCTTGTAGCTGTTCGCGCGCTGCCGTTGATTACTTGCTGACCGGAGTCCCGTGGCCAACATGCCGCGATCAAGCGCCCCGAAGTGGAACTCTCCGATGAGATACGGCTTGTCCAGCGGGGTTTCGGCAGGGGAATGCTCGTAGCAGTTGATGCTTACCACATCACAATACTTTGCGCTGGCCTCAAGGGCCTCGCGGTTGCCGTTGTGAATGCGGCTGCCCAGGTAGAGTTTCTTCGGTGCAGCGAGCGCCATTTCTTCCTTCACCACGCGGAAATACATGTCGATATCCGGGACAAACTTCCAATTGAGCTCGTTGTCGATGAAATAGCCGAGACACCACGGATCCTCAGCGGATTCCGCGTGTTTTGCCAAGGCCCTTTTGAGCGCCTCCCGCAGAGCCGTTTCATTGCCCCGGGTCGCAATCGCCTCCGCGCCCTTCTTTTCGCCAAGATGAACAGCCACCACGTAGGGGGTCTTGTGAGTCAGATAGATGTCCTTATCCGACCAGTTCCCGCAGGTGTTCATGCCCCACGATGAGAGCCGCGCGTGGGTGAGGGCGATGGAGGTGTTGTGCCAGTCCGGTCCATATTTAAGCAGACTATTGGCCACCGTGAAATCTACGCCGCCTTTACGTAATCCTGCCTCGGGAATGGATGAAAAATAGCGCTCCCGTCCCTGCACACGGGTAGCCGAACCGAAGCCAACGCCATTGACTCCGATTGACCAGAACAGGGCTCCCTCGGGGTCAACAAGCCACCACTTGCCATTGACCTTTTCCGTCCGGAAATGCCCCGTGGCCTCACGCTTGGGCCCCCCCGCCCAGCCGCCGAACTTGTCCCAATCGGCACAGCGCGGATGGGCTTTGAGGGCCGCCGCTTCATTTCGGGCGAAGACTTTGATGTCGTTCTCAGTGCTGACTTTGTTGGGCCAACTGGCATGGCGATATTGGCCAAAACGGTCGACGAAAGGGAAGAATACGTCCCCGGCGGGATTGAGTTCCAGGTGCTTGCCAATCGCCCGGATCGTTGTGATTTCGACTTTTCCTCCCGCGGCCTGACCGTCCAGATCGCAGAATTCCATGTCTTTGACCACCATCCGCTCGTATCCACCCCAGAAATGGATGTCGCCGCCCGGCGCGCCGTTCATTCCCTCAAAACGCGTCACATGGCCCTTGCGGAAAAGGAAGAGCACCAGTGTGTCGGCCTCTCCGGGTTCAAGGTGTGCCAGCGAAGCGCAGGTTGTGTTGTTATTGATCTTGCCCAGGAGGGTCACCGGTTTCGTTCCCGTGTTCTTGAGATCAACGGCCACCGCCACATACGCATCCAGATTCCACCCGTCCCGTTCCGGGACCTTCAGCGTGGCAAAACCACCCCGCTCACCGAAGGTCAATTCCAGAGCGTGGTCCAGTTTAAACTTTGTCTGGGTGCCGGTAACATCGGGACGATCCCTGGCAAAATCAACCAACACCCGGTTGGTATCCACTACGCCGCAGAGGGGGATGCCCGACTGTGGTGCGCATGAATGAATTTCCTGCGGGGCAGGAGGGGGGCGATAGGTGTCGATCAGGCTGCGCATCTTAAGCGCTTTTTGAAAAGCTTCCCGGCTCATTGGCCTGGCCGGCGTTACCGTGATGGCCACGGGGCACTCCCGGGTCACATGCACGAAGTTGTCGGAATACCGCGCCTCCTCTCCATCAAGTTCCAGCCAGGTCCACAGGGCGGGATGTTGCGCATTCAGGGTCACGACAAACTGGCCCTTCTTTTCAGCGATGTCGGCGGAAAGCTTGGGGTCGACCAGGTCCAATTCCTTGGGATAAACAAAGGTCACCATGTTGTCAGATTCCCGTTTGCCAGCCACATCAAGCGCCAACCAGACGATCATGTTATTGGCGCCCAGCTTCTGAATTTCTTCCTTTAACAGAAGAGAATGAACCTGACGGCTTGAGTTCGCCATTATCTCAACCTTCACGGAACCGCTCTTGACCTTCTTGCCGGCAAGGTCGGTGACACGCCAGGAGAGATTTCCGCTGCAGCTTTCCCGCCGGTCGCTGGTCACATACACATCCACGGTTCCCGACCGGGGCTCTTCAAGGCCGGACACCAACAGAGGCGCATAAAACCGTCTGGCCATGTAGTGCAAGGCCTTCCAGCGGCCGAAATAGTCCACCGAGGACCAGGACGAGCCTGGCCAGATGTCGTTGTACTGCCAGTACACACAGCCCATGGATCGAGGCATGTCCCTGCGCCAGGACTCGGCGCCGTATTTGATTCCGAAACCCTGGTTGATCTGGCTCAACCACAGGGTGCTTTCAAAATCCTTAGGCTTCTTGAAATACTGGTTCACCAGTTTCATGAGTTTGTCGGTGCCTATCCTGCCATTTTCCTTGCCGTCCATGTACATGCGGCCTGATCGCATATGGTAAAGCATCGTTTCCGAATAGGCTGAATTCCGATCAGCCGGTCCGGTGAAGGCCTGGACGGTTTTTGGTCCGGGAAAGGACTGGAATCCGAACTCACTCACGAATCCATGGACGTTCCGGTAGGCTTCAAACGGTTTTCCTCCATGCCACACCCCCCAGAAGTGCTCATCGCCACAGTCGGGCGAGCCGGTTACATAGTCCACCTGCGGGGCAAATTTCTTGACCTGCCCCCCGAGGGTATCCCTGAAAAGTTTATAATAATCTTCCTCGCCCATCTTTTTGTCGGACCAGGTTTTGTCCCGGAAGAACATGATTTCGTTGTTGCCGCACAACACCGCAAGGGAGGGATGGTGTCTCAATCGGCGGAGATTGTCCCTGGTTTCCTGTTTGACGTTGTTGAGAAAGGACTCGTCGAATGCCGGATACGTCGAGCAGGCGAACTTGAAGTCGAGCCAGATGCAGATGCCGAGTTCGTCGCAGGCGTCAAATAGTTCGTCCTCCTCATAACGACCGCCACCCCAGAATCTCAAGGTGTTCATGTTGGCCGCCACCGCGTCTTCGATATAGCGATGGAGCGTCCCCTTCGGGATCCGGTTAGGAAAATTGTCCGCCGGGATCCAGTTGGCGCCCTTGGCGAAGAACATTACCCCGTTCACTTTAAACTGCATTGGGGCATCCGCGGCTTTCTGATAAACCTTCATCACCCTTAACCCGATGCGGCGGGTGGCTGTGTCCAGAAGCTTTCCGCCTGCGTCCAGCAATTCGACTTTGACAGTATAGAGTGGTTGCGACCCCATGCCCGCCGGCCACCAGAGTTTGGGGTTGGAAATGGAAATCACGGTCTTGCCCTTGCCGCCATTAAGTTCGTCGCTGGCCGATCCCACCGCCTTGCCGGCAAGGCTTGCAGAGGCTTTGAATTTCAACTTGTCTGAGCCGAAGGCATCGGCCGCCACATCGATCTTGAGCCCGACTGTGCCGGGCTTGCTGTGATCCTGGGAGATCATCACATCATCGATCCGACCCGTATTGAAAGCGACTAACCCGATGGTTTTCCAGATGCCACAGGTGATCAGCGTAGGCCCCCAATCCCAGCCGAAATTGCAGGGCTCCTTCCGGATGTAGCCTGATCCGGGGTAGGCCCAGGTAGGCAGGTGTCGCTCCTTTTCTCGGGCCTGAATGTAGGGCAGCACGGAGTCAAACCTGACTTCAATTGAGTTAGTTCCGGGCCTAAGCAGTGTTCTGACATCGAATTCATACGTCCTGAACATATTGTCGGTGCGACCAACCTTTGAGCCGTTGATCATGATCGTGGCCAGCGTATCGAGTCCTTCGCAACGCAAAAGCACTCGCTCGTGTGCCAGCAGGTCGGCGGCGACATCAAATGACCGGCGGTACACCCACGCCGCGTTACTGACCCACTGGACCTTCTTCTCGTTGTCGCCGAAGTAGGGATCAGGAATCTTTCCGGCCGCCAACAGGTCCGTATGGATGCAGCCCGGCACCGTGGCGGGGATCATTTCAGGATCACCAACCTTTGAAACCTGCCATGAGCCCCCGAGGTTTAGGGTCAGAACGCCCTGTGCATAGGCCGGATTGAGAAAGCCCGCAGCCACCATCATGAGCATCATCGATATTTTTGTTTTCATGAGTTGTAAGGATTCAGTGCTTCAACGATCAATATGGGGGGGCTCACCCCATATCATAACGTACGGTTCAAATGATTTATTGTAAGCGTGTGCATTTAATACGGTGTAAGATACAGGGGTTTATTTTCGGCATCAACAGGAATTCTTAGGTTACCGCTCCAAAGACAATGGTAAAGGTCCAGCACGATGCCGGTCTTTTCGTAATCATGCTTATTCCGGTTTTGAATTTCAGCTCACAGCCAATAAATATATATTGCATTGCACACGGTTACATTGTATTCTGACACTCAAAGTTGATTTGAGTCAGGTTATACAAATATGAGGGGCAGGTGTTTGTGTTTACTCAATCTTTGGCAGTGAATTCGCAGATGAGTTTCAGAAGATTCCTGGCGGTGACGTTACTCGCCTGTGCCACCATACCGTCCGCGCGGGCGGCGAGTTATACTAACACCGCTAGCGGCAACTGGACTGATGCTTCGAAATGGCAAAGCAGTTCCGCGGGGCTTAGCGGCCAGGACACCATTATCGTCTTTAAGCCTGCGGCAATTGACAACAGCACCAACAATAACCCCGGGGCATTCTCGCTGAATCAGTTGGTTTCGGTCACGAACCAAGCTGTAAACCTCTATGCCTCCGGCGGCAGTTCGCTGAATTTCGGTCCCTCCAGCGGTGGCACCCTGCCGGCGGTCACCACTATCGGTACGGGCGCCCTCACCGTTAACTCGCCTATCACCCTGGCCACCAACCTGATGGTGGGCTCGGCATCCAGTGGCGCCATCACGATCAACTCCAATATCACCGAGTCGGCGATGTCATCGTTGATCAAGACCGGAACAAACACGCTGACACTCGCCGGTGCCAACGCCTTTAGCGGGGGGGTGAACATCTTGAGCGGCACGGTCTACCTTCCCACCAACATCGCCTGGGCCGGCTGTCCCGGCGCCATTACCCTGGGTGACAGTTCCGGCAGCGCCAACGCTACACTGCAGGTTGGTGTTGTCAACAGTGTTGACATCATCACCAATTCAATTACGGTCGCCGCCGGCGCATCAGGCGTCTTGTCCATTCAAAGTTACCAAGGACAAGCTGGCGCCGGCGATACGATGACCTGCAGCGGGCCCTTAACCATCAATAACAACCTGTCGGTGAGAAATAATGGTGGCAACAATTTGATTACGTTCAGTGGGGCGACCGCCTCCGGGTCGCAACCCGTCACCGTTGCCAGCCAGTGGGGCAAGATCGCGTTTTCTGGCCCTGTGATGATTGGCGATGGGGGCGTGACATTTATTCAAAACGCCTCGTTTATTGCGGCGGCGCAGAATACGCTCACCTTGGGACCGGGCAATATTACGGGTACGGGTCCGCTAACACTTAACCTCAATAACACCAGTTTTTTCACAGTGTCCGCCACCAACATCAACCATTCGGGATCCATCACTAACAGCGGAAGCGGGACCGGCGGCATCACTGTCAGCGGCAACATCGGATCCAACGTCACGGCGGTCGTCCAGAACAGCGCCAATTCGATGCTGACCCTCTCAGGAAAGAATATCTACAGCAACACGATTGTAACGGCGGGTATTCTGACATTGACCGGCATCAACACCAACTCGGGATCTACCACGATCAATGGTGGCACCTTGCTTATGAACGGTACGAACACCGTGGCCGCCGGCTGGACCGGCGCCTACACGGTGAATGCAGGCGGCACGCTGGGCGGTAGTGGGAGGATCGATCTTTCAGCGGTCAACGGGTTGGTGACGGTCAATGCCGGTGGCAAATTGTCGCCCGGTTCCTCGTCGGGCGCAGTGGGTACCAACACGCTGGCACTGGGCAGTGGTTCTCTGGATCTCAGCGCCGCGGCAGGTACGGCGGGCACGCTGGTTTTCGATCTTGCCGCGACCAATGCGAGCGACCGGATTAATCTGGCAAGCGGTACCCTGAACATCGGCAGCGGGCTGTTGAACCTGGCGAGCTTTCAGTTCGGAGGGGGTCTGAATCCCGGCCAGACGACCTACACGCTCATCACCTCCACGAATCTTATCGGCACGCTGGCTTCCAGCGGGTTGACCGGCTCAGTCTGCGGGGCCACCAACTCCACTCTCGCCATCAGCGGCAATAATCTGGTGCTGACGCTGGCGGGGTTCGTGGTACAGCCCGTGACGTGGAAGGGGAATGTTTCCGGGGTGTGGGATGGGGGTACGACCAACTGGGTGGTCACCGGTGGGTCCACCCCGGCGTATTATGTGGATACCGCCGCGGTGACATTTGATGACACAGCGATCAGTAACCTGACCGTTGGCAGCTCCTCTCCCGTCGCTCCCGGATCCATAATCGTCTCCAACAAGGCTAATGCTTATACCCTCTCGGCTGTGATCGGGGGCGCGGGGTCGCTCACGAAGGCCGGTACCAACACGCTGACGCTTACCGGCGCCAATACCTTCACCGGCGATGTTAGCATCATTTCAGGGACGGTTATCGTTGATAACAGATACGGCGCTGTTGCTGGTGCTGGCGGGTTGGGTGACTCGTCGGTGGCCCGCAACATCAATATTGTCGACGGTGCGACTCTACAGGCTGGAGGCGCTGGGAATCAAAACGACACCTTGGGGAGCAGACCCGCCGGCACGTCCTCGTTGATCTTCAATGTCGACGGGGGCACCTTGTCCATCGGGTTCATCGGTAGCGCCACGGCATGGGCGCAGACCGTCACTACCCTCAATTTGAACGGAGGTGCTGTGATCATGCCCGGCACATCCACAACAGCGTTTCTTGATTTAAACGGCACGGTGACGGGGGGTGGATCTGCGGCTTCGACAATGGGTGGGACCACCGGCATGTATGGACTTAACAACACAGGCACACGCACCACCACCTTCAACGTGGCGAGCGTTGGTGCTGGCGGCCCGGATTTGACGATCTCGGGTAAAGTGACGGACGGAACAACTACTGGCTCTTCTTTCACCTCCTCTCATCTCGTCAAAACCGGCGTCGGCACGATGTTGCTCAGCGCCACGAACACCTACTCCGGTACGACGACCATTAGCAATGGCACGCTCCTGGTGAACGGCACCCTAGGTACCGGAGCGGTGACGGTGGTCAGCAGCGGGACACTCGGCGGGATGGGGACGGTGTCCGGGGTAGTTTCCGTCGCCAGCGGCGGGACGATCGCGGCGGGTTCCACCAACGGGCTGGGTATGCTAAATGTCCCCCGGGTGGCGTTTGCCGCGGGTTCGACCAATAGCGTTAAGGTTACAGACGGCACGAACAGCTTGTTGAACTTAACCAGCGGGGTCACCACGCTGAGCAGTAATGTGGTTTTGGCTGTGGACGACACCGGGTATAGTGGCAGTGTGCCGGTCCTGATCATGCAAGGAACCGGAACCGGCACGATTTCCAACAACTTTGCCAGTGTGCTCTCAGTTTCAGGGAAGCGCTGGTCAATAAACACCGTCGGCAGCACGAATGTATTCTTATTACCACAGTCGACTGGCGGGACGCTCCTCATGGTGAAATGAGCTATTGGCACGTAACCCGAACCGATCCTGGAGCTGGCCACGCCCCAATTATGGAGCCGGCCGTCCCCGGCCGGTAGATGGCCAGACCCGTCGGATCCGGACACGGCATGAAGTTACCCAAAAAATTATAAACATATATTGCATGCGGTTACATGTTTTTGCTAATATCACGGTCACTTTGGGAATTTATAATTACTAATCCGAACCAATTTCAGTTTTTGGGTGCAAAAATGCAATCGGTTACATTGTTGCTGGCGATAAACGGAAGACGCGTGCGGAACCATGAGTTGTTAAGTGAAAAGTCACGCAAAACATGTGAAATAACATGACTGACATACTTGGAGTGGGGGGAGGATTCAATCATGAGTATCATTTCTAGATCGTTGGTGCCTTTCGGCCGGCTTCTGACTCTGGTGTTTCTTGCGGCAATCGCGGTTGCCCTGCCGCGAGGAGTACTCGCAGGAAGTGCTGCTTGGAATGTGGATAACCTTGGTAACTGGATCGACGGTCCTAATTGGAATCCTACGACAGCTCCAGGCTCCACCGCCACAGATAACAGTGATGTCGCTACGTTCAACAAGATTTTGACCGCTGGCAGGGCAGTCACGGTAGATACCGATCGTTACATCGGAGGCATCACTTTAGATAACTCTTCAAGCTTCGGCTACACGCTTCAAACAGGCACCCTACACTTGAATAGCGGGGGCACCATCCAGTCAGCTTCGACTGATGGCACCCATACCAATACGATCAGCTCGCCTATCATTATTTCAGGCACCAGCGGTTCCACGGCGAGTTTCACGTCTGGCTCCGCAACCGCAACTAAAGGCGTTCTATCCATTAGCAATGTGACGGGTTCCGCCACCAGCGGAAGCACGATCCTCACGCTCAATGGTCAGAATACGGGCGCGAACGCCATTACCGGCATCATTGGAGATGGGATTGGTGGCGGTAAAGTGGCAGTTACCAAAAATGACGTTGGCTCGTGGACTCTTTCCGGTGCGAGTACCTTCACCGGCGATGTGAACATCAACTTAGGAACGCTGAATGCGATTGGGCCCCGGGAGAACACAACAACGCCTACCAACAGCGCGTTGGGCAATTTGACGATAGCCCGTAACATCAACATCGCTGTCAATGCGACGCTGTGGGTACAATCCAGTGGTAGTATCAACGATATCTTTGGAGGTGCAACATCCCAGATAACGCCGATCATCAATGTCAACGGGGGCATTTTGAAGGTTGGGAACGGCGCCGTAAACTTCATCGAGACCTTCAACACGGTCAACTTGAACGGGGGCACGATGACCGTACACTCCTCGGCTTCAACTGCGGTTGCGATCTTGAACGGGACGGTGACAGTGAGTGGTGCTGCGGCTTCGACAATGAATCGCAGCAGTACCGGAGCCAATTTCTCGCTGAGCAACGTGGGAACGCGTAACACTACGTTCAATGTGAACGATGTGGTCGCGGGAACCGATTTGACGGTCTCGGCACCCGTGGCAAATGGAACGGCAAACACCTCCACATGGACCGCCTCGAATCTCATCAAGACCGGTCTTGGCACGATGGTGCTCTCCGGTACGAACACATACTCCGGTAGCACCACCATCAACGGTGGTGTTATTCAAGTCAATTCGACAGATCTAGGTGCGGGAAGTTCCTATTCCTCAACCACATGGACGGGAACCAGTGGCAGTCCCACGATCACCGGCCTTTCTTCCTATACGGGCCTTCTCGTTGGGGAAATTGTCAGCGGAATAGGAATACCCGCGTTTTCAACCATCCAGAGTATTGTCTCTGGAAGCTCGATAACATTGAACAAGAATCTGACTGCCAATTCGGCGGCCACTTTGACAGGCGCCAATGGAGCCAGTGGTCAGAAGGTGATCACCGGACTCGGTTCGCAGACAACAGGTCTTGCCGTTGGACAGTCGGTCACCGGGACAGGTGTGGCAGTCAATTCCACCATCAACAGCATTCAAGCAAATACCGGGATAACTCTGAACAACAACTTAACAGGCACTCTGTCTGGTGCAACCTTAACTGTTTCCTCTGGGACGCTGACAATCTCGACAGTAGGTCCCCTCGGCACTGGCGGCGCGATCGCCTTCGGCGGAGGCTCGTTGCAATATCCGACTTCGAGTTCGGTGAACAGTTTTGATTATTCCGCCCGTATTGCCTCTGGTACCAGTTCGGGTGCCATTTCGATTGATCCGAACGGGCAGAACATCACCTTTGCTTCGCAACTGACATCATCACAGTCGGGTGGGTTGACCGTGACCGACTCCACTGGCGCCGGCAAACTCACTTTGAGTTACAACGGTACGGAGGGTTATACGGGTCCTACCACCATCAGTGCAGGCACCCTGGCCCTGTCCGGGGCAAGTTGTGCACTTCCGGCGGGCTCCAGCGTAATCATTGCTGCCGGTGGCAGTTTGGATGTGACAGGGCTGGGCGCTTCGGCCACCTATTCGCTTGGTGCCAGCGCAACACTGGAGGCGAGGGGTACCGGAACGACTGTTGGAACCACGGCGGCCGAGATCAAGGGTGATGCGAGTGGCACCGTCAACTTTGGGGCGAGACCGATTGTTCTCACGTTTACCCCGACGTCATTCAGTGGCGACACCACGCATCCCGCACTCTATGTCTCACAGGGGGCGCTGACGTTGAATAACAACACGATCACCATTACCAATGCGGCTGGAACCAAGCTGGGCGGCGGTACTTACCGACTGATTCAAGTGGGTGACGGTAGCGCCGGCTCGATCAGCGAAAATCCCTCACCTTCCTATATCATCCACGTTGTCGGCACCGGCGTTGCCGACGGAGCTACGGCTTCGATTCAGGTCAGCAACGGCAATGTCAATCTCGTGGTGAACACGGCTCCGAGCGCCTACAAGATTCAGGTGGCTGGCAGTGGCAGTGCGACCACGACAGCGGGTTCCGGTTTAAACCTGGCGATCACCGCTCTGGATGGTTCCGGCGCCACGATGACTGGATTCAATGCGCCCGTAACGCTGTCCTTCTACGGCCTGTCCAGTTCCCCGGGCGGCACGGTGTCCTCGGTCACGGACTCAGGCGGCACGGCGCGAACGGTTACCAGCACGGAAGGCGCTCCGAACACAATGATCAGTTTTTCGGGTGGGATTGCTAACATCAGTGGTGCCAATAACGGACTCCTGATGGCATGCAATGGAAACGGTTCAGTGGTGACGCTGAATTGTTCGGACGGCACCGCGAAGACCACGAGCGCCAATGGCTCGGGACTGAGCCTGACCGTGAATCCGGCCGTTGCCAGCGCCTATCGGCTAACGGGGAGCGGTCAGCCGCAGGTTGGTGTGAATTACACGGTCACCGTCACACAGGTGGATCAATACCAGAATCCGACGACCCTCGGGACCTCGGAGCTCCTGACGTTCAATACGACGGCGACGTTGTCGGCCGCTGCTGATGGTTCGGTTGCATCCATCAACGGAGTGGCGCAGAACGTTCAGGCCAGCGTCAGCTTTTCGGCAGGGGTTGGCAACGTCATTCTGGTGGCTCACAAAGCCGAATCGAGCAAAGCGATCACGGTGACGGACGGTTCGTTGACCTCCGCGGGAACGGGTGGAACGACGCTGACGGTGAGCCCTGCGGCGGGTGCCGACAGCGCCTACCGGATTGCGGCGGCGAGCGCGACGCCGACGGCGGGGGCGAGCGATACCCTGACAATTACACTGGTGGATCAATATCAGAACGTATCGAGCTACAGCGGGGACAAGACGCTGAACTTCAGCGGGCTGGGCAATGCGCCGAATAGCACCGTTCCGACTGTTATGGACAAGACCGGTTCTGCGATAAACCAGGGATCTGCAGTTGCGATCACCTTTGCCAACGGTACGAGTTCTGTAGGTGGCAGTTTGAAGGCGTACAGGAAAGAGGGACCCGTGACGTTGGCGGCGACGGATGGAACACTGAGCACATCAACCACGGGCGGTACGGGAGTGAGCCTGACGGTTGCGGCCGCGGGCGACAGTGCCTACCGGATTACGGCGGCGAGCACGACGCCGGTTGCCGGGGCAAGTGACGCCTTGACGATTACGCTGGTGGATCAATATCAGAACGTATCTAGCTACAGCGGGGACAAGACGTTGACCTTCAGCGGGCTGGGTACTGCGCCCGGGGGGGCTGTGCCGACCGTTACGAGTAAAACCGGTTCTGCGGTGAACCAGGGATCTGCAGTCACGATCACCTTTGCCAGCGGCGTCAATTTGGCGGGCGGGACCTTGGTGGCGTATAAGGCGGAAGGGCCTGTGACCTTGGCGGCGACCGATGGAACACGGAGCACGTCAACGACAGGCGGCGCGGGTGTAAGCCTGACGATCTCGGGATTGGAGGCCTCGGTGCTTGCTCTCACCTCGGGGAACAACCAGGGCGGAGCAACAGGCGCAACCCTGGCGAGTCCGTTCGTGGTCACGGTTTCCGACATCTATGGAAATCCCGTGTCGGGAATCACGGTGAATTATGCGATAACCACGGTGCCGGACAACGGCGCGTCACTAAGCGCCGCCAGTCCCACGACAGACGCAAACGGCCAGGCGTCGAGCACGCTGACCCTGGGTTCAGTACTAGGCGAGTACATCGTGACAGCCACGGCATCCGGTATGAGCGGCAGCCCGATAACCTTTACGACACAGGCAGGTCCATTTATCAAGTCGGGATCGGGGACCGACCTCACTGACGGCGCAAGCTGGTTCGGTGGGACCACGCCGGGTTCCGGAGACATTGCTCGTTGGGGCAGCAGTTCGCTGGGTGCGTTGCTCACACTGGGAACGTCTCAATCATGGGGCGGGATCACCGTGCTGGACGCCGTGACGGATATCGACATCACCGGCGCAGGCACGCTTACGCTCGGAGCAGGTGGCGTGGACATGTCGGCCTCGGCCAGGAACATGACGATTGCAAATACCAATGTCCTTGGCGCCGCTCAAGTCTGGAGCGTGCACTCGAACAAGACCCTGGCCGTGAGCGGGGTGATTAACGGTGGGGCCTCCTGCAGCCTGACCAAGTCCGGCGTCGGCACATTGACGCTCACAGGCGCGAACAGTTTCACCGGCGATGTGAACATTAACGCAGGAACGGTAAATGCTGATGGACCCCGAGCTAATTTACATTTATCTGGTGAAGCCCCGACCAATAGCGCGTTGGGCGACCTGACGGTGGTTCGCAACATCAATATCAATACCAATGCGACACTGTGGGTGCAATCTAGCGGAACAGTTAACGATATCTTGGGATCCACATCATCCCAGATAGTGCCGATTATTAATGTCAACGGGGGTGCCTTGAAAGTCGGCAACAACAACGTCACTTTCGCGGAGGCCTTCAACATGATCAATTTGAATGAGGGCACGATGACCTTGGCGGCCCCCACAGGCGCCGGGTGGGCGGGATTGAACGGCACTGTGACAGTGGGCGGTTCTGCGGCCTCGACCATGAATGGAGTCGGGGCTAATAAATATGCATTAGCCAACACCACTTCCCGCACCACCACCTTCAATGTAGCAGACGCTGTCGCGGGACCGGATTTAGTGGTTTCGGCGCCTCTGGTAAATGGGTTGGCTTCCGCCACCGCCTCTCATCTCACCAAGACCGGCCCCGGCACGATGTTGCTCAGCGCGACAAACACCTACACCGGAACGACCACCATCAGTAACGGCACGCTCCTGGTGAATGGCTCCCTGAGCAACGGTGCGGTAACTGTAGTCAGCGGTGGGTCACTCGGTGGGACGGGAACGATCGCTGGTGCGGTGACGGTGAACGCTGGCGGCACCAACCTCCTGGGTACCAGCGGAGCCACGCTCACTCTGGCCAACGCCGCTGCTCCAGCGTACGGTGCTTACAGCAAGTTGAAAATTAATGCCTCGGCGAGTACTCTGGACAAGGTCGCCGTGGCCGCCAGCACCGGCAACTCGGTTACCAATGTCGACCTCATAATTGACACCACCGGCCTCAGCGGCGACGTCTCAAGTACCACGATCTACAGCGCAGGCGGTGCCATTGCCGGACCCTTCCACAGCACGACCCTCGTCGGCAACACCGCCTATATGGTGAGTCTCGATTATGGCACCTCCGGCCAAATCAAGTTGGGCTTGACCGGCACCACTGCCTTGGCGACGAAACTGGTGATGACCAACTCGGCGGTGTCTACCTTGGCGGGAGTGTCATCCTCCCCCATTACCATACAGCGGCAGGATGCGGGTGGTGCCGCGGTTACCTCCGATGCGAACTTCACTGTCAACTTGAGCAGCACATCGGGGAGTGGATTATTCCGGGATGCCGGGGATGCAGGGACTATTACCACTGTGACGATTCCCCATGGATCCAGTACGGCCACTTTCTTATATCAGGACACGGTGGCGGGCATGCCCACGATCACGGCGGCCTTTGGTTCGCTGACGAGTGGCACGCAACAGGAAACGGTTACCCCCGGCACGGCGACGCGGTTGGTGGTGACGGGATCCGGGACGATGACGGCGGGCGCCAGCCAGGATCTGACGCTCACGGCTATGGATGCCTATGGCAATACGGACATGGCCTATACCGGGTCCAGGAACGTGACGTTCTCGGGGGCGAACAGTTCGCCCGGTCCGGTGACGACGCCCAAGGTGAAGGATAGCAGCGGTACGGCGGTTGCCTTCGGTACGGCCACGGCAATCACCTTTAACAATGGCGTGGCAACCGTTTCGGGGGGCAACAACGGGGTGCTGTCGCTTTACAAGGTAGAGTCGGCGAATATCTGCGCCGCGGCCGACGCCATCCCTGCCAGCACCGGAAGCGATCGGTTACCAGTAGTCGTTAGTGTCGGTACAGCATCGACTATTACCACAACCTCCGGCAACAGCCAGAGCGGAGGATTGAATAGAACACTGGCAAACCCGTTCGTGGTCACGGTGGCTGATGCCTACGGAAATCCGGTGTCAGGAGCCACAGTGGATTTTGCGGTAGCGTCTGCACCTGGTGGCGCGACCGGCCAGTCGCTCAGCAGTCCCCAGAATCCTGCGTCTGCTTCCAGTGGTCTGGCGTCAAACACCCTGACACTGGGCAGTGTGAGCGGGCCTTATACGGTGACAGCCACAGTGGCATTGAACGGTAGTAACGTCACCTTCACGGCGCAGGCGGGCGGTGTCGTCAAGGCCGCCACGGGCGCCGAACTCACGACCGGCGCCAACTGGACCGGCGGTTTCGAGCCGGGATCCGGCGATGTGGCCCAGTGGATCAGCACCTCGCTGGGAGGATCCTTGACGCTGGGTTCAAGCCGGTCCTGGGCTGGTATTGCCATGACCGATGCAACGGTTGCTCCCACGATTTCAGCGGGGAATACGCTGACGCTCGGCGCCAGCGGTATCGATCTGTTGTCCTCGGCGAAGGATATGACCCTGGCTTCCGGCATCACGCTGGGCGCCAGCCAGACCTGGAGTGTGAATGCTTCCCGGACATTGACTGTCTCTGGCAATGTCGATGGCACCGGAAAGTCCCTGATCAAGACCGGCAGTGGCACGCTGACTTTGGGCGGTGCCAATACCTTCGATGGCGGGCTGGCCATACAGGCGGGCACCGTCAAATTGAATACTGTTGCCAACAGCGCAGGTGCTGGCCCGGTGACGATTGGCTCCGCAGGTAATAGCAGTACTCTTAACCTCAACGGCGCATCAAGGACAATCCTTTCCCTGGCGACTGCCGGAACAGCTGCCAATCAGATCATCACCAGCACTGCCGCTGGCGGTATCCTGAACTTTACCGGCGCCACCAACTCGACCTTTGGCGGGGTGATCTCGGGTGCTGCCAATACCGCTGTCACCGTGAACAACGGGAGTGCCAAACTCACGCTTTCAGGCCAGAATACGTACAGTGGGGCCACGACCCTGACGGCGGGTGAACTGGATGCCACGACGTATGCCTCGGCCCTGGGAGCGGGTGTGCTCACGCTGAATGGCACCGCCACATTGAGACTAGCCAACGATACGGGTCTGAATTTCGGGAGGAACACCACGGTCTCAGCGAACATGACGATTCAGTCGGATACTTTGACTGCCGTGGCTGGCGTGACTCACACGCTGGGGACCTTGAGTATCGCTGCCAACCAACTCAACATCACGCACGGTGAGACTGTCAGTGGCGGTTCTCCTGCCATTACCTTTGGCACGACGACGCTGTCAGCGGGGCCGGCAGTCTTTGATGTGGCCGGCGGGGTTAACCTGACGTTGGGTGCGGTGGGTGGCGCATTTTCGCTGATCAAGCAGAACAGCGGTACGCTGACATTGAATACAACCAGTGCGCGCACAACGGATGCGGGTACAACGACCTTGAGTACGGGTACATTGAAATTGGGGGCGGCGAACGCACTCAATACGTCGGCGACTGCGCCCCTGTATCTTAATGGCGGGACATTGGATCTTGCGGTGAATGCGGGAACCACCTTCGGCGGTGCCGCAACGACGGTGGGCGGGACTGCCACAATCGCCTCCGATGTTGCATCGAATAATAACACAGGTGTTACGCACACGCTCGGTACATTGAGCATCGGTGCCAACCAGCTCAACATCACGCAAGGTGCGAATGTCAGCGGCGGTTCTCCTGCCATTACCTTTGGCGTGACGACGCTGACGGCGGGGCCTGCTGTCTTTGATGTGGCCAGCGGGGTGACTCTGACCCTGGGCGCGGTGGGGGGCGGGGCGTATGCCTTGACGAAGCAGAACGACGGCACACTGACGCTCTCCGGTGTGAACACCTACACCGGCGACACGACGATCAGCGGCGGCACCCTGACGATCAGCGGTTCGGGGCAATTGAATAATGGGGCGTATGCAGGGGCTATTACCAACAGCGGCATCCTGAACTATGCCAGTTCTACCAATCAGACACTCTCCGGGACTATTTCACAAACCGGCGCCTTGACATTAACCGGCTCCGGTACGCTGACGCTCTCCGGCGGGAATACCTACACCGGCGCGACATCGGTCAATTCAGGCACGCTTTTGGTCAGCAGTCCCGGTTCGCTGGCTTCAGGAAGCGCCGTGACGGTAGCCTCCGGGGCGACCCTCGGCGGCAATGGGACGATCCACGGGCCGGTCAGTGTGTCCTCAGGCGGCTCCCTGACGCCGGGCGGCATTGGGACGATCGGGTTGTTAAGCTTGGGAACTAATTTGACCGTCGGCACAAGTATTCTGACTATTGACGTGACGAGTCCAGGTGTGGCGGGCACTGATTACGACCAGATTTCCGTCGCTGGAACCAATATTGTGAATGGTCCAGCCATCATCCAGCTCAACCCCACCACCGGCACGATCCCCGCCGGCGACTACACGCTGATGACTTACGCGGCCAGGAGCGGTAATAGCCAGTTTGTATTCCCGAACGGGACCACGAACCTGGTTATAGGGGCTAGCACCTTGACCCTCACAAACGGCCCGACCAGCCTGATCCTCGGCGTGAGCGGCGATGCGACCTATGTCAATCTGAAATGGAAGGGAACGACTGCGATCTGGGATATAGGAACCACCTCTAACTGGCTGAACAACGGAACGAGTTCGACTTATAGTAATGGCAATTCTGTAACATTTGACGATACCGCCACGGGTTATACCGTTTCCGGCACCAACCTCCAGCCTGCTTCCGTGCTTTTTAATAACAGTGTCAGCAATTATACCGTCTCTGCCACCACCAACACCATTGCGGGCGCGACCGCTGTGACGAAGATGGGGTCGGGTACAGTGACACTCTCCGGCACGAACACCTTCAGCGGGGGACTGAACATCAAGGCAGGCATGGTTTCCCTGGGTTACGCCACGTCAGCAGGCTCAGGCACCATTACGCTCGGCGATACCACGGGCAACAACTCCGCCACGCTGAACATCAGTGCTGCCGTCTCTCCTGCAATTGCAAATCCGATCGTTTTAGAAGACAATATCAATCAACCCACCCTGACCATAAGCTCCAGTGTTAATAACACCAGGACGTTTAGCGGCGGCGTGACCGGCGCAGGAAATCTAACCCTTTCATCGTCAGGCAGTGCTAATTTAAAATTCACGACTTCGTCGCTGAGCCACGTTGGTCATATCACTGGCATGGGCAACGGTACCGGTGTCGATCCTCTGACAATTTCCTGCAATGTCAACAACACCGGCTCGATCACGAATGCCGCAACAGGTTCTGGAAATATGTCAATTAGTGGCAACATCGGTCCCAATGTCACGGCAGTTGTCCAGAACAGTGCCACTTCGCCGATGATCCTCTCTGGCGGGAACACGTACAATGGCTCGACCACGATCAACGCCGGCACCTTATTCGTGAACGGCACGAACACCGTGGCAAGCGGTGCCGGAACGTATACCGTCAGCAGCGGCGGCACGCTGGGCGGCAGTGGAAGGATCGATCTTTCAGCGGTTAACGGGACGGTGACGGTCAATGCCGGCGGCAAATTGTCGCCCGGCACCTCGGCGGGAGTGGTGGGTACGAACACACTGGCATTGGGCAGTGGTTCGCTGGATCTCAGCGCCGCGGCAGGCACGGCGGGAACGCTGGTTTTCGATCTTGCCGCGACCAATGCGAGCGATCGGATTAATCTGGCAAGCGGTACCCTGAACATCGGCAGCGGGCTGTTGAATCTGGCGAGCTTCCAGTTTGGCGGGATCCTGAATCCCGGCCAGACGACCTACACGCTCATTACCTCCGCGAATCTTGTCGGCACGCTGGCTTCCAGCGGGTTGACCGGCTCAGTCGGCGGGGCCACCAACTCCAGTCTCGCCATCAGCGGCAATAATCTGGTGCTGACGCTGGCGGGGTTCATGGTACAGCCCGTGACGTGGAAAGGGAATGTTTCCGGCGTGTGGGGTGGGGATATGCCCAACTGGGTGGTTACCGGTAGCTCCACCCCGGCGTATTATGTGGATACCGCCGCGGTGACATTTAACGACACGGCGGCCAGTAATTTTACTGTCAGCAGCGTCTTTCCCGTCACCCCCGCATCCATAACCGTCTCCAATAATGTCAATGCCTACGCCCTCTCGACCGTCATCGCGGGCTCGGGGTCCCTGACGAAGGCCGGCACCAGCACGCTGGCTCTTTCCGCCGCGAACACTTTCACTGGCGATGTGAACATCAATGCAGGGACACTAAAGGCTGATGGACCATCAGAAAACGTTAATTCCCCGACTGCCAGCGCATTAGGCGACCTGACGGTAGCCCGCAACATCAACATCAATTCCAATGCAACACTGTGGGTTCAATCGAGTGGTACTGCTAACGACATCCTGGGATCCATCGCATCCCAGGTAGTGCCGACCATTAATGTCAACGGGGGTACCTTGAAAGTCGGTAACAACAACGTAAATTTCACGGAGACCTTCAATACTATCAATTTGAACGGGGGCACTATGACTTTGTCGGCTCCAACAGGCACCGGGTGGGCGGAATTGAACGGCACTGTGACGGTGGGCGGCTTTGCGGTCTCGACCATGAGTGGAGTCGGAAATAATACATATGCATTAGCCAACACCACTTCTCGCACCACCACCTTCAATGTCAGCAATGTGGTGGCGGGAACGGATTTAGTGGTTTCGGCGCCCTTTGTAAATGGAACGGCTTCCGCCACCCCCTCTCATCTCGTCAAGACCGGCCCCGGCACGATGCTGCTCAGCGCGACTAATACGTACACAGGTGCGACTACCATTAGCAATGGCACGCTCCTGGTGAATGGCACGGTGAGCAACGGCGCCGTGACGGTGGTGTCCGGGGCGACCCTCGGTGGTAGCGGAACGATTTATGGCGCGGTCACTAATCGTGCCGGAAGTTTCCTCGCCCCGGGCGACGCTGCGGACACCATCGGCAAGCTCAATTTAGCCAGCACGCTGACCTTGAGTGGAGGTTATCTGGCCTTAGATCTAAGATCAGCCGGAGCGCCCGGCATCGATTACGACCAGATTGTCGTGGCAGGTGCCTTGACCATGAGTGGCGCGAATGTGCTTCAACTAAATGCCCCCTCGGGGTCGATTGCGGAGGGCACCTACACACTCATGACCTTCGCCACTTCGACAGCCAGCTCGTTTACCTTCCCGAACGGGACTACAGGTATGGCCTTTGGCGACAAGATCCTGAAACTCAACAATGGCACCACCAGCCTGACCATGACCTCCCAATTCCCGGCAGGTTCGGTCTTCAAGATAAGGTAGTCATAAGAAGGGGACCAATTCTCGATGTATCTCCTTAAGCTCATTACCCTCATCGTTCTGACTTGCGCCACCGGGGCCGGAGGGGTTCAGCAGCCGCAGGACTGTCGGATGACAAGCTCGGCGGGAATGATGGAAAGAGAGGGGGAGGGGATCTCGCCGTTCAGGCAGCGCAGGGCAAGTTTCGCGGCTTCCCGGCCCATCATGTGACGGGGGACGCGCACGGTGGTCAGGCCGAGAAGATCCACGGCTTCAATGTCGTCAAAACCGGCGATGGCAATATCCCTGGGGGCCGTCAACCCCCGTTGATGCATGACATTCATGGCCCCGATGGCCATGGCATCGTTCAGCGCCACGATCGCTTCCGGGAGTTTCTTCCCGCTGTCCAGGAGTTCGGTCATCAGCCGTTCCCCGCTTCCGCTTGAGAAATCCCCTGTCAAAATGCGGTCTCCCGGCAGCGTGCAGCCTGCGACCTGGGCGGCGCCCAGACACGCGGCCAGGCGTTCCCTTCCGTCATGGCTGCCCGTGGGGCCGGTGAAAATGGCGATGTCGCGGTAGCCGTGATTGAGCATGTGGTTCATGAGCTCGAAGGAGCCCGGTCCGTTGGCGATGGAAACGGAGGGGATGCCCCGTTCAACCGCCGGTTTGCCCACCGAGATGATGGGCATGTTGTCCCTGGCCAGATTGGCAAGGAATTCCGCGGGCAGATTCAGGTTCAGCACGATCAGTGCGTCGGCCCGCCGTTCGCGAACGAAGCGTTTGATCAGGTCCTGTTCCTCGCTGAGGCCGTGTGAAAAGGTGGCCAGGATGTGGTACCCGTTTTCGGCCGCCACCGAATCGGCGCCGGCAAAGATGTGCCCCGCGAAGGCGTCGGCGATGAAGGGCGACACCACCCCGAGGGCATAGGTCCGTTGCGTGACAAGGGACCGTGCCGCCAGGGAGGGATAATAGTTGAGACGATCCATGACTTCCCGCACGCGTTGTCGGGTTGCCTCGGAGATCAGGGGGCTGTTGGTCAGGACGCGCGAAACGGTGCTCGCGGAGACTCCGCTCGCCTCGGCAATGTCATGTTGGGATATCGGTTTCATCTAGCAGCCGCAGGAATGTCTCACCGTGAGTTGGGTGGAAACGATAATGTGTTGGGGTGGGTGGGACGCCTCCTCAAGACTGGACAACGCGAGCCGGGCCGCTTCCTGCCCCATCTGGTAATGGGGGATCCCGACCGTCGTCAGTCCAATAATGGAGGCGGCATCGCTGTCGTCGAAGCCGGCGATGGCAAGGTCATCCGGTGTCTTCAGGCCGCGCCCGCGCATCACGCCCAGGGCCCCGATGGCCATGGCGTCGTTCAGTGAGACGATGGCCTCGGGACGCTTTCGGCCACTTTTCAGGATGTTGTCCATGAGGGCCGCTCCGCTCTCGATCCTGAAGTCGCCGGTGACGATGTTATCCGCCGGAATGGCGATGCCCGCATCACGCGCGGAAGCCCGGCACCCCTCGAGGCGTCCCCGGCTGTCATAGCTGATTTTGGGGCCCGCGAAGATCAGGATGTCGCGATACCCGTGTCCCAGCATGTGTTGCATCAGGTCATACCCGCCTTTATGGTTGTCAATGGAGACAGAGGGAATGCCGTGTTCCACGGCCGGCGTATCCATGGATATGATCGGCAGGCCATGACAGTTCACCTCGGCCAGGAATGGCCCGGGGAGATCGAGGTTGACAACGATGAGGGTGTCGACGCGACGCTCCCGGATTAAACGGATGATCTGCTGCTGAGCATCCCGAACCCCGTGTGAGATGGCGGTCATCAGGTGGTAATGCTTGTCAAACGCCACAGACTCGGCGCCTTGGAGGATCTTGGTGTAAAAGCCGGGTCCGATATCGGGAAGATGGATCCCGATCGTCTCGGTTCTCTGAATGGACAAGGCTCGGGCGGCCAGGGAGGGGTGATAATCCAGTTTTTCCATTGCCTTGAGGACACGTTCCCGTGTTTCAGGCGTCACGAGCGGGCTGTTATTGAGGACACGTGAGACCGTGGCTGTGGAGAACCCTGTTTCTCTGCAAACATCATGTAAAGTAGTTGCCATGGATAATTCCAAGATAATATGGCCATATTTGGGCATTTGAGCAAGGAAAACCCAAAAAGAATATTTTTAAAAATATTGATTTAATTGAGCAAATGTGTGAATGTAAGCGTTTGCGTAGTCGTGCCAGAATTGGTTGGACCGAGAAAGGGGATCCGGAAACATGGTTGTTATCGGCATAGGGGAGTTGTTGTGGGATGTCTTCCCTCAGGGGAAGCGTCTGGGTGGGGCGCCTGTGAACTTTGCATGCCACTGCGCGCAGCTGGGTGCGGACGCCTTCCCGGTGAGTTGCATTGGCCGGGATGCGCTGGGTGTCGAGATCCAGAAGGTGCTGACTGAACTTCGGGTGGACCAGCGCTATGTGCAGGTCGATGCGGCGTATCCTACCGGGACTGTCCAGGTGACACTCGACAACAATGCCAAGCCCTCCTACGAGATCTGCGAGGGGGTAGCCTGGGACATGGTCCGGATGACTCCGGAACTCGAGGCCCTGGCCGCGCGGGCGGATGCGGTCTGTTTTGGATCGCTTGCCCAGCGCCATGCCGTCTCGTATGCGACGATTCATTCCTTTCTCCGCGGCATGCGGCCGGGCGCCTTGAAGATCTTCGATGTCAATCTCCGTCAGTCCTTCTATTCAAAGGAGATCCTTGAGGCATCGCTGGCGCATTCGAATGTCCTGAAACTGAGCGACGAGGAGTTGCCGGTGATGGCGCGACTGTTCGGGCTGTCCGGCCCGGTGCAGGAGCAACTGAAGGCCTTGCTTGCGCGGTTTGATCTGTGCCTGGTGGCCTATACCCGCGGCCCCGACGGGAGCCTGCTGGTTAGTGCCGATGAAGTTGCCGATCATCCCGGGTGTCCCGGCAAGGCGATTGACAGTGTTGGCGCGGGGGATTCCTTTACTGCGGCCCTCTGTGTGGGACTGCTGAAGGGCAGGAGTCTGGTGGCGATCAACGATCACGCCAACCGGGTTGCATCGTATGTCTGCTCACAACGGGGGGCTGTTCCAGCACTTCCGGAAAACCTAAAGGAGGAGAAGTAAATGAAACAGGGTAATAAGTTGTTTTTCTGGGCGCTGACATCCGCACTGTCGGGATTCATATTCGGCTTTGATACCATCGTCATCTCCGGGGCGGAGCAGAAGATCCAGAGCATCTGGGCGCTCAGTTCCTTTTGGCACGGGCTCGCGATGAGCGCCGCTCTGTGGGGGACGGTGCTGGGTTCATTGATCGGTGGTTGGCCGACCGAGAAGTTCGGCCGGCGCAAGACGCTGCTCTGGATCGGGGCGCTCTACCTGGTCGGAGGGATCGGGGCCGCCATCGCTCCGAACGCCACCATCTTCATGCTTGCCCGGTTCATCGGTGGAGTGGGTATTGGTATCTCCACGGTGGCCTCGCCGCTCTATATCTCCGAGATATCGCCGGCGGCACGGCGCGGTCATCTGGCCGGCCTGTTCCAGTTCAATATCGTCTTCGGTATCCTGGTGGCCTTTGCCTCCAACTATGTGCTGGGCAAATACCTGGATCCGGAGATTGCCTGGAGGTGGATGCTGGGGGTGCTCGCGTTCCCCGCCCTGATCTATGCCGTCCTCTGTTTCGCCCTGCCGGAGAGTCCGCGTTGGCTGATCACGCATGCCGGAAAGCGTAAGGAGGGCATGGATGTCTTCCGCCTGATTAATCCCGAGATGTCGGAGGCGGAACTGGTCAAGCTTGCTGATAGCGTCGAACTGAGCGTCGGCGACCGGTCCGTGGCGTCGAAGTTTTTCACGATGCGACTCAGGATCCCCATCATGCTGGCCTTCCTGGTGGCCTTCTTCAACCAGCTCTCCGGGATTAATGCCGTTCTTTACTTTGCCCCGCGTATCTTTGAATGGACCGGTCTGGGCGAAAAGGCGGCGCTGCTGCAGTCGGTCGGCATTGGTGTCACCAACCTGGCCTTCACCTATGTCGGACTCTACCTGATCGACAAGCTCGGGCGGCGCACGCTGCTGTATATCGGGTCCTTCGGCTATATCATTTCGCTTGGACTGTGTGCCTGGGCCTTCAGCACCAAGACCTATGCGATTGTACCTTTCTGCATCTTCTCATTCATCGCAGCCCACGCCATCGGGCAGGGTACGGTGATCTGGGTCCTGATTTCCGAAATCTTCCCCAACCGCAACCGTGCGGCGGGACAGACGCTCGGTAGCTTCACCCACTGGTTCTTTGCCGCCTCGTTGACCCTGGTGTTCCCGAAAATGGCCGAGATCTTTCCTCCTGCCGTTATCTTCGGTTTCTTCTGCTTCATGATGGTGCTGCAGTTGATCTGGGTCAAAACCATGGTCCCCGAAACCAAGGGCGTTGCCCTCGAGGATATGCAGAAGAAGTTGGGGGTTTTGTAGGCTCTTCCTGTTTTCATAATCACCATGAAGCGACACGGATACGGCAGTAATGTGAACGGCTGGCGATGTCTCGGCATCCTGGGGGGGCTGTCGTTCTCCCTGTTCCTGACACAGGCTCATGCCGATCCGCGTCCGAATGTGGTCATTATTCTGGCTGATGATCTGGGCTATGCCGACGTGGGCTACCGCGGAAGCCCCGATATGAAGACCCCCCACATCGATTCCCTGGCCAACCATGGCATCCAGTTTTCCGCTGGCTATGTGACAGCCCCGGTTTGTGCACCATCCCGGGCCGGGCTCCAGTCCGGGCTCTATCAAAACCGGTTTGGCGCAGAGGATAATCCCGGCCCCTATAAGCTGTCCAAGGATGTCAGGATTGGAATCCCGGCGACCGTGAATACCCTGGCGAAGCGGATGAAGAGCCTGGGTTACAGAACCGGTATGATCGGGAAGAGTCATGCCGGTAACGCGCTGGAGTTCCATCCCAATGCGAGCGGCTACGATGAGTTCTTCGGATTCATCAATGGCGCGTCGAACTACCGGGCGGATGGACATTGGGGCACGAAGATCAACGAGCCCGCCCATCCCCTCTTGCGCAATCATGAAAAGGTCGAGGAAACCGAATACCTGACTGATGCATTCGGCCGGGAAGCCGTGGCATTCATTGAAAGATGGAAGGATCAGCCGTTCTTTCTGGAAGTGCCTTTTAATGCCATTCACGGGCCGATGCAGGCCACGGATGAGGATCTGGCCAGATTCAGCCACATCAAGGACCCGCACCGCCGCTGTGCGGTCTCCATGGCCTACCGGCTTGATCTCAATGTCGGGCGGATTCTGGATGCACTCAGGAAGAATAACCTTGAAACCAATACCATCGTCTTCTTTTTGAGTGATAATGGCGGAAAATTTGATGATAACGGTTCCCTCAATGCGCCTTTGAGGGGAACGAAGAACCAGCTTTGGGAGGGGGGCATCCGGGTTCCCTTCTGCCTGCAGTGGCCCGCTCAGGTGAAGGCTGGACGGACCATCGATATCCCTGTCATTACCCTGGATATTCTTCCCACGGTGATTGCCGCTGCGGGAGGTGTCGTCACGGATAGGGTGGACGGGGTGGATCTGGGACCGCTCCTGACAGGCAAGGTGAACACTCTGCCTGATCGCAATCTCTACTGGCGCTTCAATGAGTTGTGGGCGGTTCGCGATTCAGAATGGAAATTAGTGAATCCTCGAAAGGGTGCGAAACCGCAGCTTTTTCACATTGTTACTGACAGCCGGGAGTCAGAAGATGTATCCGGAAAACACCCTGATGTCGTGCAGCGGATGCAGGACGCTTACAGCGCCTGGACCTCCGGGATGATGTCAAAGCTATGGGGCTGGGATACCTCGTTTCCTGTTTATGACCCAGGAATGGGACGTGAATGACGAAGACACGCTGGTCGGGACTATTTCGATGAGGTTTTCCACAATCAAACACTGTCTGGCCGCCGCCATGGTCATGGTTCTTCCCCTGACGTCGTCGGCGCTGACCGCAAAAGGTGCTGACAGCCGTGTTGATCTCGCGTGGGAGGCCCGGGACGGAGTCGCCTACAATATCTATCGCTCGACCTCGAACAGCGAGGCGTTCTCCAGGATCAATGCGACGCCGCATCCGGTCGGCCTCTATTCCGACTTTACCGGAACTAACGGTGTCCTTTATTTCTACAAGGTGGCCAAGGTGGATCAGGACGGGAATGAACACTTCATGGCCGACCCACCCGTTTCCGCAAGGCCCCGCCAGATGATTGACGAGGTGCTGTTGACCTCCATCCAGGAGGCGACGTTCCGCTATTTTTGGGACTACGGGCATCCGGTCAGCGGGATGGTTCCCGAGAGTTATTATAGATTTCGGCAAGTCTGTGCGGCCGGGGGGACCGGCTTTGGAGTGTTGGCCAACATGATTGGGGCGGAGCGGGGATTCGTAACGCGCGAAGCCGCCTGCGTGCGTACCCTCACCATTGCGAAATTCCTCGAAAAGGCAGACCGTTTCCATGGAGCATGGTCGCACTGGATTAATGGTGCGACCGGAAAGAGCATCCGGTTCTCCCGGAAGGATGATGGTGCCGACATCGTGGAAACGGCCTTGCTGATGCAGGGCTTGCTCACGGCCCGCCAATATTTCGACCGGGACACACCCGGAGAACGGGAAGTTCGCGAAACCATCACCCGCCTCTGGAAAAGTGTGGAATGGGATTGGTTCCTGAAGGGGGACGGGGGAAAGACCCTGCTATGGCATTGGTCGCCCAACCATGGGTTCGAGAAAAACGTCGAGGTGCGCGGCTACAACGAGTGCATGATTGCCTACCTGCTGGCTATCGCCTCCCCGACGCATCCCATTCCGGCGTCGTGCTATGATGAGGGTTGGGCAAGCCTTCCAGCCTACATCAACGGTCAGACTTACTACTCCATCAAGCAGCCCGTTGGCCCGCCCATGGGCGGGCCGCTGTTCCTGTCGCACTACTCTTTTGTCTGCTTCGACCCCCGCGGGAAGCGCGACAAGTTCGCCAACTATTTTGAAAACGCAAAGCAGATCAGTAGGATCCATCAGGCGTATGCCCTCGACAATCCCGGGCATTTCAAGGGCTACAGCAGCCTGGCCTGGGGACTGACTTCATGCTTCACGCCCGACGGCTACAAGGTCTGCCAGCCCGGTATCAAGGATAACGGTACCATTGCCCCGACCGCAGCGCTCAGTTCCATGCCCTATACGCCCGAGGAGTCGATGGCTACCCTTAAATATTATTATCATCAGCTGGGGGGGCGTTTATGGGGGCCGTTCGGCTTCTACGACTCCTTCAATTTGGGGCGCGACTGGTTTTCCGACGGATATCTCGCCATCAACCAGGGCCCGATCCTGTGCATGATCGAAAATGCCCGCTCAGGGCTGTGCTGGAAGTACTTCATGAAGAATCCGGAAATCAGGCCGATGCTCGAGGCCATCGGCTGGGAAACTGGGGAATAATGACATGATGAAGACGTTGATCATGATGGGATTGCTGGTGGCGGGTGTGACGCGGGCGGAGGTCCATTTTACCGATGCCGGACAGCGCGGGGCATTCAATACGGGCGACGCCACGGTGAACGTCGCGCCCGATGGCCGCCGCATCGACTATAAGATTACCGGCAACGCCGTCGCCGGCGTCTGGTCTAAGGATTATCCCGCCCCACTTGTAAATGGGGATGCGGACCGGGTTGCAGCCACCGTCTCGGTGCCGGGAGGGAAGCCGCTTCCTGGAATCGCGATGCGACTGGAAATCAAGGGAACCGCCGGCGTCCAGGCAATGGATGTCCCGGCCCGAGGGGTGATGCGGGAAGCCATCGATTGGGCGGTCGTGGGAAAGCTCAGCGAAGTGGTGCTGATACTTCAGCGGGTTGGCGGTGCGGATCCCGCCGTGGGAAGCCTCCAACTGGAGGTCACCTTCAGTACGCTGAGTCCTTTCCAGAAATTCAACTTATCTGCTCCGGGGAAGATGACCGGCGTGCTGCTGGTGGCATTGCTGTCCATGCTTCTGGGCTTCATCAAGTTCAAGCCCGTTGGCGGGATAGCGCGGGATGCCTTGCTTGGCCTGGCTACGACCCTTCTTCTGGCCACGGTCTATGGTGTTTACCGGTTCGCCTGTCTTCCCCTGTGTTTTGCCGCGGCCGGCGTGGCCATTGCCGCCCTTCTTAAACTGGCCCTCGTGGGGAAACCGCTTCGGGCAGGCGAGGCGTTCAGGCATGCGCTGTTTACCGGGCTTCTGGCCCTTGCGGCCAGCAAGGCCGCCGTGTGGCAGGCCCCGTCAGCCCTGGCCACATTCGGTCAGTTGAGCGCCTTTGGCGCTGCGCTGTTCGTGTTCATCTACCACGCGGCCAACGCCTACTGCCTGTCGGCTCACAAGAAGCCGATCGGCGTCATCGGCGTCATCGTGATTGCCGCCACTCCATTTGCCTTTGGCCTGCTGTTCGCGGTGCAGACTGCCGGGGCCATCTGGTGGCAGGCCGCACTGGTCCTGGCCTTTGCCGAGTTCATAGCCAATGCAGCGTCGCTTGTTACACGCCAGAAACCGCTCCGGGATGCCAAGGTTCACATATTCCTGGTCATCTTGTCGGTTCTGGTCGTCCTATCCCCTCTCGTGGCCGATTTCGGTTCGCAGGCGATGCCGGTCTGGTTGGCCCCCTTCGCTGCGATAGCCGCCACGATACTTTCACAAGCCCCGCTGTGGGGACTTGTCTTCCTGCTCACGGCCCTGGTTCTGGACGCCCTGCGCGGCAAGCCGCCGGCGGGCCCGGCAGTGCATGCGACCGCTGTTGCCGGTGCGATGAAAGGTGCCGTTTTCGGCGGCGTCGCGATGGGCTTGCTTCAACTTGTGGCCTTGATAGGGCGCACCGGCCTGGTGGGGACGTCCATCAGCTTTGTGCTGGTGGGGGCCATCGCGTTCCCGGTGGCCAAGACCATCATCGAAACCTTTGATGGCTCGCAATCGTTTTTTGGTCGTACCGCCAATGCCTGCAAGGATCCCGTGCTCTATGCCCGTGGCCTCATTGCCGGTCTTGCCTTCGCCGTCGGACTTCAGATTGAGTTCGCCTCCATGGCGACCGGCATGCGTATCGGCTACGGCGCGATTTTCGGGTTTGCCGCGTTTGGAGGCGTCAGCCTCGTGCGCGACCTGTTTTATGGCCTCAAGTCCTGGCGTTACTATCTCATCGAGGGTGGCCTTGGCGCCTTTATTGGTGCGGGACTCGGCTTCTACTTCGATGCCTCGCAGCTTCCCATCCTGACGACCAAATTCAAGCTCTACACCAGCTTTGGCCTCGATCCCAATACCATTGTGACCCGCTGTCAGGAACTCCGCACCACCGCTCCGAACGAATTCACGGCGCTTATAAGCCGGTGGGGGCAGATCAAGCTTTCACCTGCTGGCGGTGGGGCCAAGATCCTGTTCAATGAGGCCTTGATGGGCGTGATCGGGTGGGGGATTGCCGCGCCTCTCTTCGCCATTAACAAGGCTTTTCTGGCCGCGCTTATCAATCGGGATGCCTCAAGCATTAAACGCCTCACGACGCGTGACGGCGTGGTCGATCTGGTCGATGGTACAGTGTTTGTTCTCCGATGGGGTCTGTGGATGGCACCCGTCATCTTCACTTTCCTGCGCCCGATGGCTGAGGCCACCTGGTATAATCAGGACGGTCTGATCCGCACGGTCTTCGCCACCGTCAACAGCCTGACGATGGGGTCGACGGCGTTCACGGCCTGGAGCCTGACTGTCTTCAGTTGGATTATCGGCTTCTCCTGGTTTCAGGTCCTCATCTGGCTTGACCACATGGGCCTGCGTGTCGCCACGCTTGTCAACCTGTCCTTCCTGGGCATGGATAAACTCGACACGCGCTGTGCCACCTTTGTCGGCAAGGATGCCACCGCGCGGTTCATTCCCGAAGGCGTGAAGCGTTTCACCACATGGGCGCCGCTGCTGATTCCTTTTTATCTGCCGAAGGGTGACCAGTGGGAGCAGGTCTTCAGAAATGGGAGTGCGCTGCAATCAGCAAGTGGAACCCTTGAGCCGGGGTGGCTGGCATGGGGTGTGGTATTTGTCGCCGCCACACTGGTATGCGCGTTTCGCAGCCGGAAACAGCGGCGCGGCGCAGGGGCCGGGGAAAAGACCCTGCGTCTGGCAAACAACGATTATGCCGTTGAACTCAAGGGGAGTGGCGAGTTGAACTCGGTCTGCATCTCCACGGGCTAAGGCGTTACCCGTCCTGCATTCGAAAATGTCGAGCCGGCCGGCCGGATCCACTTTGTGCTCGATGCCGATGCCCGGGTGGGCTGGCCGGTTCTCGGC
>CAJBSZ010000495.1 GCA_903958395.1 uncultured bacterium | reverse complement strand
GCCTTGAGCCACATCTTGATAAGTTTCAGTATCTGCTTATCCACGATACGCTTGGCCACTAATTGCGTCAGTTTGTCGTGCGGTATGGTATCGAAGGAAGTTACGACATACTACCCACATCGAGGGTTTGCCCTCGAAAGTCACGATCGTTCGTGAACAACATCCCCTCCAAGGGCAGACCTTGGAGATATATGACCAAACACACCGAAACGGGACACTGCTCCTAAGCCTGGTTCTTCCGGATGGAAGCCGTTCGCTTATCCCTGCGGCATGGACCGACTTGGAGCCCCACCCCTCTCGTTCCGACCACCGATCTTCGGCGACAATCGGGTCGATTCCCAATCTCCTCCATACATGTAAAGTTGTTGACTCTCTCCTCCGCAAACTTGATGCTTCAGAGCAAATCACTTCAAAGGAGGAGAGAAAACGTGCAACGGCAACTGCCCCTTTGGCCAGAAGAGGAACAACTAAACATCTGGGAAGGTCTCGATTCCGAGACCCAAAAAATGGTAATCACCATACTGTCGAGACTGATCGGCAAGGCGGTTCGCCCGGAACCGCAGGAGGAAAACCATGAGTGATAAAATCAAGCCTTCACATTTAGATCGGTGCGTTTACGTTTATGTACGCCAGTCGACAACCGCCCAAGTACAGCATAATAGGGAATCCACGGATCGGCAGTACAAACTCACGGAAAGGGCACTCCGGTTGGGCTGGCCTCAACCACAGGTCAAGGTTGTCGATGAAGACCTTGCCCGTTCAGGCGCTGGAACATCAGAGCGTCATGGCTTCGCCATGATGACCGCTGAAGTCGCCCTGGGACACGTCGGGCTTATTCTCTCCATCGAAGTCTCACGGGTGGCCCGCAACAATGCCGACTGGTACCGCCTGCTGGATCTGTGCGGCGTCACCGACACCCTCATAGGAGATGAAGACGGGCTTTATCATCCAGGACTCTTCAACGACCGTCTGCTGCTCGGATTGAAGGGAACCATGGCAGAAGCTGAGCTCCATGTAATTCGCGCCAGACTCGAAGGGGGCATCCGTAATAAAGCTGCGAGGGGAGAACTGCGAAGAGGACTTCCTGTAGGATTTGTCTGGGGTGATGAGGACGGCGAGGTCCTCTTCCATCCCGATGAGGCAGTCACTCACGCCATTCGCTGCGTCTTCGAGAAGTTCTCAGAAGTAGGCTCTGTCCGACAGGTGTGGATCTGGTTACGTTCCCAGAACATCTCATTCCCCTCTTCAAATTATTCCGCTGATATTCAATGGATCAGCCCCACCTATACTGGTATTCATAAAGTTCTGACCAATCCGGTCTATGCAGGCGCGTATGCTTATGGTAAAACGCACCAAGAGCGCTATGTAGATCAGGCCGGACATCTACGAAAACGAGTCCGCCACGTACCTCGGTCAAAGTGGGCAGTCCTGATCTGTAACCACCATAAGGGCTTTATCGACTGGGAAACCTATGAGATGAACCAAAACCGGATCGCTAAAAATATCCATCCCACTTCTCATCAGGCCACCGGCGCGATCAGAGAAGGGTCGGCACTCCTCCAAGGCATCGCCACCTGCGGTCGGTGTGGCCGTCGTTTAAGAGTCTATTACCAAGGCAGACATTCTACCCCGGGTTACTACTGTGCCGCCAGCAATATTGCCAATGGCAGGGGACTCCATTGTCTCAGGGTTGGAGGAGTACGGATCGATGAAGCGGTATCGCAAGCTTTCCTCGACGCGATCACTCCTGCCGGTATCGACGCCGCGCTGATCGCCGAAAAAAATATCGAAGCGGATCATGAAGGCGCATACACCCAATGGCGCCTTAAGGTCGAAAGGATCCGCTTCGAGAGCGAACGTGCGGAACGCCGCTACCGGTCCGTGGAACCGGAGAACCGCCTTGTGGCCCGCTCGCTTGAAGCCGAATGGGAGAAAAAGCTCGGTGAACTTGCTTTAGCCGAAACCGAACTCACACGGCGGAGGGGGCAGCGTCCCGGCCCGTTAACGGACGGAGAGCGAATACGGATAATCGCTTTGGGATCGGATCTCAAGAGGGTATGGGAAGCAGCCACCACCACTGACCGAGATCGGAAAGAACTGCTCCACAGCCTTCTTGAAGAAGTGAATATTGCCGTGGTAGAGTCCTCGGCCCACGTAACTTTACGATGGAAGGGAGGGGCAGTCTTAGATCTCGATGTCGGCCTGAAGAACCGGTTCATCCCTCCCATACGCACCGATGAGGAAACCATCGATCTTGTACGCCGCCTTGCGGTCCATTACCCTGATGCGATCATAGCCGGCATTCTAAACCGGCAAGGCAGACAGACAGCTCTCGGAGATCGTTTCACGCAGGGTAAAGTGGGGAATCTGCGAAGGTACTGGAAGATCCCTCGATTTGAGCCAAACATGCGCCCTGAGGAAGGTGAACTGGTGACGGTCACCAAGGCGGCACAGATCCTTGGAATCGCCACATCTACCTTGCATCGTTGGCTTGCCGATGGGTTCGTCGCTGGGGAACAGATCACTCCCGGTGCGCCGTGGCGCATTCGCGTCAGCAAGGAAATCCGTGAGCGCTTCGTCGAAACAGTCCCGGAAGGTTATGTACCGATGGTTGACGCCATGAGGCTCCTTCGCGTCTCACGTCATACGGTGTTGCAGAAAGTAAAGCGCGGTGAAATCTCCGCGGTCCATGTTCGCTCCGGAAAGAGAAATGGATTGTATATTAACAT
>CAJBSZ010000494.1 GCA_903958395.1 uncultured bacterium | reverse complement strand
GCTGTCTTCGAGCGACCTCGCGAAGGAAAAAACATCGCCTTCACAAGCCTCTGGGACAACTGGCCGAGGAAGGTCACCATTCCAGTCGGCAAGAAAGGCGAGGCGCTCTGGCTGCTCATCTGCGGCAGCACCAACCCGATGCAGGGCCGGATACCCAATGCCGTCATCACCTTCCGGTACGCCGACGGTAAGGAGGAGCGCCTCGATCTCGTTCCTCCCTGGAACTTCTGGTCGATGTTACCCTTTGGTATAGACTACGACTACAAGAAGGACGGCTTTGCCCTGCCGAAAGAGCCGCCGCCCCAGGTTCAGCTTGGTAAGAACTGCCGGGCCATGGTCTATGGCTGGACGTTGCGCCCGGAGGTCGAACTCAGGGATGTAACCCTGGAAACACTTTCGCAGGAAGTGGTCTTAGGTCTCATGGGGGTCAGCGTGATGAATCCTGGGGAGACAAAATGAAAACCTATCTTGTATGTCTGAGTCTTATCGGTATCCCGCTGGCCGGGGCGGGCGATTTGGCGTTCAGTGATCCCGCCAATGTCAGTCCGGTACCCGTGTGGGCCGTGGGGCAGGCAAACCGGGCCCTGGATCTCGATGTCGCTCCGGGTTTTCAGAACCCCCCGGCGGGTTTTGGTGTCGTGCCGTTCTTCTGGTGGCTGGGTGATCCGCTTACACAGGAGCGTCTGGGGTGGATCCTCGAACAGATGAAAGGCATGGGCATTTCCGGCTATCAGATCAACTATGCCCATGGCATGGGGACCGGTGGGTTCGGCCCCGGATTGTCGCTGCCGAGCGAGCCGCCGCTGTTGTCGGATGACTGGTGGAAGCTGACCGGTTGGTTTATGCAGGAGGCGAAGCAACAGGGGGCGGGCATCAGCCTCAGCGATTATACCCTGGGCATCGGTCAGGGGTGGATGATGGACGAGATCTTGCGTGAACGGCCGGATATGTGCGGCAAGTTACTGCAGATGGTCAACGGAACCACGCCGGGCGCGCTGGTAACGACCAACCTCCCGGGCAAGGACGGCAAGATGGGCCCGGTCTCTATTGTGGTGAAGGCGAATTCCCGGTCGCTTGATCCCATGCATCCGGAGTCGGGTCAAGTCTACGCGAAGAAGTTCTTTGGCCAGTTTGAAGACCATTTCCCCGGGGAGGGTGGTAAAGGGCTGAATTTCTTCTTTTCCGACGAACTGGGATTTGGAGTCAGCGGAAATCTCTGGGATGAACGTTTTGGATATGAATTCAAAAAGCGCAAGGGGTACGACATTGTCCCCGAGCTTCCCGCGTTGTTTATGGAGATCGGTCCGCGCACGCCAAAAATCCGGATGGACTACAGCGATGTCAAGGTGGCGATGACCGAGGAGGGTTTTTTTGAGCCTGTCTTTGACTGGCACCAGAAGCGCGGCATGACCATGGGTTGCGACCATGGCGGACGCGGTCAGAATGTTATGGAATTCGGCGATTATTTCCGGACCCAGCGCTGGAATCAGGGACCGGGCACGGATCAGCCGCACTTGGGCAAGAACCTGATCAAGGCCAAGGTCGCCAGTTCGATGGCCCACCTGTACCAGCGACCGCGCGTCTGGCTCGAAGGCTTTTATGGCAGCGGCTGGGGCACCACATCCGCCGGCGTTGTGGACGCCACATTCGCAAACTTTATCATGGGCTACAATCTGCTTTCGTTTCACGGAATGTACTACTCCACGCACGGGGGGTGGTGGGAATGGGCGCCGCCGGACAACACCTTCCGCATGCCTTACTGGAAACACATGCGCGGGTTCATGGATTGCGTCCAGCGGCTGAGTTACCTGCTCACCCAGGGCCATCACCGTTGTGATGTGGCCATCCTGTATCCGGTCGCGCCGATGGAGGCGGGAATGGGTGGGCAGGATGCGGTGCAGGCGGCATTTTCATCCGGGCAAAAGCTCTACGACAAGTCCGTTGATTTCGATTTCATGGATTTCGAATCACTGGACCGGGCCAAGGTGTTGGGCAAGGAAATGCATGTCTCCGGCGAGGCCTACCGTGTTCTGGTGCTTCCGGCGATGAAGGCCATCCGGCATTCCACGCTCCAGAAGGCGCTGGAGTTCCATCGGGCGGGTGGCATCGTGCTGGCCGCGGGCGCGTTGCCCGAGGCCAGCGACCGCATCGGTCGTGACGATCCCGAAGTGGCGGCGATGGTGAAGGAACTGTTTCCCAACGGTCCTATGGCGGATATCCTGAAGGCAACGCTGGCAGCGTTGCCGCAACGCGACTATGACGGCCCGGGTTATCTCCAGCACCGCAAACTCGGACCGCGCGACCTCTATGCCATCTACAACGCGCCGAAAGGGACCAATGTTTCCTTCCGCGCCATCGGCAAGGTCGAACTCTGGGATCCCTGGACCGGCACGTCACGACCGCTTCCTGTGGTGTCGCAGGAAGGCGGGATCACAAAACTGGCTCTGCCTTTGACGGAAAAGGAAATCCAGTTGATCGTCTTCAGCCCTGGTAGGGCGCGCAGGCCCTTGCGCGCCGCGGCGGCCAAGAGCCTGGCCGCCCTACCTGTCTCACTGGACGGCGACTGGGACTTCGAACTGCAGCCGACCTCTGACAACCGTTACGGTGACTTTCACTGGCCTCCCACGCCTTCGCTGATTGGCGCCGAGGTCCGCCAACTCTGGTACTGTGAGGGCGACACCACCAATGGACCGTGGCGTAAAGTGACCCAGTCGTTCGGCCCCCAGTTCATCAAGGGAGCCGGTATGACCGCAGATTTGTCCGCTCCTCCCGGGGATGGCAAGCCGTGGGAGTTTTCATGGCGGTGGGGAATTGAAAACGAACCCGGCGCCCAGGGCCACCACGGGCTGAAGGAAAGGGTTCATGATGAGTTTCTTGTGGTTGGTACTGCGGACAGCAGGCCCTGGGGAAATACATCCTACAAGGCTGCCCAATCCGATACCTGGTACTGGACAACTGTCCGGGCGCCGCGCGATATGACGGCGAACGCGCACATCGGCGCGGTCAAGCCCTCCAAGGTTTGGCTCAACGGCGTCGAGGTAACCGGCGGGGAATTGCGGTTGAAGGCTGGCGCGAATTCTCTGGCGCTGCTTTACGACAAGAGTAAGGCGGGCCGCACCTACTATGCGGTTTCAACCTCCGAGCCCGTGGAGCCGGAACCTGATGTTGTCCGCATTCCGGAGGGCCAGCAACCGAAGTTCAAGGCCAGTCCACTGGCTACGCGCTGGATCAGCGATGCGGGTCTGCTACCCTTTGACGTGAAGCCCGACGTGAAGAGCCAGGTTGGATGGTACCGCTTCGTTTCGCCTCCCGGTCTGCGAGGCTTCACCCTGATGGCACGGGGCAAGGTGCGAGTATGGGTGGATGGGGGAGAGGTCGTGAAGAAGAAGTCAGAAGGCAGAAGTCAGAATCCAGAATTAGGAATCCAGAAATTCGAGTTCGAGAAACCGGCTATGGGGCCGGTGACGGTTCTGATCCGGATTGACCAGGAGCGCGGTTGCTATGGAGGGGCGGCGCTCATTGAGCCGATCCGGCTGGATTGCGGTCCGGGCCGCTTCGCCTTGGGAGATTGGTCCCGGAATGAAGGGTTGACCAGTTATTCCGGCGGCGCGTGGTACCGCAAAACCGTCAGTCTCCCGGAGGGCAAGCAGATCACGCTTGACCTGGGAAGTGTTGCCGCCTCAGCCGAGGTTCGGATCAATGGCAAACCAGCCGGGGTGCGTGTGTCGCCGCCTTGGACGTTTGATATTTCAGGTCTGGCAAAACCCGGCGAGAACCGGATCGAAGTGTTGGTTTGCAACACCCTGGCCAATCATTACACCACCATCCCAACCGGATACCGTGGTAACACTTTGGCGGGCCTGGTCGGCCCCGCATATATAAAGGTAATCCAATAAACTTGAACAAGAAAGGACGGGAAGCATGAAGACCGGGGTTACAGGATTGGTGGTGATGGGGCTTGTTTCAAGCCTGTTCAGTGTCGCGCAGGGCGCGCAGGAAGGCGCCGCGGAGGGGATTGATGCCTGCAACGTTGTGTGGGATTCGCCGAGCCAGACTTCCTTTGGCTCCATGCCGCTGGGGAATGGCGACGTGGGGGCTAACGTCTGGGTCGAGCCGAATGGTGATCTGCTTTTCTACGTGGCCAAGGGTGATGCGTTTGATTCCAAACATCTGCTGCCGAAGCTGGGGAGGGTGCGCGTCCGGTTTGAACCGGCTCTCGACACGGCACACTTCAGCCAGCGTCTCGTGCTGCGCAACGGCGCGATTGAAATTACGGCTGGCGATATCGACCTGCGAGTCTGGATTGACGCCAACCACCCGGTTCTGCGCGTGACCGGCAGTTCCGCCTCAGTGCGGACCGCGACGGCCTCGTTCGAGACGCTCCGCTCAGCCGCTGAGCAATTGGACCAGGAGAACCGGCTTGTGTGGTATTACCGTAACGATACCAGTATTTGGGCCGAAAAGTTCGAAGCACAGAACACGCCTGAGTTTGTAGCCGCAAATCGCCACCTCGACCCGCTTCTTTACCGCACCTCTGGCTGCCGTCTTTCGGGCGAGGGATTCGTGCGGAAGGGGCTTGGTCGCAATGACAAGGGATCGCTGATCGCAAAGAACCTCAAACGGATCGACCTGACGGTGCGGGTCCTTTCCCGCCAGACGCCGACGCCGGAGGCGTGGCTTGCGGAGATTGAAAAGCCAGTCGGGTCGGATTGGGAGGCCCATTGCGTCTGGTGGAAGGCGTTCTGGGAGCGCAGCCACATTTTCGTGACCGGATGCGGGACTGCCCCGGTCGATCTCGACCAGTACCGGTTTGTGCAGTTCCCGGTGTCCCCATCCATTTTCAAGGATTACCGGTTTGTCCCGCCCCAGACCAATGCGTTCCAGATCACCCAGCGATATGCCCTTGAACGTTTCTGCCAGGCTGCCGCAGGCCGCGGACCTGTCCCGCCGCCCTTCAACGGCTCGCTTTTCCTGATGGACGTGCCGGTGGGGTCGAAACAAGGTGGCCCGAAACTGACCGCTCCACGCAACGCCGATTGCCGGCCGTGGAACTGTCTGCCGTGCATGTGGCAGAACACGCGCCATCCCTACTGGTCCATGGCTGCCCGCGGCGATTTCGACACCATGTTGCCCGGGATGCGATTTGTTCGCGACGGACTGGAGGTCTGCCGCGACCGGTGCAAGAAGACGTTCAAGCACGAGGGGGCATTCATCTATGAAGCAAGCCAGTGGTATAACGTGGGCGTGTGGGGTTATCCCAAGTTGCCGGCGCATTTGATCTATCATTACTTGGCCACGATCGAGACCACGGCGATGATGTGCGACTATTACGACCATACCCGGGACCGGAAGTTCCTGGAGGAAATCCTCCTGCCGTGGGCCGATGAGTCGCTGCTCTTTTATGAACGGCACTACCCGAAGCGCGACGGCCGGGGCAAGATGGTAATGTTTCCGGCGGGGACGGTGGAAACCTTCATAAACTCCACCAACCCGAACACCGAAGTCACAGCGATGCGCTTCGTGCTCGGGAAATTGCTTTCGTTTGACATCGACAGGACCCGCCGCGCCAATTTTAAGCGGCTGCTGGAGATTGTTCCGGATCTGCCGGTGCGCCGCATCAAGGGGATGGATTTGCTGGCGGTCGGACAGGAATACAACCCGGGTCGCGTGATCTGCGAAACCCCGGAATTGTATTCGGTCTATCCTTTTCGCCAGGCATGGCTGAACACCCCGGAGCGTCTGGCAATGGCCCGGCAGTCGTTCCATGTCCGCACGACCAGTTTGGATGGGACGCGCGACGAGCAGGCCGTGGAAACCGGCGGCTGGCAGGCAGCCCCGGTGCAGGCGGCGTATCTCGGACTGCCGCGCGAAGCGGCCCGGCTGGCGAGCATCAACTTCAACGACCGCTTCAGCAACTGGTTTGAACAGGATGAGGCTAGCGCTTACCCCATCGATTGCGTGCGTCCCCGTTTTCCTGCTTTCTGGGAATTCAAGATGGACGCCACGCCCGACTGCGACCACGGGGCCAATTGCGCCAATGCCCTCCAGAGCATGCTTGTGCAAAGCGATGGGACGAAAATCCTCCTGCTCCCGGCATGGCCGGAGGATTGGGATGTGGACTTCAAACTGCATGCTGCCAACAACACGACGGTCGAATGCACTTATAGAAATGGAAAAGTACAGCAGCTCAAAGTGACTCCCTCGGCGCGTGCCGCCGATGTGGTGGACCTGTCCTCGCCTGAGAACCGCATCCGCACGTTGGTTCAGGTTGCTTGTGCAGACCGGAACTATCTGTTCGGCCTGCCGCCGATGCTCGACGGCCAGCCCAAGCCCGGCAAGGCCACCGGCCCGTGGCTGGAAAAATACGGGGAGAGCGTGACCAATGTGC